>NZ_JBTGNX010000013.1:0-65199 GCF_054332415.1 Haemophilus sp. SZY H56 | reverse complement strand
TTAAAAGGACTGAGTCCGGTACAATATCGAAAACAATCCTTTAAATAACAGTCTAACTTTTTGGGGTCAGATCAAAATTGACCGCACTTTTTTATCTTTCGATAATCGAATTATTTAATCACGCCACATGCCATACGTGGGCCGCCACCGCCAAGTGGAGCTGGATGATCTGAGTGGTTGTCACCACCTGCGTGAATCATAATAGAATGACCACGAACTTCATCTAATTTTTTAAGACGTGGCGCTAAAACAGGGTTAGTTGCTGTACCATCATGTAATACAGTTAAAGCAGGTAAGTCACCTAAGTGAGCATCATCTTGCCATGGGTAACCGTGTTGTTTTGCACCTTTAGGATCCCAGTGACCGCCAGCCGCTAAACCTGCGGTTAATTTACCGTCTTTTTCTTTTGGATCACAGCTTGGATTTTCATGAATGTGGAAACCATGTAAACCTTCAGCTAAACCTTGTAGATTTGGTGTAAACACTAAACCATAATTTGATTCAGTAATAGTTACAGTCCCTACATCCTTGTTACCATTTGCAGGATCTAATTGTTGTACTTTTACTTCGATTGAAGGACCTGCTGGTTTTGCCATATGGTCATGTGCATTTGCCACGCCAGCAGCACAAATTCCGCTGATTGCTAATGCTAAGAGAGTTTTCATTTTCATTATAAGCTCCTTTACTTTAGAAAGACTCAAATTAATTCTACCTAAATACCAATAAAAAAATAGTGGTTTATATTAAATATTTGACAATTAAATTGATTTGACTTTTCTATCAATCAAACCTATCCGCCAATAAAAACTGTAAAACTGCATCCATTCTTAAATGCGGAATGCTTTCACCTTGTTGTAAAACTTGAGGTTCAAAGGAATCAAAATCAAAAGATTGTTTTGACCAGAACTCTGCACTAGGTAGTTTACTTGGTACAGACCCCGGATAAAGCGTAATAAGTTGCTTATCTACAGAACGCACTCCTTGAATAGCTTTGATTTGTTTACCGTTTTGATTAACTAAAACTTGTTTTGTCGCTCGAATCGCAGCAATTGCCGTATATTCTGTATCAATCCCCTCAAATTCTACATGACGACCACCCTCTTGCACCAATTGGCGCATTAGGCTAATTAAATTTTGAATTTGATCTGTCGTGATATGATCGGCTTTTGTTGCCACAAACATGAGCTTATCAATATTTGGGGAAAACAAGCGATTAAGTAAATTACGTTTTCCATAATGGAAATTTTTGAAAAGCTGATTAAGCCCTGTTTGCATATCAATAAAAGCTTGTTGGCTATGATTTAATGGTGTTAAGCAATCGGCTAAAATTACTTGGCGATCAAAGGTGGAAAAATAATTTTCATAAAAGCCTTTCACTACCTTATTACGATAATAATCATATCTCTTATTCAACACGGTAAAATAGCTATTGGATTTCGCCTCTCTTTTCAATTTTTGCCATTGCTCCTCGGACAAATGCAATAACGGGAAAAATTGTAATACAGGTGCGCCTTCTAATTCACCAGGTAAAACAAATCGGCCAGGTTGAATAAATTGCATTCCTTCTGCTTTACAAGCAAGCAAATAATCGGTGTAAGATTTTGCAATCTGCGCTAAAACATCTTCATTGACGACCGCACTTAGGTCGAGTTTTTTCAGTTTATCCAACCAATCTTGCGCAAACTGTTGACGAATACCCGATGTAATTTTGGCTTGTTCGAGCGACCATTGTTGAAAATCTAGATTTAGCAAAGGTAAATCCAATAACCATTCACCAGGATAATCAAAAATATCTAAATATAATGTGCCACGTTCTTTAAAATGACGAAGTAAGCCCGATTGGCGTTCAAAACGAATAGCAAGGCGTGTTTCACTTACGCCTCGAGTAGATTGACACCATTGTGGAGGATTATTCATTAAATCATTGAGATTCGCTTCATAATCAAAACGTGGAATACTTAAATCCTGCTGAGGAACACGTTTTACCGCTAAAATAGATTGATTTCGAGCAGCCTCAAATAAAGGAAGATGAGCATTTCCCTCTTGATTAATATGTAACAATTGATTAATCAAACTCGTAATAAAGGCTGTTTTACCGCTTCGACTTAGCCCTGTCACAGCTAAACGTAAAGTGCGGTCAAATCCACGATTGATTATTTGATTAATTTCCCGATTAATTGATTTAAACATATCCTAAAAATCCAATAACTAGCCATTTTTGCCAAGATATTTTACAATTCACTCAATTTATCACAAAACGGTCTTTAATGATAAAGCTATGTTACGTCGAAATGTCACTTTTTGTTTTTTATTGTGTGGGTTGAGCCAAATTAATCTGGCACAAGCCGCCCCAAGCATACCCAAAATGCTGACAGAAAACGGCTTAACATACTGCACGAATGCATCGGGTTTTTCCTTTAACCCGCAAACTGCTGACGCGGGCACCAGTATGAATGTGGTGACGGAACAAATTTATAACAAATTGTTTGATATTAAAGACCATAGTGCTGCGCTTGTTCCAGTATTAGCACAATCCTATTCTCTTTCATCTGACGGTAAACAAATTCTCATTAATCTTCGTAAAGGGGTGAAATTCCATCGTACTCCTTGGTTTACACCAACACGTGACTTTAATGCAGAAGATGTGGTCTTTTCGATTAATCGTGTTTTAGGGCATGATACTTATCTGCCAACACTTTCAGATGACGTAGTAACCTATAAAAATCCACAATATAGAATCTTCCACGAGCAAGCCAAAAAGGTTCACTTTCCATATTTTGAAAGTATTAAGCTGAATCAAAAAATTAAAAGTATCACAGCAACCAATCCTTATCAGGTCAAGATTGAGCTGTTTGAACCCGATGCCTCAATTCTGTCGCATCTTGCCAGTCAATATTCTATTAT
Source organism: Haemophilus sp. SZY H56 (assembly GCF_054332415.1). Classification (NCBI taxonomy): domain Bacteria; kingdom Pseudomonadati; phylum Pseudomonadota; class Gammaproteobacteria; order Pasteurellales; family Pasteurellaceae; genus Haemophilus; species Haemophilus sp. SZY H56. The sequence continues at coordinate 62,295 of NZ_JBTGNX010000013.1, read as the reverse complement.
TTTCTCTCAAGAATATGCGTATCAATTAAGTGCAGATGATAATCTCACCCAATTGGACACACACCCTGTTGGCACGGGTCCTTATCAAGTAAAAGATTACGTTTATAACCAATATGTTCGCTTGATACGCAATGAAGCTTATTGGGAAAAGAAAGCCAAAATTGAAAATATTATTGTGGATCTTTCGGCGGATCGTACAGGGCGTTTAATTAAATTCTTTAATAATGAATGTCAAATCGCGTCTTATCCTGAAGTCAGCCAACTCGGTTTGTTAAGCGAAAAAGATGATCGTTATTATCTGCAATCTACGGATGGAATGAACTTGGCCTATTTGGCTTTCAATTTCCAAAAGCCATTAATGCAAGATAAAACTATTCGTCAAGCCATTTCGCAAAGCTTAAACCGTTTTAGAATTGTGCGAAATATTTACCACAATACAGCAACCGTAGCGAATAACATTATCCCTGATATTTCTTGGGCTTCTGCAATTAATACGCCTGATTTTTCTTATGATTATCAGCCCTCAGAAGCGGAAAAAACGTTACGCGATAAAAAACTCACGTTAAAGATGTGGGTAATAAACGAAGAGCAAGTATATAACCCTGCACCAATTAAAATGGCGGAACTCATTAAATGGGATTTAGCCAAAGCAGGAGTGGATATTAAAGTGCGGTCAGTAACGCGCACGTTTTTGATCGAACAATTGCGCAAAGGCACTGAAGATTACGATTTAATCTTAACGGGTTGGCTTGCTGGAAACCTTGATCCTGACGGTTTTATGCGCCCGATTTTAAGTTGTGATACACAAAAGGAAATCACTAATCTATCCAATTGGTGTAACCCTGAATTCGATAAGATGATGGATCGTGCACTATCCACCAATCATTTGTATGAACGCTCTAAAGCGTATAACAATGCGCAAGAGCTCATTTTAAACGAATTACCTATTGTGCCAATTGCAAACGTAAAACGACTTTTAGTCGCACGTGGTAATGTAAAAGGAATTGAAATGACCCCATTTGGGGGCATCAATTTTTCTACCTTGTATTTCATGAAAAATAAGGAGAAAAAATAATGCTCTTTTCAGCAATTCGTTATGTCATTTGGGTAAGCATTTTATTATTGGTTTTATCCGTATTAAGTTTTGTGATTTTAATGCGAGATCCGCTCAATGCTGATCTTGTCACAAACAACATTTATAGTGCTTATTATCATTACCTTACATCATTGTTACAGGGCGATTTAGGAATTACCTATAACGGCGGAGAATCGTTAAAAGATTTAATTTTTACGGTATTACCACCCACATTAGAGCTCTGTTTTACCGCACTTTTATTGGCTTGTATCTTAGGTATTCCTCTCGGCGTATTAAGTGCGGTCTATAATCAGCGCCCTTGTGCACGTGCATTGCAAAGTATCTCTAATATTGGTTTGTCTATTCCTATTTTCTGGTTTGCCCCGATTTTACTCTATGTAGCAGCGATTCAAAGCTGGGAGATTGCAGCCATTGGGCAGTATAATTTACTGTATGAAATCAAACCTATCACAGGCTTCCCTACCATTGATATGTGGTTTGTTGATGTCCCTTACAGAACCAAAATCGTACAAAACGTTTTACAGCATTTAGCCTTACCGACATTAGTACTTTGTATTCTGCCGACAATGGAATTTATCCGAATCATTCAGCAACGAGCTGATTATTTACTTCAACAAGAATATGCCAAAGCGGCTGTAACACGTGGATGGTCGAAATGGACGATTTTAAAACGTTACGTTTTTCGTAATACATTTCCATTATTGATTCCACAGCTTACTCGCGTATTTACCTTAGTATTAACACAATGTATGTTGGTAGAAAACGTTTTAGGTTGGCCAGGAATCGGACGTTGGCTGATTGATGCCGTAACCCAACAAGATTACAACAGTATTTCGGCTGGTGTCGTAGTGATCGGTGTTTGCATCATCATTATTGATACCTTAGCCAAGTCGCTGATGTTTATGTTAGATCCATTTAATAAGAAGGGCTGGTATGCAAGATAGAGAACCTGATGAATTTCGCGAAAGCACCTCCTTCTTTCAAATTTGGTTGCTTTTCCGCCAAAATCGTGTGGCATTATTTAGTTTCTATTTATTTGTTATCCTGATTTTGGTCGCTATTTTCCCGAAACTCATCATGCCTTATAGCGAAAGCATGGAGTTTGTGGGAGAAGAATTGATGCCGCCATCTTGGGTAGAAAAAGGTCGTATCGCCTTTTTCTTTGGCACGGACGATCTTGGCCGAGATGTACTCAGTCGATTAATAATGGGGACACAATACACTCTTGGTTCATCCCTTTTGGTGGTTATCGCTGTGGCAATTATTGGGGGCGCACTAGGTATTCTTGCGGGTATGTCTGACGGGATTAAAGCGCGTTTTTTAGGTCATTTTTTTGATGCTTTTTTATCGATTCCTATTTTGCTGATTGCCATTATCATTTCCACGTTAATGGAACCAAGCTTAATGAATGCGATGTTTGCTACCCTATTGGCTATTTTGCCGTATTTTGTGCATGCCATTTATCAAGCGATTCAGCAAGAGCTGAAAAAAGACTATGTTCTCTTACTCAAATTAGATGGGATTTCAAACTGGGAGCTATTAAAAAGCACAATTTTGCCGAATATTAGTGCCATCTATACGCAAGAAATCGCTCGTGCGTTTGTGGTGGCAATTTTAGATATCACAGCATTAAGCTTTATTTCTCTTGGTGCGCAACGCCCTATGCCAGAATGGGGGGCGATGATCAAAGACTCACTGGAGTTAATTTATCTTGCGCCTTGGACTGTCTTATTACCTGGTTTTGCTATTATTTTTACCATTTTATTAAGCATTATTTTTACTAACGGATTGTGTCAAGCAATCAATAAATATTACGAGTAACCCATGGCGCTGTTAGATATTCGCAATCTTAATATTGAAATTCAAACACCAAACGGCCGCATAAAAATTGTGGACGGTGTCAATCTTTCGCTTAATGAAGGTGAAATTCTAGGACTTGTCGGTGAGTCAGGTTCAGGTAAAAGTTTAATTGCTAAAGTAATCAGTAATTCTATTAAAGACAACTGGATTGTCACGGCTGACCGTTTTCGTTTTAATGATGTTGAATTACTTAAACTGACACCTAATCAACGTCGAAAAATCGTTGGAAAAGAAATTTCAATGATCTTTCAAAATCCATTAAGCTGCCTAGACCCAAGTCGAAAAATCGGCAAACAGCTTATCCAAAGTATTCCCAATTGGACCTTTAAAGGCCGTTGGTGGCAATGGTTTGGTTGGAAAAAACGTCGCGCAATTGAATTGCTACACCGTGTAGGTATTAAAGATCACCAAGACATTATGGCAAGTTATCCAGATGACCTCACTGAAGGTGAAGGCCAAAAAGTGATGATCGCCGTAGCAGTGGCTAATCAACCTCGTCTATTAATTGCGGACGAACCCACGAATTCTTTGGAATCTATTACGGCCTTGCAAATTTTCCGTTTGCTTTCGAGCATGAATCAAAACCAAGGCACAACGATTTTATTAGCAAGTAACGATCTTAAAAGTATCAGCGAATGGTGTGATAGTATTTCCGTCCTTTATTGTGGGCAAAATACAGAGTCTGGGCCAACCGACCAAATATTAGAAATGCCTCACCATCCTTATACGCAGGCATTACTTTACTCTGTGCCGGATTTTAGTCGTCCTTTAAATTTTAAAAGCAAATTAGGGACACTAGAAGGCACAGTGCCGATTTTGGAGCAAATGCCTATTGGTTGTCGTTTAGGGCCACGTTGTCCTTTCGCTCAACGTGAATGTATTCAAAAACCAAGCCGCTATCGTATTAAACAGCATGAATTCTCCTGCCATCATCCGATCAACCTTCGAGAACGGCAGTTTAAAGATAAAGTGGCCGCTTCACCGCTTACGCTCAACACAGAATCAAAAGGAAACGAATAATGCCATTATTGAAAGTGGAAAATCTCAGTAAAACCTTTGATGGTCCAGCCAAACTTTTTGGCTCTGAGCAGTTTTATGCGGTAAAGGACGTCAGCTTTTCGCTTAGTCGGAAAGAAACACTTGCGATTATTGGTAAAAATGGTTCAGGAAAATCGACCTTAGTGAAAATGATCGCAGGGATTACGCCCCCGACTTCGGGGAAAATCTTATTTAATGATTTACCGCTCCAATTTGAAGATTTTCACTATCGTGCACAACATATCCGAATGGTTTTACAAGATGCAAATTCAGCGTTTAATCCTCGGTTGAATATTGGCCAAGCCTTAGATGCACCGCTGCGATTAATTACCGACTGGGATGAAGAAACACGTAATCAAAAGATCTTTGAAACCCTTTCGTTAGTAGGACTTTACCCTGATTACACCAATCTTAAAATTAAACATCTCTCTGTTAGTCAAAAACAGCGGATCGCTTTGGCTCGTGCACTCATTCTGCAGCCTGAAGTGATTATTATCGATGACGCACTTGGTACATTAGATGCCTCTGTTCGTGTTCAATTGCTTAATCTAATTCTAGATTTACAAGAACATTTAGGTATTTCCTATATTTATGTCGGACAACACTTAGGGATTATCAAACATATTGCGGATCAAGTCTTGGTGATGGATGAAGGTGAAATTATCGAGTCAGGTACACCAAGAGAGATCTTTACCAATCCTCAAAATAATATCACTCGCCTTCTTGTAGAAAGCCATTTTGGTCAATTACTCGATAAAAATGCTTGGCAAACAACCACTTCCTAAGCATCTTCAAATACAAGTTAGACATAGACATCTCAAAAAAACATCTTTAAAATTGACCGCTCTTTTCATTCTTTTAACAAAATAGGAAAGCAACTATGCAAGCATTATTAAAACTCACTAACTTTGTGAGCAAAACTTTCGCATTATGGGCGATTGTTTTTGCTCTTCTCGCCTTTCTCTTCCCAGCACAATTTAAAATTTTTGCACCATTCATTCCTTACCTTTTAGGTTTAGTAATGTTTGGTATGGGGATTACCTTAACGTTTGCTGATTTCAGTGAAGTGGCTAAACATCCTAAATCTGTATTCATTGGTGTAGCAGGTCAATTTATCATTATGCCTGCTATCGCATTCGGATTAGCAAAAGCCTTTGATTTACCTGCTGATTTAGCAGTTGGTGTGATTCTGGTGGGTTCTTGCCCGGGTGGTACTTCATCAAACGTAATGACTTACTTAGCGAAAGGTAACACCGCACTTTCTGTTACTTGTACCACAATCTCAACCTTACTTTCACCAATATTAACCCCTGCTATTTTCTATGTATTAGCAAGCCAATGGTTAGATATTAATGCGGGCGCGATGTTTATGTCTGTATTACAAATGGTATTGTTCCCAATTTTCTTAGGTTTAGTCGTTCATGCTCTCTTCAAAAAACAAGTAGAACAAGCAAGCCAAACTATGCCATTAGTCTCTGTTATTTCTATCGTCTTAATCTTGGCAGCGGTAGTGGCAGTAAGCAAAGACAAAATCATAGAATCAGGCCTATTAATTTTCAGCGTAGTAGTTTTACATAACTGCTTAGGTTATTTAATTGGGTACTTTGCGGCAAAATTATTTAAACTTAATACAGCGGATAGTAAAGCGGTGGCAATTGAAGTGGGCATGCAAAACTCTGCTTTAGGTGCAGCACTAGCTGCCGCTCATTTCAACCCAATTGCGGCGGTGCCAAGTGCTTTATTTAGTTTCTGGCACAATGTATCGGGTCCAATTTTGGCGAACATTTTCTCTAATATCAAAAATGAAAAATAAGCGATTTGGGTAAAAAAATAAGGGCGGAAATTACATTCTGCCCTTTTTACATTTTACTGTCTTACTTAACCGAACCACAATTTAAACAATACAAATACTGCCCTTTTGGATCATTAAATTTGGTTAACACATTCAGTTGTTTTTTCACTTGATGCACTTCCTGTGGTAATCCCAACCAATTTGTCAGTAAGGCTTGACCTTTTTGTTTAAGCTTACGATCTAATTGAGCTAAGAAGCTATTATCTTCATCAACCAACCATTGCACACTAAAGGTATCCATATATTTATCCGGATTTTGGTTTACTAGGGCACCAGCTTTCTCAATAGATACATCTATATCACCTAATTCATCCACCAAACCATTTTTATGTGCATCTTGCCCTAACCAAACTTGGCCTTGAGCAATTTTATCTACTTTGTCTTTTGATAATTGACGCCCACGGCTTACGACATCTAAGAAGCGGTCATAACCATTTTCAATACCAAGTTGATAGATATCTTGAGTATTTTTATTCAGAGGGCTTAAAGCTGATGTTTCCGCGAGATCTGTTGTCGCTACCCCATCGGTACTCATTCCCATTTTTTTAATCGTGTTTTCAAAGGTTGGGAATAATGTAAAGATCCCAATGGAACCCGTAATCGTATTTTTATCTGCCACAATATAATCTGCAGTAGATGAAATCCAATAACCACCAGATGCAGCCATACCGCCCATAGATACCACAACAGGCTTACCTGCTTTTTGAAGATTTTCAGTTTCCTGACGAATAATTTCTGATGCAAAAGCGCTACCGCCCGGAGAATTAACACGGAGAACAACTGCCTTCACTTTCTCATTATCGTGAGCCTGTCTTAATAATCTCGCAATGGTATCACCACCAGCAGACTCTTCATCACTTTCTCCATCAATAATTTCACCTTCCACATTCACAACAGCCACAATATTTGGTTCATCTGGTGCAGATGCAAAACGGTCCTCTAAATGAGGTAGATAATCTTCAAAATCTAATAATTTAGTATTTCCCTCTGCATCTTGACCAAAAAATGCGGTCAATTTTTTATCTAAATCCAATCTTGTCGCAAAATGTGTCACTAACTGACGTTTTTTCACATAAGCCGTTTCATCACCCTTTAACACTTTTAAATCACTAATATATTTTTGTGCATTCGGTAATACATCATTAGCGGTAATATGACGATTAACCATTAACGTTTGCATATAGTTTTGCCACATGCCCCCAAGCCATTTTTGCATATTCGCTTTTGCTTCTGGCGACATATCATCACGCAAGAAAGGCTCTACCGCGGACTTATATGTCCCCACTCGGAAAATATGCGGCGTAATTTCAAGTTTTTCGAGCATGGATTTAAAGTAAAGATTTTCCTGACGCAAACCTTGAATGCTGACTTGTCCAATCGGATTGAGATAAATTTCATCCGCAAAACTCGCAAGAAAATATTGTGATTGTGTGTAATTGTCAGCATAAGCAATAACTGGCTTTTGTGATTCTTTAAAACTTTGAATGGCCTTTCCTACATACTCTAATGATGGAAGATCCCCCCCTTCAAAGTCATTTAAATTCAACACTAAACCACGAATTCGTTCATCATCTTTTGCAGATAAAATACTTTGCACCACATCAAAGGTTGAATATTTATAAGAGACTTTTTTATTATTTAAACGTTGGAATTCCTTTTCCCAACTCAACATATCTTCCGTGTTATCCGCAAGATAGCCCGTTAAATTTAAATATAATGCACCTTGATCACCTGATAAAACTTGGGTTTTCTTGCCATCACCCAAAAGACCGACAAGAAAAACCAATGCTAAAACAAATAATAAAAACACAAAATTCATCACAAGATTTCGGATAAAATTGAGTGCTTTACAACAAAATTTCAATACGTTTAATATGGCATTCATGTGAAATTAAACCTTTAAAAACAGAAATAAAAATTGTGCGTAGCCTATCATAAAGTTTAGTGAAAAACTATGTTATAATTAACCGCACTTAAAACTAAAAAAGGGAAAAACACTATGGACGCATTAACTCTTTTAACACAACGCAAATCCAATAAAAAATTAACAGCTCCCGCCCCTAGCCAAGTGCAATTAGAACAAATGTTTCAAGCGGCTTTACGTGCACCTGATCATGGTAAACTCGAACCTTATCATTTTGTCGTGATGCAAGGTACTGGTTTAAGTAAATTAGAGAACTTACTCAAAGCAGCTGTAACTGAATTTAATTTAGGTGAAGAGCGACTAAAAAAAGCAGAAAATTTTGCACGACGCGCACCGATGGTTATTGCCGTCATTGCTAAAATTAATCATGAAGTCGCCAAAGTTCCTGGTTGGGAACAAATGCTTACTGCAGGTGCAGCAACTTATGCTCTTCAACTTGCTGGTAATGCGCTAGGCTTTGAGAGCTTTTGGGCAACAGGTCCACTTATTGAAGGACGTGAATTACGTGAAGCATTTGGCTGTGGTAAAAATGATAAGATTGTTGCCTTATTACAAATTGGTACAGCAGCTGAAAAATTAGAAAAAGAGTGTAAACCAAAAGATTTATCACGTTTCGTGAGCCATTTATAAAAATCAAAAAAGGCGGAAATTCCGCCTTTTCTATTCCTTTTATTCTAACTCGCCTTCTATCCCACTTCGGATTTTATGTTCAAACGCCGTATAATCCACTAAAAAGGCATCATGACCATAATCCGAGGGAAACTCGTAAAATTTTAAATCGACTCCCGCTTGTTCTAAAAGCTGTTTACTTTTATGTAAATCAATGGATTTAAATAGTTGATCTGTCGTGACGGATACTAACGTATAACGTGCTTTAATTCGAGATAAAGCTTCTTTTACATCCGTATAACCAACACTTGGGTCATACAGATCGAGTGCGCGTAATAAATGCAAATAAGTGTTGGCATCAAAACGATCTAAGAATTTTTTGCCTTGATAACTCAAATAGGATTCTACTTGAAAGTGGTCGCCCCAAAATTGCCCTTCAGATTTAGTTGCACGACCAAATGCCTTAGCCAACTGCACATCGGTACGATACGTTAACATTCCTAACATTCGTGCAATGGAAAGGCCTTGATTAGGTGGCGTGCCATCATAATAGTCACCATTATTGAAATTCGGATCATTAATCACCGCTTGACGCATGACATGGTTAAAACCTATGGCTTCCGCACTAAAGAAGATAGAAGAACAAAGATTGACAATGTTATCCATAAAATCAGGATAATCAATTGCCCATTGTGTGGCTTGCATACCACCAAAAGAGCCACCCACTATTGCTTTTAAATGTGGGATACCAAGATGCTCAAGCAAAGCTTTTTGCACTTTGATAATATCTTGAACGATGATATTTGGGAACTGGCTACCATAAGGCTTTTCAGTAATTGGATTTATCGAACTCGGGCCCGTTGTGCCTTTACAACCACCTAATACATTTGAACAAATAAAAAAGTATTTAGATGTATCAAAAGCTAGACCTTCGCCCATAAAGTTTTGCCACCAACCATCTTTATTCGGTTCATCAAAATAAGGTTCTGCATCTCCCGTTAAGGCATGACAAATTAATACAGCATTGCTTTTATCTGCATTTAAAGTCCCGTAAGTTTGATATGCGACATTGATAGGCGAAAGCTGACCACCCAATGTTAATTGGAGGGGATTGTCTTGAAAAAGCACGACATTTTGCACAGCCATTAAATGATAACCTTTTACGTTGATGATTTAACAATTATCAACAGCTCATGTTTTTTGTCAAGAAATTTTAGACGTTTAGACGTCTAAATATTTTCTTATCAATTCAGTAAATAAATTACACTTGAACTTACATTGTTTTTTCAGTATGTTAGCAAAATGCAACTATCTAAAACGCTGTCAAAAATGACCGCTCTTTCCTGGCTCTCATGCCTTCCTCTAAAAAAACTCCTCGGTTATATCTTGGGGCTCTTTTTACTTGTCTTGATAGGTTGCTTCACCATTGATCGTGCCGTGAGCTTTTATGTACAAGACCGTGTGTATGAAGATCTCGAAACACTCCCGCATCGCCATTATGCATTGGTACTCGGTACATCCAAATATGTTGCCAAGGGAAAAACCAATAAATATTATGATTACCGCTTGGAAGCATCAAAACTCTTGGTCGAGCAAGATAAAGTCGATTATTTACTACTAAGTGGCGATAATCGCACGCTTCAATATAACGAGCCTCGCACCATGTTTTTGGATCTACGCAAAATGGGCGTATCTGAAAGTGTGATGTTTAAAGATTTTGCAGGATTCCGCACCTTAGACTCCGTTGTACGCGCAAGCAAAGTTTTCCAAGTGCCCTCTTTTACTATTATCAGCCAAAAATTCCATTGTGAACGTGCACTACTGATTGCTAAGTACTACGATATTGATGCAATTTGTTTTACTGCAAAAGAACCCGAAATGTATTTTGGGATACGTATTCGCGAAATATTTGCTCGCGTGAAAGCCGTGTTAGACTTAATTATTGGTGTAAAACCTTATTTCCTTGGTGCACCAGAGCCTCTGCCAATACCTATCGAATAGTTAATGATTCTTTAATTTTTACCCTATTAAATCAAAAAATATCTAAATAATTGGTTTTTTACTCTATTTTTTTGGAGTATTTATTTGACAATTTTTGATGAAATCGCTATTTCTAATACCTAATCATAAAACACAACATCTTACTTTTCATTTTTAGAGGATTATCTTATGTCTCATTTATCGGTAGCAAAATTTGGTGGTACATCTGTTGCAAACTACTCAGCTATGCAGGCCTGTGCCAAAATCATCATTGCAGATCCTAATACTCGCGTTGTGGTGCTTTCAGCATCAGCTGGTGTGACAAATTTATTAGTCGCCTTAGCAAATGGCGTGAAAGCTGAAGAACGTGCAAAATTAATCGGTGAAGTCCGTCAAATTCAGGAAAATATTTTAAATGAATTACAAGACGACAGCCATGTACGTCCTATCATCGAAAAATATTTAGAAAACATTACCGCACTTTCTGAAGCAGCAAGCCTTGCGACATCAAAAGCTTTAACTGATGAAATCATCAGTCAAGGTGAAATGATGTCGACACAAATTTTCATTGAAGTATTAAGAGAATTACAAACTACCGCAACTTGGGTTGATGTACGTAGTTTAGTGGCAACTAATGATAACTTTGGTAAAGCCGCACCAGATGACTCTCAAACTCAAGTAAACTGCGATAATTTATTAAAACCATTAATTGACCGAGGTGAATTAGTCATCACCCAAGGTTTTATCGGCCGTGAACCAGGTGGTAAAACGACTACTTTAGGTCGTGGTGGTAGTGACTACTCTGCGGCACTGTTAGCTGAAGTATTAAATGCAAAAGACGTATTAATTTGGACGGATGTAGCGGGTATTTATACGACTGATCCGCGTATTGTACCCAATGCACAACGTATTGATACAATGAGTTTCTCCGAAGCTGCTGAAATGGCAACCTTTGGTGCGAAAGTATTACACCCTGCAACACTACTTCCAGCTGTGCGCAGTAATATCCCTGTTTATGTCGGTTCTAGTAAAGCGCCTGATGCAGGCGGTACTTGGGTAACACGCGATCCACAACCACGTCCTACATTTCGTGCAATTGCATTACGTCGCGATCAAACCCTATTAACCCTTTCAAGTCTAAGTATGCTACATGCACAAGGCTTCCTGGCGAATGTATTCAATATCTTGTCCAACTATAAAATTTCCGTCGATACAATCACCACGTCTGAAGTGAGCATCGCATTAACCTTAGATAAAACAGGATCTGTTTCATCCGGTATCGAATTACTTTCTCCAGAATTGCTAAATGAATTAAACCAATATTGTACCGTAAGAGTGGATACGGGAGTCTCACTTGTGGCCTTAATAGGCAATGATCTACACCTTGCCTCAGGTGTAGCTAAACGCATATTTAATACCTTAGAAAATTATAATATTCGTATGATTAGCTATGGTGCAAGTACGAATAATATTTGTATGTTAGTACAGAGTGACAAAGCGGATGATGTAGTTCGTTCATTACATAAATCGTTGTTTGAATAATAAATTTATAGAAAGTGTGGTTAAAAATAACCGCACTTTTTTACGTTTAGAATTTGAGATTACGATAAAAAAAGAGTAAAGTATTAGCTTATTTGATTTATGGACTGACGCAAACTTAAGGCGGAAATTATGGGAAAAAGTGTTGTTATTCTTGGCGCTCAGTGGGGCGATGAAGGAAAAGGTAAGATCGTTGATTTATTAACAGATCGAGTTAAATATGTGGTGCGTTACCAAGGTGGCCACAACGCAGGTCACACGTTAATTATTAATGGTGAAAAAACCGTATTACGCTTAATTCCATCAGGTATTTTACGTGATAATGTGACCTGTTTAATTGGTAATGGCGTAGTGCTTTCTCCTGCCGCATTAATGCAAGAAATGGGCGAGTTAGAAAACCGAGGGGTAAAAGTACGTGAACGTTTGTTAATTTCTGAAGCTTGTCCATTAATTCTCCCTTATCATGTTGCGATGGATCATGCTCGTGAAGCTGCATTAGGCAAAAAAGCCATTGGTACAACCGGTCGGGGTATCGGTCCCGCTTACGAAGATAAAGTGGCACGTCGTGGTTTACGCGTGGGTGATTTATTCAATCGCGAAGCCTTTGCTGAAAAATTAAAAAATATCCTTGAATACTATAATTTCCAATTGGTGAACTACTACAAAGTAGAACCTGTTGATTATCAAAAAACATTAGACGATGTGTTTGCGGTAGCTGATATCATCACGGGCATGGTAGCAGATGTGACAACCATCTTAGATACGGCTCGCAAAAATGGCGACAACATTTTATTCGAAGGTGCACAAGGTACCATGCTTGATATCGACCACGGCACCTATCCATATGTAACCAGTTCCAACACTACCGCAGGTGGCGTAGCGACTGGTTCAGGTTTCGGTCCTCGTAACCTTGATTATGTGTTAGGTATCATCAAAGCATACTGTACACGTGTTGGTGGCGGTCCATTCACCACAGAATTATTCGATGAAACGGGTGCTGAAATTGCACGTAAAGGTAATGAATTTGGTGCTGTAACTGGTCGTCCTCGTCGTTGTGGTTGGTTTGATGCTGTAGCCATTCGTCGTGCAATTCAACTAAACTCAATTTCTGGCTTCTGTATGACCAAATTAGATGTATTAGATGGCTTTGATGAAGTGAAAATCTGTACAGCTTACAAAATGCCAAATGGCGAAATCGTTGAATATGCACCATTGGCAGCGAAAGATTGGGAAGGCGTAGAACCAATTTACGAAACTTTACCAGGTTGGAAAGAAAACACCTTCGGTGTCACTGATGTAAATAAATTACCGCAAACTTGCCGTGATTACATCAAACGTATCGAAGAAGTAACTGGTGTACCGGTAGATATCCTTTCAACGGGTCCAGATCGTGTTCAAACGATGATTTTACGCGATCCATTTGCGGCCTAAAACGGCATAAAAATAAACCGCACTTTGGCACAACCAAGTGCGGTTATTTTTTAAGGAGTTTTTAATGACTGAACAAGATATTGCTGACTACCTAAAAAATCACCCTGATTTTTTTACCCATCATCCTGAACTACTTCAACTGCTTAGTATTCCGCATAGCCATGAAGAAGGGACGATTTCCTTAGTCGAAGCACAGCTTGCTCAGCAACGAGAACAAATCAAAACGCTTACTCAACTCCTCGAAAAATTTCATCTGCTTGCCCATCAAGAAGCGGATATCTTCTTTGCTCTGTTACCTTTGCAGAAAAAACTATTTCAAACAGAAGACTTTATTGCCATCAATGAAAAACTTGATGACTGGGCAAAAGGCTATGAGCTAAAAGGTGCTAAAATCTTACTTTTCACTGACAGCTGGCAAAAAAAGGACACTATTCCTGAACAACATTGGCTAGACCGAAAAGCGTTTGAACTCATTCGCCTAGAGCGCATGGGGTTACGCCAATTCTATTTAGGCGATCTCTCCAATAAAGAAAAAGCCCTTATGTTCCTTCCGGAAGAACTCCCTATCGGTTCTGTGGCGATTTGCCGTTTAGGTGGAACACCGCAAAAACCAACCGCACTTTTAGTCTTCAAATCTCGAGACACTGACCGTTTCCACAACGACCAAGACACCACATTTCTTCGACATTTAGTCGATATTGTAGAATTGCATTTGGGAAGGTGGCTTTAAATATTGAAAATCAACTTGTGATATACAATCATCATTATGAGTAACGGGTATGCTACATAGCATTAACACCATTTTGTCATTTCCTTTATTAACTATTAGCATTCAGTCAAAACACCTAAAAAGAAAGTCCAATTATTCGGCCACCCAAAAATGCGAAGCCTTCTTAACCTGACTTTCTTTGATGATTAAAGTATATTCTTCTCACCACGAGAAAGACTAATTAAGCCTGAACGCACAATTTCAAGTAATGTGCTTTCTTCTTTCAGTGCCTCAACAAAAGCATCTAATTTGTCTTTTGTACCCGTTAACTGAATGGTATAAGATTTTGTTGTCACATCCACAATCTGACCACGGAAGATGTCGGCTAAACGTTTTAATTCATCACGCGATGAACCTGTTGCACGCACTTTCACTAACACCACTTCACGTTCTACGTGATCATGCTCACTCAAATTGATAACTTTAAACACATCCACTAATTTGTGAAGTTGCTTTTCAATTTGCTCAAGTACTTGCTCATCCCCTACCGCTTCAATCGTCATACGAGAAAGGGTTGGGTCGTCCGTAGGTGCCACGGTTAAGCTTTCAATGTTAAATGCACGTTGGGAAAATAAGCCGACCACTCGAGATAATGCACCGGATTCATTTTCTAATAAAACAGATAAAATTCTACGCATTATTCTTTCTCCTCTTGTGGTTTGCTGAAAATCATCTCATTCATCGCCCCGCCGCGAACTTGCATCGGGTAAACGTGTTCGGTTTCATCAACATTAATATCAACAAAAACCAATTTATTTTTAATGCTGAAGGCTTCTTGTAATTTGCTGTCTAATTCATCAGGTGTCGAAATTTGAATCCCCACATGACCATAAGACTCGGCTAACTTCACGAAATCTGGTAAAGAATTCATATAAGTTTGGGAATGGCGACCTGAGTAAATCAAATCTTGCCATTGTTTTACCATGCCTAAGAAGTGGTTGTTCAAACAAATCACCACAACTGGAATGCGATATTGTGTTGCCGTTGAAAGCTCTTGAATATTCATTTGAATACTGCCATCACCCGTTACACAAACCACGGTTGCATCAGGATGTGCAAGTTTTACCCCTAATGATGCTGGTAAACCAAAGCCCATCGTACCTGCACCACCTGAGTTGATCCAACGACGCGGTAAATCAAACGGATAATGTAACGCGGCAAACATTTGGTGTTGCCCTACATCGGATGCCACATAAGCTTGGCCTTTTGTAATGCGATACACCGCTTCCATCACTTGCTGTGGTTTGATGACGCCTGAAGTGCGGTCGAAATCCAAGCACTTTTTCGCTTTCCATTCATCGATTTGTTTCCACCAATCTTCTAAGTGATTTTGCGGACGTGAACCGATTTCTTCACCTAATAAGCTTAAGAATTCATCCAATACATTTTTCGCATTACCTACAATTGGAATGGCTGCTGGTACGTTTTTAGAAATAGAGGTTGGATCAATATCAATCTGAATCACTTTTGCATTTGGGCAATATTTATCTAAGTTGTTAGTGGTACGGTCATCAAAACGAACGCCAACACCAAGGATTAAATCACTTTCATGCATTGCTGTATTGGCTTCGTAAGTCCCGTGCATTCCAAGCATGCCTAAAAATTGTTTGTCCGTACTTGGGTACACGCCTAAACCCATTAACGATGAGGTAACCGGTAAATTTAAACGTTGTGCGAATTGTGTTAATTCTTTATGACAGCCTGCCGCAATTGCACCACCACCCACGAATAAAACCGGTTTTTTAGCCACTAATAATGCTTTTAATGCTTTCTTAATTTGACCTTTATGACCATTTACGGTTGGATTATAAGAACGAAGCTCAACAGATTTTGGATATTCGTAAGGATATTTTAAAGTTGGATTTACCGTATCTTTTGGAATATCTACGACAACAGGACCTGGACGGCCTGTTGAAGCGATATAAAAGGCTTTTTTCAAGATACCTGGAATGTCTTCTGCTTTTTTAACGATAAAGCTGTGTTTAACCACTGGGCGAGAAATCCCCACCATATCACATTCTTGGAACGCATCACGGCCGATTAAACCACTCATTACCTGACCTGAAATGATCACCATTGGTACCGAATCAGTATAAGCGGTCAAAATCCCCGTAATCGCATTGGTTGCACCTGGTCCTGATGTGACTAACACACAACCCACTTTACCGGTCGCACGCGCATAACCATCTGCCATATGTACCGCAGCTTGCTCATGACGGACTAAAATATGTTCAATCCCACCAAGGGTATGGATTGCATCATAAATATCCAATACGGCACCGCCCGGATAACCAAATAAATACTCAACGCCTTCGTCACGCAAAGACTGAACCACCATTTCCGCACCGGATAATTTCTTCATATTTTACTCCTAAAACTGACCGCACTTTTATTACTACGATTCGTAGTCAAAACAATGGAAACATCATACCGAAAGAAAACAACTTGTCTAGCATTGCAAAAGTCTAAAAAGACAAATTTAAAAGAATTAAAATCTGGAAAAATATGAAAATAAAGTTTTAAATAAATATTAAAGTCAAAAAATAAAGAGAATTGTATTTTTATATAGAGTTTTATAAAAATAAAAAAATTTTATTCTTTTGTTCAGAAATTTGAACTAGATCACATTTTAAATGTTGTGTTCTCTTATGAGTGGAAGAAAAAGAATCGATGACAAGAAAAAACCGCACTTGGAAGCCCAAAAGTGCGGTTAGATTTTAAGTGATTTTTAATTAGCCGTTATAGCGTTTGAACACTAAAGTTGCGTTTGTACCACCGAAACCAAAGCTATTTGACATGACAGTTTGTAAGCCTGCATTTTCTTTTGTTTCAGTCACGATATTGCAGCCTTTTGCCGCTTCGTCTAATGTTTCGATATTAATGCTTGGTGCAATGAAGTCATTGTGTAACATTAATAAGGTATAGATTGCTTCGTGTGCACCTGCTGCACCTAAAGAGTGACCGGTCATTGATTTGGTTGAAGAAATCGCTGGAATTTTGTCACCAAATACATTTTTGATTGCCCCTAATTCTTTCACATCACCAACTGGTGTTGATGTACCGTGTACGTTGATGTAATCAATTGGAGTATCTACCGTTGCCATTGCTTGTTTCATACAACGCTCTGCCCCTTCACCGCTTGGCGCGACCATGTCGTAACCATCAGAAGTTGCACCATAACCCACGATTTCAGCGTAGATTTTTGCGCCACGTGCTAATGCATGTTCTAATTCTTCAACCACTACAACAGCACCACCACCAGCGATAACGAAACCATCACGGTTTGCATCGTAAGCACGAGAAGCTTTTTCTGGGGTATCATTGTATTTGGTTGAAACAGCACCCATTGCATCGAATTCAGTTGCACATTCCCAAGATAATTCTTCCGCACCACCCGCGAAAACCACATCTTGTTTACCTAATTGGATTAATTCAACTGCGTGACCGATACAGTGTGCAGAAGTTGCACAAGCAGAGCTGATTGAGTAGTTCACACCACGGATTTTGTAAGGGGTTGCTAAACAAGCTGACACACTTGATGCCATGGTTTTAGTTACCGCATAAGGACCAATCGCTTTCACACCGCGTGGACCACGCACTGCATCACAAGCCACTAATTGGTTATGTGCTGAACCAGTACCTGCACCGATTACAAGACCTGTACGGTCATTTGAAACTTGATCTTCTGTTAAACCTGAATCTTCAATCGCTTCACGCATTGAAAGGTATGCATAAGCTGCCGCATCCCCCATAAAACGATACACTTTACGATCGATATGCTCGCTTGGATCAAGTTTGATTGTGCCGGCAACATGGCTACGCATTTTCATTTCAACAAACTCAGGGACAATTTCAATTCCCGATTTACCCGCTTTTAATGATGCCAAAACTTCTTCTTTGTTGTTACCGATACTTGAAATAATACCAAAACCAGTAATTACAGCTCTTTTCATTCTTTATTCCTTATGATTTAGGGGAAATTTAATTCAACTTACAGTTGTTAGCTGAACGCAATTTACTATGAAATGAAAATATTGCAAGCAATAATTCATTTGTTCGACCAGTTAAGTTTTAACCGTCTCAAAATTTCCGTGCTATTATAAAAGAATTTGATAAGGCAAAAAAGGGCTAACACATGTTCACCATTCAGCATGCAAAAATTCATTTTAACGAAGAGAATACCCCCGTTTCAGATAAGTTTGATGACGTGTATTTTTCCAATCAAGATGGTTTAGCAGAAACCCACTATGTGTTTTTAGAAGGTAATCAGTTGTGGGAACGTTGGGTTCATTACCAAGAAGCCCATTTTGTTATTGCTGAAACAGGGTTTGGCACAGGATTAAATTTCTTTGCGGTGACCACGCTATTCCGTGAATTTCGTCAGAAATATCCAGATTCACCTTTAAAACGCCTTTATTTTATCTCTTTCGAAAAATACCCTTTGCCACTTGATGCATTACAACAAGCTCATTTAGCCTATCCACAATTTTCTTGTCTTGCTCAGCATTCACAACAGCATTGGCTTAATCCCATTCAAGGTTGCTATCGTTTTCATTTTGATGAAACCACGTTAGATCTTTGGTTTGGCGATGTCGCTGAAAATCTGCCGCAACTGGGCGATTATATGAATAGCAAAATTGATGCGTGGTTTTTAGATGGTTTTGCGCCGAGTAAAAACCCCGACATGTGGAATGAGCAGCTTTATCAGCAAATGTTTCGTTTTACCAAGCTACAAGGTACCTTTGCGACTTTCACTGCGGCAAGTGCGGTGAGAAAAGGCTTAGAAAATGCAGGCTTTGATATTACAAAACGCAAAGGCTTTGGTAAAAAACGAGAATGTCTTTCCGGCCAAAAAACGCAGGAAAAACCAACCGCACTTTCTACGCCCTGGTTTCATAGTCAGCCAGCCAATCTCAAAGAACAAGATATTGCCATTATTGGTGGCGGGATAGCCTCGCTTTGTACAGCTATTTCATTGGTTAAACGTGGGGCTAACATCACAATTTATTGCGAAGATGAACAAACTGCCCTGAATGCATCTGGCA
Source organism: Haemophilus sp. SZY H56 (assembly GCF_054332415.1). Classification (NCBI taxonomy): domain Bacteria; kingdom Pseudomonadati; phylum Pseudomonadota; class Gammaproteobacteria; order Pasteurellales; family Pasteurellaceae; genus Haemophilus; species Haemophilus sp. SZY H56. Next base: position 43,152 of record NZ_JBTGNX010000013.1, on the reverse strand, counting down.
ATAAACAAGGTGCTTTTTATCCGCAACTGAGTGATGATAACGATCGCAATATTCGTTTTTATATTCATGCCTTCGCCTATGGTCATCAATTCCTACAGTGGGCAATTCAACAACAAATCGAATTTGAACATAAGTTCTGTGGTGTCGCACTTTGTGCTTACAATGAGAAAGCTGAAAGTAAATTAAATAAAATCGCTGCGCTGAATTTACCTTCTGATTTATATCACTCATTAAGTCAAACTGAATTAAGCGAAAAAGTGGGTTTACCGTTACCTTTTGGTGGCGGCTTTATTCCTCAAGGCGCTTGGCTTGCACCACGTCAGTTAGTTCAACATGCTTTTGTCTTTTTAGAAAAACAAGGTGTCCAGATTAAAACATCACAAAAAGTAACTGCACTTTCTCAAACAGAAAATAGTTGGCAAATCACCACAGCTGAAAATGAAACTTTCTGCCATGAAGTGGTTGTTTTAGCAAACGGACATAAACTCACTGAGTTTGAACAAACACAGAAACTCCCACTCTATCCTGTTCGCGGGCAAGTGAGCCAAATTCCGACATCGGAAAACTTACTTAAACTCAAAACCGTGTTGTGCTATGACGGCTACCTGACGCCAGTCGATCAAGCGAAAATCAGTCATTGTATTGGCGCAAGTCATGTTCGTGATAATGCGAGCCGTGAATTTAGCCTAACCGAACAACAAGAAAACCAACAAAAAATTCAGCAGAATATTCCTGAATATTGGACAAAAGAAGTAGATACATCGGGTAATCTTGCTCGAATCGGTGTGCGTTGTTCGGTACGTGATCTTACGCCAATGATGGGCGCTGTTCCTCATTTTTCTGCTCAGCAAACACAATATCAAAATTTGTTTAATTTGCGACGCCGTAAACAGCCAATAGAACAAGCTGAAAACTACCCTAACCTCTATTTAATCGGCGCACTAGGCTCACGAGGATTAACCTCTTCGCCATTTTTAGGGGAAACACTGGCTTCCTTAATTTATGATGAACCCTTACCGATGAGTGAAGATCTGATTCATAATTTAATGCCAAACCGTAGTTGGGTCAGACGCTGGTTGAAGGGGGCGAACGTGAAATAAAAAAGTGCGGTTAAAATCAACCGCCTTTTTCTTAATACAAGCTTAAACGTTGTAATCGCTGTCTAGCGATTTCTTTAATTTCATTCTTTTTTGCTGTATTCATAATTTCTAAATAAAGCAATTTGGCTAAACCAATGTTAATCTGTGTACCAATACCCTCTTCATACATCCTTGCTAAACGAAATTTACCTTGATTGCTCCCCGCATTTGCAGCTTTTTGGAACCATTCAAAGGCTTTGGTAAATTCTTTCTGATTGGTATAAATTTCCCCTAATGTAAGCATGGCATCAGGATCTTTCGTTGCACTGGTTTCAAATAATTTAATCGCTTGAGCGGTATCTTGTTTCACATAGTTATTGCCGTTAAAATACATGACTGCCAAATTATTGATGGCTTTAATACTGCCTCGCTCAGCGGCTTCGCTAAACCACCAATAAGCCAACTCTTTATTTTCATCCACTCCACGGCCTAAATTATAAAGCATCCCTAAATTGCTTTGTGCTTGTAAATTACCTTCCAAAGCTAAAGGATACATAATTTCAAAAACGGCTTTCCAATCTTGTTTATCCGCTAATTTTTGCGCCAGATCCATTTTTTGCTGATCCGTCATTTGCGCTTTATCGACCAAATCAATGGTTTTCATCGCAAATGCTGAACTGCTTAAGGTGAGCGTGGTGAGGAGTAAAAGTTTGGCTAATGTCTTCATCTTATAACGTCGCTATCAATAAAATAATCAAAAAAATGGCGGATGTTCCGAATTCTATTAGACCGACTTGCTTAACCGAAAGTTTCTTGGTGGGTAAATAAATCGCACGAATTAATGCCGGCACAAAAGCAAGTGATAAGACATATTGTTGGGTAAACAAGCAACCGAGCACGCAAAGCACATGGAAAATAATAGAGGCTTTGAGATAAAGCGGATTTTTACGTTCACGCATCATTGATTTGACGTAAAGCGTCGTACCAATAAAAAATAAGCTTGGATATAACGCGACCCACCAGATTTTTTCATCAAAAGTGCGGTCAGAAAAATAATAGGATCCCATACCTGCAAGGGCAAAAATCGCAATACCCGCTAAATCATTGAGAAGATTCCGTTCATCTTTTTTCTTAGTGTAATAGATACTCACCAACACAAAAGGAAACATGGCTGCAATAAAGAAAAGAATCTGCCAGTTATAAAAAATGGCAGGAAGCGCAAATAAAAAAGCTGTGACACCATAGATGATTGTCCACTTTTTATATTCCGCCATATTTTTGCCTTTAAAGAGACTCAGCATTGGGTAACTCAGCAAATACATGCTGAACCAAGCTAAAAGCAAAAAGAAATGCGCCCAAACAGGTGAAGCTAATAACATACCGTAAACAAAAGGCAATAATGCCATCACAATGGCGCCATATTGATTCGAAATCAGGAGTTTCATAGTTTTCTTTAGTTGATAAAAATTCTCAATTATTTTATCTCACAATTTCTTGATTTACAAAGTCTAAAACCGCCTTTAGAATGGAATTATCGTCATCAAAAAGGAGCTATTATGTCGATTCAACGCATTCAACCAAGCAAACGCTTTTCTGAAGTGGTCATTCATAACAATACTGCCTATTTTGCAGGCCAAGTACCAGAAAAAACCGTTAAGCAAAATGCTTACGAGCAAACCAAAGAAGTCCTTTCACTGATCGATAAATTATTGGCTAAAATTGGTTCTGAAAAAAGTAAAATTCTTACCACGCAAATCTTCCTTGCTGATATGGCAGATTATGCTCAACTCAACCAAGCATGGGATGAATGGGTCGATAGTCAAAATCCACCAAGCCGAGCAACGGTAGAAGCAAAACTTGCGGATTCTGATTGGAAAGTTGAAATCGTGATTATTGCAGCTGTGTAAACACTGCTTTTTCAAAATGTGATCAACCGCAAAGAAACTTTTTTGTTTTTCCTTTACACTAAACACTGAATTAAAAAGAAGGAGTAATGTATGCAATCATGGACACCAGAAATATGGCAAGCAGCGGTGATCGGGCTTGTCGTTGGCGTAATCTTCGGCTATTTGCTATTACGTTTAACAAAAGGGTCTGTTAAAAAACAAGCTCAGACAGAAGCTGAACTGAAAGAAGTGAAAACACAATTAAGCGATAAACAAGCACAACTTGAAAAACATTTCGCTGAAAGTGCTGAATTATTTAAAACCTTAATTGGTGATTATCAAAAACTGTATCGTCACTATGCGGTTTCATCTGAAGCTTTACTCGGCAATAAACCTACCAATAAAGGTTTATTTACCCAGCAATTGGTGACAGCCTCATCAGAAAGTAAATCAGAAGAACCACCTCGCGATTATTCCGAAGGTTCATCTGGCTTATTAAAAACAGATAAAGAAAACCAATAATGATTAACGGTTGAACAATAAAAAATCAGGGATTAAATACTTAATCCCTGATTTTTTATTAATGATTACTCAATACTTGAGCCGGTTGTAACTTCGCGGCTCGACTGGCTGGATAAAGACTGGCGAGTAAACTTAATACTAATGCCGCCACGAGAACCAATACAACATCGAACCAATGTAATTCACTTGGTAAGAAATCAACGAAATAGATGCCATCTGATAACAATTTTCTACCGAGTAATGTCTCGATGCCTTGAATAATCGGCGTGAGATTCAGTGCAAGTACGACGCCTAACACGATACCAATCAAACACCCTTTCATTCCTGCAAGCAAGCCATACCAAATAAAGATCTGCTTAATAAAGCCATTATTTGCCCCCAGGGTTCGCATAATCGCAATATCACCTTGCTTGTCTTTTACCGCCATAATTAAGGTAGAAACGATATTAAAACACGCTACCCCAATTACAAGCACCATCGCGATATACATCACCGTACGGATAAGTTGAATATCACGATACATATAGCCAAATTTTGCCACCCAGTTTTGAATATAAAGCAGTTGCGGATAATCATTCAGCATCGAATAATCCATTTCTTGTACTTTAAATGGATCATCCACTTTCAATTCAACACCGGTAATTTGATCTTCACGATATCCCATTAATTCCTGTGCTTGAGGCAGGGAGAGTAAAGCATAACTGTGGTCTAACTGACCATCTAAACGTAAAATAGCGGTCACTTGAACACGCTCACGATTAGGCTGAGCCATTTGATCTTCACCATTCGGTTGAGAAATCAATAACGACACCCAATCGCCTGCTTTAACATCTAGCTCTTTGGCAATACCAGAGCCCAGCACCAATCCACCTTCTTCTGCGAATTTCTGCCAGCCATCACCTTCCACAAACTTACCAAGAGAACTCACTTGATCTTCAGCTTGTTTATCGACCCCTTTCACTTGAACGACTTTAAGTTTATTGCCATTTTCGACTAAGGCAGTAAAACTCACAAAAGGTGAAAGTGCGGTAATTTTTTTGTTTGTTTTTAGACGTTCCGCAAGGTTCTGCCAATGGTTTAATGTGCTCTCATTGCCCTGTGGGTTTAATGTGATTTCCGCATGTGGTACGACTGCCAAAATACGTGAATTCAGTTCACGCTCAAAGCCATTCATGGCACTTAACCCCACGATCAACACCGCCACGCCAAGAGCTATACCGATAGCAGAGAATTTTGAAATTAACGCCACCAACGGATTCTTTTGCTTACCCCGTTGATAACGCCAACTAATGAAAAAAGGCGTATTCATTATGCACCTTCCTTCAAAATTCCGTCTTGCATGGTTAAGCAACGAGACAGTTTTTGCGCTAATGACATATCATGTGTAACCAATAAAAACGCAATGTTTTGTTCCGCATTCAAGGTTTGAATCAACTCAAAAATACTTTCTGTGGTTTTATGATCTAAGTTACCTGTTGGTTCATCAGCCAAGACAAGAGCAGGGTTATTCACCAATGCACGAGCAATCGCAACACGTTGACGTTCACCGCCAGAAAGTGCAGATGGACGATGAGTAATACGATGACTTAAGCCTACTGCGCCTAATATTTTTTCAGCACGATCTTTTGCTTCTGTTTTATTCTGACGACCAATTAACATCGGCATCATCACATTTTCCAATGCGGTAAAATCTGCCATTAAATGGTGAAATTGATACACGAAACCGAGATTTTGATTACGCAATTTAGCCAATTCACTTTCAGACGCTTTTTGCAAAGATTGCCCTTTAATAAACACTTCCCCACTACTTGGCTGATCTAAACCGCCTAAGGTGTGTAATAAAGTACTTTTTCCCGAACCAGAGCTTCCCACAATCGCCACTAATTCTTGTGGTTTCATGGCAAAGCTCACGCCTTTTAATACTTGGGTTTGGTTCTCGCCTTCTTGGTAAAATTTATTAATATTTTGGCATTCTAATAAGTAGTTATTCATATTTTACTCATAACGTAATGCTTCCGCCGGCTCAGTTTTCGCCGCACGATAAGCTGGGTAAATAGTTGATAATAAGGATAATAATAGAGAAAAGGCAATCACAACAATGACTTGCACTGGCTCAATGGATGTTGGCAAGAAAACACCGTTCGGATTGACCGCACTTAAAATTGCCCCAAGGTTTAAGGTGATTAATACGCCCAGTACAGCACCAATCAATGTACCCACTAGCCCAACCAATAAACCTTGATAAATAAAGATAGAACGCACTTGTGATTTAGTCACACCTTGTGTTTGCAAAATGGCGATTTCCCCTTGTTTATCCACCACCATTAAACTTAATGAGGTCACGATATTGGAAATCGCAACAATAATAATTAAGCTAATCAACAAGTCCATCATATTTTTTTCCATACGAACCGCTTGGAAAAACTCCCCTTTTTGGACACGCCAATCACTGATATGGCTCTCTTTAAAATAGGTTGGCAATTCTGTGATTTGGAAAGGATCATCCAGGAATAAACGATAGCCTTGAGCTTCGCCTGGCTGAATTCGCATTAGGCGACCAATATCAGCTAAATTAGCAAAAACTTCATAACCTGACGCTTCGCCATAATCATAGTAAAGCTCGCTCACCGTAAATAAACGCTGCATCGGCACGCGACCAAATGGGGTGTATTGGCTGTTTTCCGTAATCATTAAACGAACCTTATCACCCACTGCTAAGCCTAATTTTTGTGCCAGGTTATCCCCAATAATCAACTTAAACTCACCTTGCGGTAAAAGTTGATTAAATTGGCTAGGATCGAAACCGTCCAGTAAAAGATCATCTGAAAAAGACTGAATACCAATCACTTGTCCTGCGCTCACGCCTTTTGCCGTTTGAAACACAACATTTGTGGTATTAATCGGCACAGCTTTTTGCACAAAGTGCGGTGTATTTTCAAGCGGTTTTTCTGCCGAAATAGGCACTTCTTGACTAACAATCGCGTGTGGAATGATCGAAAGCACCTGTTGTTTTTGATAGCCTTCTAATCCATTCATGACAGAAAGCACAATAATCAATGCCATCACACCCAGTACGATGCCAAAGCTTGCTAAATTAGCAACAAGTCGCCCAAAACGATCGGCGCTTTTTGCACGCCAATATCGCAGGGCGACGTATAAAGAAATAGGTAAATTCATTATTTTTGATTGAATTGTTGAACGAAATCTTCGATATTTTGCGTCACTTTTTTCGTTAGCGTGGTTACCGCACTATCACTCGCCCAAGCAATATGAGGTGTGATAATTAAATTCGGCATCGTTTTCGCTAATTCAATCAGTGGATTATTTTTCTCTGGAGGCTCTTTCACTAACACATCTAATGCGGCACCACCTAATTGTCCTGATTTTAATGCGTCACAAACCGCTTGCTCATCAATCAATGGACCACGACCAGTATTGATTAAATACGCCCCTTTCTTACAAAGTGACAAGGTTTCTTGATTGATTAAATTTTTAGTTGTTTCAGTTAATGCACAATGCAATGTCAGAATATCAGCCTGTTTTAGCACCTCTTCAAAAGGCGTGTAACCTTCACGACAAGTTGTCGCATTTCGATGTTCAGCATAAAGGACTTTCATGCCTAAAAGTTCTGCTAAACGCCCGACTTCTGTACCTAAACAGCCTTTTCCAAACACACCTAACGTTGAACCTTTAACATCTGTAATGGGATAATCAAAGTAGCAGAACTGTTTACTCTCAGTCCATTTTCCCGTGATTTGATCGCGCTGCCAGCCAGCCAAGCTGTGTTTTAACGCAAAAATCATGCCTAATACATGCTCAGGTACGGTCGTGGCAGAATAACCCGTCACATTTTTAACCGTCACACCTAATTCTTTTGCCGCGTCTAAATCCACGTTATTAGTACCTGTCGCAGTGATAGCAATGAGTTTTAATTTCGGTAATTGTTGCAACACCTCGCGGCTTAAAATCACTTTACTGGTGATAATAATATCCGCGTCTTTTGCTCGCTCAATGATTTGCTCTGCGGAAGTATATTTATACTCTACCCAGTTATGCGGAAAGCTTGGACGAGGAATAGGAATATGTTTCGGAATTGCGGTGCTGTCTAAAAATACGATATTCATTGTTATCTCCTTTTACAGAACAAAAGTGCGGTCAAAAACAATGCTATTTTCAACCGCACTTCTCTATTAAATAGACGTATCCAATTCAGGGAAAGATTTCACTAAATCATCAATGGCTTTCATCTGTGAGACAAAACCTTCTAATGCCGAAAGTGGCAATGCAGAAGGGCCATCACATTTTGCTTGATTTGGATTCGGATGTGCTTCTAAGAATAAGCCTGCAATGCCAATTGCTAAACCAGAACGGGCTAATTCTGTCACTTGTTCACGACGACCGCCTGAAGCAGCACCAAACGGATCACGACATTGTAATGAATGAGTCACGTCAAAAATAATTGGGCTGCCTTTCGACACTTTTTTCATTACGCCGAAGCCTAACATGTCCACCACTAAATTATCGTAACCGAAGTTTGAACCACGATCACAAAGGATAATTTTATCATTACCACATTCTTCAAACTTATCCACGATATTACCCATTTGACCTGGGCTTAAGAATTGTGGTTTTTTTACATTAATTACCGCACCGGTTTTTGCCATGGCTTCGACTAAATCAGTTTGACGAGCTAAGAATGCCGGTAATTGAATCACATCCACCACATCGGCAACAGGCTGACATTGATAGATTTCGTGCACATCGGTAATCACTTTCACGCCAAAGGTTTCTTTTATCTCTTGGAAAATTTTTAAACCTTCCTCCATGCCTGGACCACGGTAAGAATGAATTGAAGAACGGTTAGCTTTATCGAAAGATGCCTTAAAAACATAAGGCACACCCAACTTTTCAGTCACTTTTACATAAGCTTCGCAAACTTGCATCGCCATATCACGACTTTCAAGCACGTTCATTCCGCCTAAAAGTACAAAAGGTTTGTCGTTTGCAACATCAATATTGCCGATTTTTACAATTTTATTTTGCATAATATTTCCTTTTTAATGGATGGCATTGGCATCTTTCAATGCTTCGCCTTTCAGTTCTAAAAGTTGAGTTTTTAACAGAGATGAAGTGGGATCATTCGGACATTGATCCACAAAATATTCTAAATCCTCAATGGCGGAAGAATAAGCGCCCATTTGCGCCAACACTAAGCCACGATCGCGAATATCGTAAGGATCTTTTCTTACCGCTAACAAGAATTGGATATAATTAAAAGCAAAATCGTTTTGTTCTTCACGAATTAAGGCATTTTTGGCGAGCTGACGGAAACGTGTGGCCAGCATAGGAATATCCGCTCGGGCTAAATCCTCTGGTTGAATTTGAGCGCCAAAACCAAAGGCGCCTTCATAGAGTTTTTTCAATTCATCCACTGAAATATATTTTCCGCTCCAAGGATCAATAAAGGCTACTTCTCCGTCTACTTCTGCACGTAAAATCAGCTGGGTCGGGAAATTCACCGGATAAATCGGCAATTTTAAACTTGCAGCTAAATAAAGGATTAAGGCTCCAAGACTGACGGGCATGCCTTCACGTTCTTCTAAAATATACGGAAGATATAAATTACGGGCATAGAAATAATTGTCCGCATCACAATGAAAACCCCAATCACCGTAAAATAGCTGTAGTAATTGATGAATTTTAGCTTTATCATCCCATTCTTCTGGAATAGCTTGGCGAGCTCTACGCACTAAGCCCCCCACAAGCCCTCTTATACGAGGCTCATCAACTTGCTCTTTCTCATAAACACTCAGATAAAAATGAGTCATTTCAACATATAAAGCTTTTTGATCGTATTTCATTACCGCTTCCTATATCCCAACGTTACGCGCTCATTGTCGCCATAATCCCGTATGGTTGCAACCCCTTGCCAATGATTTTGCCAGAAAATTGACCGCACTTCTTCACCCTGTTTCCAGCCGTGTTCTAACAATAAATAGCCGTTATCTTTTAAATGTACTTGTGCGCACTCAATAAGATGGCGTAAATCAGCTAAACCGTTTTCACCCGCCACCAACGCCGAACGAGGCTCAAAACGCACATCACCTTGCGAAAGATGTTCATCGGTTTCATCAATATAAGGCGGATTACTAACGATAATATCAAACTGCCCTTCAACATGTTCAAACCAACGACTCTGAAAAAATTGTACCTTGAGCTGATTTTTTTCTGCATTGGATTGCGCTAATTTGACGACTTCAGGCATTAAATCCACACCGATGACATCTAATTGGATAGCCTTTTTTTGACAAATAGGAGAGAGCTCATAAGCTAACGCCAACGCAATAGCACCTGTGCCAGTGCCAAGATCGAGAATACGAAAGTGCGGTGGATTTTCTTCCAGTTTTTCTAAGGTAATTTGTAATGCTTTTTCTACGAGAATTTCAGTATCGGGGCGAGGAATTAATGTTCCTTCAGACACATTTAACGGCAACGACCAAAATTCTTTTTCACCAAGAATATAAGCGATAGGTTCGCCTTTTAAACGACGATCTAAAAGTGCGGTCAATTTTAACCGCACTTTTTCATCAATCTCGGTATCATCAAAAGCAAGGATTTGCGTACGCGATTTACCTGTAGCATGTTGAAGAAGCACAAGCGCATCAATTTTACTATTTTCAGTGGGATTTTTTGGAGCTAAATCCGCCATTGCTTGTACCAGCCATTCTTTATAATTCATTATTTTTCGTCTTTTAACACAATTGTGCCAGCCACTAAATCAGTTAAAGAACGACGATCATCACGCACAAGAGCAACAATACCGCTAATAATCAATAAGAAACTTGTCCACGCCAATAAAATATCAATAATTTCGCGACCGATGTATTTACCAAATTCAACAGGCTGATTGGTATGATAATTAAATACTCGCAAGCCTAACCAGCGTTTTGCCATTGTCTGACCATAAGTTTTCATGAAATATAACTGAAAACCAGCATATACAATCGTCCCCACTACACCGGCAAAATCCCCCAATGCAAAACCAAGACCAACCATCACCCAAAGCACAAGCCCATTAATCATACTTGCAAGCCAACGTTTAAAACGGCTTGCTTGAGCGGGTTGAGAAGGTTTGAAAGCAGAAGAAAATTCAGCATCTTTTTGATTTTCAATGATCATTTTATTTCCCTGTAAAGTTAAAAAGGACATCTGAAATCAGATGCCCCTATCATTAATTCTGTTCAGACAATGCCGCCAACTGATCCGCTTGATATTCGGTAATAATCGGCTGAATTAGTTCATCAATTTTGCCGTTCATCACTTCATCTAAGCGATAGAGCGTTAAGTTGATACGGTGATCTGTGACACGACCTTGTGGGTAGTTATAAGTACGAATTTTATCGGAACGATCGCCTGAACCTAATAAGTTACGACGCATATCTGTTTGTTCTGCAGCTTGGCGTTCTTGCTCTGCTTGAACAATACGTGATGCTAATACCGACATTGCTTTCGCTTTATTTTTGTGCTGTGAACGCTCATCCTGACATTCCACCACAATACCTGTTGGAATGTGAGTAATACGTACGGCAGAGTCTGTTGTATTAACGTGCTGACCACCTGCACCAGATGAACGGTAGGTATCAATACGTAAATCTGCTGGATTGATTTCCGGCATTTCAGATTCAGGTAATTCAGGCATAACCGCAACAGTACAAGCTGAAGTATGAATACGCCCTTGCGATTCAGTTTTTGGTACACGTTGTACACGGTGGCCGCCTGATTCAAATTTTAACTGACCATACACGCCATCACCGCTTACTTTCACGATCACTTCTTTATAACCGCCCTGCTCGCTTTCATTTGCGCTGAGCATTTCAACACGCCAGCGTTTACTTTCTGCATAACGGCTGTACATACGGAATAAATCGCCGGCAAAGATACCCGCTTCATCCCCACCTGTACCTGCACGAATTTCTAAATAGCAGTTATATTCATCATTTGGATCTTTCGGTAATAAAAGAATTTGAAGTTGTTGCTCCACTTCTTCAATTTCGGCTTTGGATTCTTCAATTTCCATTTCTGCCATTTCTTTCATCTCAGGATCATCTAACATCAATTCTGCTTCAGCAATGTTAGAATTAAGCTGATTCCAACGATTAAAACATTTCACCACATCTTCAAGTTGTGAATATTCTTTAGAATACGCACGGAATTTATCCTGATCTGAAATCACCGACGCATCGCCTAGCAATGCCTCTAATTCTTCATAACGTTCTTTTAAACTTTCAAGTTTTGCAATAATAGAATCTTTCATATTTTTATAAAGTTAAAGCCAAAAATAAAATCGACCTATTCTAGCCGATTTTAAGGAAAATTGACAGACGCAAAATCTGCCTAAAAATGACCGCACTTTAAATGCGAGTAACATCAAATTTCGCTAAATCAATTCGATCTTCTGTGCCATAAAATTGAGTCAAGGCATGACGCAAGGTTTCGGCACGTTTTGGTAAGCCTTTTTCTGCATAGGTTTTTACTTGTTCATATACCGCTTGCTTAAATGGTTGCGTATCCCCTGGATTGCCATTCAAATTATCCGCACTGGCAAAATAACGAAATCCCGCCGCAGTGGCTAAAATCCATTCCAATGCTTGAGGCTTCACTTCCACCTTTTCAAAATCACGCTGACGATCTTCTGAACGCCCATCCGGCTCATACCAATAGCCAAAATCTTCTAATTTACGGCGTTCTTTCCCCGCCACTAACCAATGGGCAATTTCATGTAATGCACTGCTGTAAAAGCCTCGCGCAAAGTAAATGGCGTGATAAGGCACCTCATCATTTGCAGGAATGTAAATCGGCTCATCCCCACCTTTAACCAATCGAGTATTATATTCTTCTTCAAAACATTGATTAAAAATCGCAATGATGTCCTCAAATTTATGTTCCATGCTTTCTCCAAATATTTTTATAAATAACGCCTCTTAAAAGGTTTGAGAATTATCTCATTTTTCATGTCTTTCACAAAATCTTGGTTAAATAAAAAACGTCTGAAATTAACGTTTCAGATTTTTAGGTGTTTTTAAACCTATCTTTAAGCCCCATCTATTTAATATCCCCCTTGAGCGCATGCCCGAAATACCGTTTGTATTCACGGCTGAATTGGCTAGGTGATTCGTAGCCGACTTGGTAAGCGGCTTCGGTAATACCTCGTCCTTCTTGTGCGATCAATCGTCTGGCTTCCATCAAACGTAATGATTTTTGATATTGTAGCGGTGAAAGGCTGGTTATCTTCTTGAAATAACTATGAAATCCAGATAATGACATGCCACTTAGATTTGCCAAGGTTTCCACAGTGATGGTTTCACTAAAATGTTGTTGCAGATAATGGGTGGCTTGGGCGATTTTTTTGGTGTGAGACCCATTGCTTACCATGGCTTTAAATTTGCCACCTTGTTCGCCTGTAAGGAGTCGATAATATATTTCTTGTTGGATAAGGGGTGCAAGAAACCCAATACCTTTTGGATTTTCGTGCAAGAATAATAAGCGTTCAACAGCATTTTTGAGAGATTCATCCAAATGCCATTGTGCAAAACCTTCGTCGCCCGGTTGAAGAGCATCTGCAAGGTTTGGATTTGCTAATAAAATCTTGCTAACGCTCTCAATATCAATTTTCATCGACATCACTAAAAACGGCTTTTGCGGCTCTGCATATTTAATCTCGCCACGCATCGGCACATTGACAGGGCAGAACATAAAGTGTTGATTATCAAATCGGTAGCATTGTTCGCCTAGCTGCACTTCACGTTCTCCGCTTAACACGATGCAAATGCTCGGCTCTTGAATAATACCTTCGTAACAAAATGGTTGATCTGAATGGCGAAGAAATAAGCCTTTAATCGATGATGAATAGAGTTCGTTATGTGGAATAACCTTTAATAATCGTTCTATCATTTCAGTTGAGAACATAATTTTGTAGGAATAGGCAAGTAATTTGGATAAATCATATAACACTTCATATTGCCGTTCAATATAATGAACTCACTTTTAACGGCGGTACGCCAAACCATATTAACCAACATTAAATGAGGAAAACATTATGAAAATTTTCTACAAAACATCAGCAACAGCAACCGGCGGACGTGATGGTCGTACCCAAGTGGACGACGGTTCAATCAGCTTTGATTTGGTTTCATTTCAAAATGACGGCACCGGAGCTGATGAAAAACACCAACGCGCCGAGTATGGCAAGCACCGCCGCACCGACGAAAAACGGCCGCATGGGGTGGGTGAAAAACTTATTCATGGTTTGGCTTAATTCTGCATGAAGATGCTTTCGGATATGGATTTATTGGGCGGACAGGGTTGTATCTTGTATTGAAGAAGCAAGCCGAAGGTTTGTCAGATACTCAAATGCCCGTATCATTCATATTATTGATATTATTGTTTGAATTGTATTATTTTCAATAATAATAAATAACCCTAAACCAATATAAATAACAGCCATTATCCAACGACTAAACTTCTCTACAACTTCACCAACACCTGAAATATTAGCCAATCTTTGTGCTGTATATACTAAAACAAAAATCAATATTAAAAATACAAGAAGAGTAACTAATAAGTCGACAAGATCTAAAGTCACAAAGTAAGGAACAAAAAGTCCAATATTATCTGCACCACAACTAGCAACTGTAACCAAAGCAACAATACCGACTAATTTTGACAACCCTTTTTCATCCAATTCTTTTTTAGCTCTTTTTTCGCCCTCACAATCGTCGTAAATAGCAACTTTAATACCTAAGTAAATCGGTATTAAACCTAATAAACCCAACACCCATTTTTCCGGAACATAATTCAAAACAAAAGCTAGAAATAAACTAACTAATATTAAAATTACAGAACCTAAATATTGTCCGATATAAATATCTCGATATTCTTTTCTAGTATTTGCTCTAGCAAAAAATATTAATAGTATTACCAACAAATCTACTGCTGTAGCAATATATAAAACAGCAGCAGTAATCACAGTCGAAAACATAAAGCACCTCATAATGAATCCCCTGCCCCCTTGGCACCACGGCTTCTTCAAAAGCCCAATCGCGTTCGGACAGCGGCGTAGGCAGGGTAATCACGTTTTGCACGTTCATGCCCTTAGTGGAAAGCAGCATGATTTCATAGCTCAGGCGTGCGGCTTCGAAGCGGTCGTGCGTTACCAGCATACACGCCATGCCCTGCCGCTCGATTTTTTTCACCAGCATGGCGACCAAAATATCGCGCAAATCGCGGTCCAAACCGACGAACGGCTCGTCTAGCAAGGCAAGGTCGCAGCCGCACAGCAGCAGGCGCAAAAATGCTACCCGTTTCGCCATGCCGCCGGACAATTCGGTCGGATATTTGTTCAAATCGCCCGCAGTCAGCCCGACTTTCGCCGCCAGCGCGATGATTTCGCCTTCATCGGGTTTGTCCATAAAAATAGCAATATTCTGCATCGCGGTCAAGTTTTCCAGCAGGCGGTTTTCCTGAAACAGAAAACCCGTTTTGCGGAAAGTATTGCGTATCGTGCCCGATTTCGGCGTTTCCAAGCCCGCAATCAAACGCAAAACCGTCGTATTGCCACAGCCGCTCGGCCCGAACAAAGCTTTCACTTCGCCATGTTGCAGGTTCAAACTGAAATCGTGCACGATGGGGTCACGGAGAATTTCAAAACGCACGTTTTCAAGACAGAGCATCACCTTCTCCACGGCATAAACAAAATTTCCAAAGGCTTGGTAATCAGGTATTCAAACAGTGACACAAACACGATAACCAACACCACATAAGCCATCACCGTCGAAGTCCCCCTGATAGCGCAAGCGTCCTCGCTTGTGCCATTACAATCTATTGTGGTTTCGGAGTTAGCAAAATCCCGAGGCAAGCTCACGAATAAAGTTTACCGGAAAAGTGATATTTGGCGATAAAGTGATTACCTGTTTAAGTTCTTCAATTTTCTTCTAATGACAAAAAAGTGCGGTTATAAAATCAAAAGGATTCTGAACGTTGGCTTTGCCAACGGCTCCCCAGATAGCCCCTCCTTCTGACGCGTAGTTTTATCTATCTAAAAAATAAGCAAATTGAAGTTATTCATGAAAATAGTAAAAATCTGAATCAAACGAAATTGATTTTCAGGCACGCGTTAGGAAACGCGCGCTATCGTGGGGTCCAGGTTTTGGGGTGCAGATCAAAGTGCTGTCAATCTTAAGTGAATTTTATATTAATTTTGATATTCCATAATTCACTAAAAATCCACCAACCACTAGCCATAAATAAATTAGTATTCCTAAAATCAGAGGTTTTAATCCTGCTTTCTTGATTGCGCTTGCTTGTGTAGTTAAGCCGAGCGCAGCCATCGCTGAAATTAATAAGAAAGAATCGATTTCAACTAATAAGTTTACAAGTTCTTTTGGTAATAAATCAAAAGAATTAAAAATCGCAACACCAATAAAAAGTACAGCAAACCAAGGAATTGTAATTTTGTGTGATGTATTTTCTGATACTCCATTACTACGTGTTAATAACCAAGAAAGCATTAATAAAAATGGGGCGAGCATCATCACTCGGATCATTTTGGAAATGACGGCAGTATTTGCCACGATAGGATCAATATTTTCCCCAATCGCATAAACTTGAGCCACCTCATGCACGCTAGAGCCAACATAAATACCGAATTGATGAGCATTAATTAAATGTTGTGACCAAGTGTAGAAAAAGGGGTAAGTAAAAATAGCAAGCGTCCCGAAAATGACCACTACGGCAATCGCTACTGAAACTTTATGAGATTCTGCTTTGGTAACAGGCTCTGCCGCCATAACCGCTGCCGCACCACAAATACTACATCCAGCCCCAGTGAGATAAACTAATTGTTTATCCATTTTTAGATAACGAATGCCTAAAAGTGCGGTAAAAAAGAAGGTTGAAATTAGCATAATCGCATCAGTGACAACAGCATTTAATCCTACATCGGCAATATCGCCAAAAGTGAGGCGGAAACCATACAACACAATGCCTGTGCGAAGAAGCGTGCCTTTCGCAAATAACACACCTTTTTCCACTTGTGTTGAAAATTGCGGATAAATGGTATTGCCGATTGCCATTCCCAGCAAGATGGCAATAATTAAAGCACTGATATGATAATGATGGGAAAAATCAGTGTTTCCTAAATAGTTAGCAAGTATAGCGATAATCGCAATAAATATAAGTCCGAAATAAAAGGGACGAGTGTTCATTTTTCCTTTCCTTAGTGAGTCAAGCGGTTTCATCTAAAATTTTGCCAAAATAGCTTTCGACTAAGCGACGAGTAACATCAGTTTGTGGATTAAATGAAAAACCTGAAGCGTGGGTGCAATAAGTTAAGCCATTTTCAGTTAAAAATGTTGGAATACTTGGCGCAGCCTGTAATTCTACACTTTAGCTTATGCAGAGCAGAAAATATAAAAATCTCAGATTTAGACGTAACATAACAAATGCATTGTAATAAATTATGTGCCAAATTGTAAGGCATATTAGTAAAAATGGCTAGGATATTGAATGTTTAATAGGGTTCAAAAGGAAATCAATCAAATTATTAATCGTGGTTTTGACCGCACTTTGATCTGCCCCCAAAAGTTAGACAGGTTAGTTAACTTAAATATTGAGCTCGGTATTGCACCGGGCTCAACCCTTTGAAAGCAAGTTTAATTCGTTTTTGGTTGTAATACACTAAATATTCTTCAATTTCAGCCTGTAATTCAGCAATTGAATGATAAGTCCGAGAGTAAAAGCACTCTGATTTTAGTATCGCAAAAAAACTTTCAATCACCGCATTATCGTAGCAATTTCCTCGGCGACTCATACTTTGCACCGCTTTACCCTCCAACATCTTTACCCATTCCGCCGTGCCATACAATACACCTTGGTCGCTGTGAATAATCGGGCATTCTGTCGGTTTAAGAATTGTAGCGTGCAACTTGTTGCACGAAATCGTGAATGCCCGAAAGGGTTAAATAACGTTCCGTGCGTGATTCGGTCGTGCATCAAGATGCACGCTACGAGGGGTAAATAATCCTCCTATATGTTGAATTTTGGTTGTCAGCCTTGTTCATTATATAGCGAGGATTTTTTCTGTTCATCGCTTAAGCTATTTGTCTCCATACGCATAGCGTATGGTTTTTATAGCCTGACTTTGCCTGGCTATAATCAAAAGCCGTCTGAAAATTCAGACGGCTTTTATATAACGAAGTGCGGTTAAATTTTTAGGTGTTTTTTGTGAATTATCCTAAGAACTCAACCACTTGTTTTTAAAACTTCACTGTTTCACCATCTTCTGGAATTGCTACATTTTCAAGCTTATTTGCTTGGACAAATTGGCGTAAATCCTTACGGTAAACAGACATATGATTTACTGCATCCATGTGCACCGTGATAAGTTTTGTATTTGGTAGCATGTTACGAGCATGAGCAACATCTTGTAACCCCATAATAATGCCATCATTCGGAAAAGCTAAGGTACGCGCATCACCTGTGTTCATAATCATTACATCAGGTTTATAACGATTAATGGCTTTGTTTACTTCGGCAGTCCAAACTGTGTCACCAACCAAATAAACCGTTGGATGGTCTTTCGCTTGGAATGTTACGCCCATCGCCTCATCTAAAATCTCGGCTAATTGTGGTACAGCGTACATTTCCGTTGTGCCGTGAGAACCGCCGGTTTTATTTAAAATAATACCTTCGAACTCCACCGGTTTTTCTAGCGATAAACTGGTTATGTTAGTAAAACCTTGCGCTTTGAGTAAGTCGCCATCCCGTTCATGTTGCACAAAAATTTTGATGGATTTAGGTAAAATTTTTTGTGCAACCTTATCCCAATGATCTTCATGTGTATGAGTTAAAATAATGGCATCAACATCTTTAAAAGTATCTTCTGCTTTCATTGGCAATTCCACAAGTGGATTACGCAAATGGCTATTTAATGTTCCTTCAAAGCCTGCATAACGTCCTTTTTCAGCAAGCATCGGGTCAATTAAAAAAGTTTTCCCTGCGTAGTTCAGGCGACCAGTAGCATTGCGGATATGTTGGTAGCTATCAGTGTTTTTAGAGGCAAGATCTACGGCGAAAGTATTTGCGCTAATAGCCAATGCTGTAGTGCTAATTAAGGTTTTTAAGTTCATTGTTTTTCCTTTTCTATACGTTATTGAATGAATAAACATATTATAGTGAGAACAAGATTGCGTAAAAATGGATAAAAAATCAATAAACGTAATAATCGGGTCATTTCTGTGTTATGCTCATATCAAAGTAGGAGAATAAAATGAATACACCCACAGTTGCTTTGATTGTGTATGAACAAATGATGCCCATTCATTTTGCGATGGCATATTCCGTTTTTTCTATGTCGGATTTAAACGGCAAGCCGTTATTTGACTGTAAAATCGTTAGCGATTCGGACAACCTGACAAACTCGCTATTTCACATACATTTAGATGGAGGTTTAGAATGGTTGGATAATGCCGATATTGTTGTGATGACTGGATGGCATGATACTCAAGTGATGCCGAGTGAGACTTTATTAACAGCGTTACGGCAAGCGTATCAACGTGGTGCGACAGTAGTGGGTTTATGTTATGGTGCCTATGTGTTGGCGTGCAGTGGCCTACTTAACGGCAAAAAAGCAACCACGCATTGGCTAGGAGATAGTGATTTTACTAATCGTTTTCCGCAGGTGAAATGGGATTTAAATCCCATTTATTTGGAACAAGATCGACTGATTACCTCAGCAGGAACGGCAGCTTCCATGGATTGTTGCCTTTCTATTGTCCGTAAATTATATGGTGTAAAAATTGCCAATCATATTGCCCGAATACTGGTTATCCCCCCTCATCGTGAAGGCGGACAAGCACAATTTATCGAACGTCCTATTTCTCGTTCCACACCTAATCATAATATCAATGCGTTGCTTGCTTATTTAAATGAAAATCTGACCGCACTTCATTCGACTGATAGTCTTGCAGAACGTTTGTCAATGAGCCGTAGCACTTTCACCCGACATTTCCGTAAAGCAACCGGAATGTCATTAAATCAATGGTTAATTGAAGCAAGACTACAGCGAGCAAGAGAGCTTTTGGAAAGCACAGATTTATCTATTACTGATATTGCAGAACAAAGTGGGTTTCATAGCGATACCGCCTTGCGTCAGCACTTCTTGAAAAAGCATAAGATTTCACCAAATCACTGGCGTAAGCAGTTTCAAATTGAGGATATTTAGATCTTTTTATTTTAAAGTGCGGTCAGATTTTTGGATGTTTTTACAAATTCAATTCAAAATTAGACCGCTTGTTTGATCTAAACTCAGTCTATTTCTCTTCCCTCTCCCCGTTAGGAAATTTGATTAGATAAAAATAAAAAAGGTGAGCCAAAATGCTCACCTTCTAAACTCATATTTTGTAATTATCCGAACACTTTTTCCAAATGTGCTTGGTAGTCTGCTAAGTATTGTTCTACTTGTGGGTTTTTAATCACATCGTTACATAAGAATGTTGGCAGACGGGTCAAGCCGATGAATTCGTTGAGTTTGTGGAAGTGCATGTATAACGCATCCACGCCTTTGCCTTCGAAGAAATCGCCTTCGCGGGTAAAGGCTTCAATCGGCGCATTCCACGTAAGCGAAAGCATGTGTTTTTTGCCTTGCAACAAGCCACCTGTGCCGTAGCCTTCAGTCGGATTGACACGATGGCGACCATCACTGTGGTAAAGCTTGCCGTGTCCAGCGGTTAATACTTCGTCTATGTATTTTTTCACTGTCCAAGGTTCGTGCATCCACCAACCTGGCATCTGCCAAATCACGGCATCCATCCACAAGAATTTTTCAATTTCTGCTTCAACATCATAGCCAGCATCAATCACGGTTTCTTTTATATTGTGTCCAAGTGCGGTCAAAACTTCTTTCGCTTTTTTGTGAAGTGTGTGGTTTAACTCACCATGTGAATGTCCGAAATCTTTACCACCGTCTAATAATAAAATATTCATTTTTTCTCCTTTAGCTGATAATTTACCGATTACTAAGCACTTTACTAATGCAACAATTTAACCAATCAATAAGCGCCAACTATTAAACTTACTACTCAAGTTCGAGAGTTTGATAGAAGTTAAAAGCGTAATAAAAAAGCCTTGAAGTCATTATTTTCAAGGCTTTAAAGTCTTTCATAGGACTTGATAGGTTTATTTTGTGGTGGAGCTGGCGAAAACTGATCTATGTAAATATCACTTTGTTTTTAAAAGAAATATTTAATAGTTAAAAATAGCTTACTACCAAGCTTACTACAATAAAAAACAGGACGCCAATTCAGACGTTATTTAGCCTAATTTCGCCGAGATTATAACACCAAATTTTGCAATTGTTTGCGTTATTTTGCGTTAAAGGATCTGATTAAAAGGATCTAAAAGGCGGTAGATCTGAAAAGGCTTTGTAAAGGAGCTAAAATTGCGTTGAAACACACACATTTACTGTGCGGGCGTGGCGAGGGTTTGTCTGCGATTTTTCATGCGTACAATTGGGCGAAAAATCGGTCTGAGATAAGGATTTAAGATTTGTCATATTGATTGATTTGATATAATACACTGGGGCGGTACTAATACTATATAGGACAAAAAAAGCTCTTTGAGCAATAAAAAACCCGCATTTCTGCGGGCTGTTTATTTGGAAAGGATCTATTGTAGCAATTTGTATTCGGTAAACGTGATCACTTCTTCCCCTACCCAACTATTAATCTCTTTCAAACGTTCTTGCAATGGAATAATCTCATTGATAAAGAATACTCGCGTTGCCTTTTCAACGTCACCAAAGCCGCCTGTATTATTCGGCACAATCCCCATTAATTGCGGTGGTACACGATGAGCTGCTAATACATCATCACGGCTTGCGTTCTTAATGTTTAGGAAGTCATCTTTAGCAATAGCATCAGACAAAGGAATAACTTGCATCCCGTCTTTCTTTCCGTCTGGAATATAAACAAATAAATTCTTAAAGTTGCCAGTGCCTTTGGTTTGGCGGATTTGTGTTTTGATTGCTTCAATATCATCTTGGTTCTGTGTTGGGTCGGTCATGTAAATAATCGAACCCGCATGCGCACCATTCAGATAATATTTACGACGGAACAGGGTTGCACTCTCGTTAAGAAATGCGGATTGTAAAGCAGCTAAATATTCCGGCACGCCGTAAATCTCTTGGTTAATGTCAGGATTGATAAGTTGCAGCACGGAACCTTTTTTAAATTCATATTCTTCATAGCCAGTCACGATTTGGAAGAATTGACCTTCATCAACACCAACACGCATATATTTTGCTAAAGGCGATCTAAGTGCAATCACATCACCGAATACATTTTTCACGACTTCAATGAATGCATTGCCAAATACTAAGTAATCTTGCACCAGTTTTTCTAATTGGGTACGAGGTAAAAGTGCGGTTGTTTTGCACGTTGAAAGTAAAATGTTTTTCTTCACTGTGATCGCACTGTTGTGATGGGCTGAGGCATTTAAGGCTTTAGCCAAGTAACTTAAATTAATTGGCGGATTATAATATTTTTCATACATCAACACGCTTTCGAAATAATTCAGTACTTCTGCACGGTCAAGCACCGGAATAGGTTCACCAAAGCTAAATGCCTGTGCTTGATTTCCAGTAGAAAGTGCGGTAGATTTTTTTGTGTTTTTGCTCATTGGATTATCCTATTAAAAGGTAAATATTGTTGATTTGTTGCTTGATACATCACCGCCTAAACCATAAGGCACATTTAAAATGCAGTTCATGATTGCCCATGATAAGTCGCCGTGGCTTGCATCTTCCGAACGGTCAGAAACATAAGTAATCTTTCCGGTTCCCGTAATGCGTTTTTTCACGGTCATGAAACTGGTCACAATATCATTGTCGCCACTGTCGAATTTCAAGCGACGTTTTTGAATCAGATTTTGGGTTTTCAGAACCATCTCATTTTTCAGGTCTGCGTTATAATCCAAGCCTTGCACCATCGGATAGAATTTCTTCACTTCTTGGAACACCCCGGAACCCATTCCCGTTTTGTCAATCACAATGCGAGTCACATTGTAATCATCGCAAAACTGTTTAATGCGGTTTGCTTGTGTTTCGTAATCCATACCGTGAAAAGTTTGTTTGTGTAAAACGCGATAATCTCCCCCTTCCACTTTCGGCGGTGCAACAATCACTAAGGCTGCACGGTCGCCACTAAAAGCAGGGTCATAGCCTAACCACACTTCTCGATTGCCAAAAGGTCGTTGATAAAATGGCTTAAAATCGTGCCATTCTTCTAGGCTGTCAACTTGACAAAGTTGCAAGTCGGCAAATTTAAAGGCGGAACTGTTATCATCAGCAAACTGGCACAGAAAAAGCTGTTCAAATTCTTCCTTGCTGTTTTCTGCTAACAAATCTTCAATGTCGAACAAATTGCAACCACCTTCTAAAGCATCATAAATCGTCACAATCTGTTTCCACTGACGGTCACCGCAAAGTTTCCCCATGCCCAAATTTTCATGTGAAATATCAATTTCTACTTTTTCCGATTTCGCCCGTCCACGATTAAACGATTTCCCGGAAAAGAACGCATAGGCAGGATGGGCGATTGTCGAAGGTGTAGAAAAGTAGGTTTGCCGATAAATCTTTTGGGCCGCCATACCACTGGCGACTTTCCGCATCACATCAAATTTCGGTACCCAAAACACCTCATCGAAATACAAGTTACCGTGGTAGGATTGTGCGGTTGCAGAATTCGTTCCCAAAAAGTATAACTCCGCGCTATTTGGCAGCTTAATAGTTTCTCCTTTTAATATCACATCTGCGGTTTTTTTCGCATATTCCACAATGTAAGAACGGAACTGCAACGCCTGCTTTTTACTAGCTGAAAGAAAAATTTGGTTATGGCCCGTCGTCAGCGCATCAATAAAAGCTTCATGGGCGAAATAGTAAGTCGCCCCGATTTGTCGGCTTTTTAAAATATTTCTAATGCGGTTTTCTTTCGCTTTATGCCAAACACGCTGATAATTAAACATCCCATCAAGAAAGCCATTAATCAGCAATTCTTCTTGTTCCTGATCAATGGCATTGGGCTCGGCTTTCTTGCGGTCGCCCTTGTTGCGGTTCGCCAATTTCGGATTTAAATCCACTTCATTGCCATCGCCGAAAGAATATTTTTTCACTCTCGCCATGCGTTCCATTTGTCGCCCGAGCAAATCAATTTCTTTGTAATCTAAACCGCTCTTTTCTTCTTTCGCAATCAGCAAATTTAATCTTGTCTCAAGTGCTAATTCCACCCGACCGACAGGCGCAATATCGTCCCACTTTTCTCTGTCTTTCCAACTGGCAATCGTTGATGCAGGAATATCAAGCTGACGAGATATTTCAGCGATTTTATAACCGCTAAAATACATTTGTTGTGCTTTTCTTTTTATTTCCGCCGTTACATCGGGCGAAGCTTGATTGATAACTTGTTCGTCCATTCATCATCCTTTCAATTTACAACCGCATAATAGAAAGGAGGCGAATGTTAGTCTTTCCGCTTGCTCTGTGAATCGGCATACAACAAAAGCAACTCATAGACCACCAAAATTAAACCTTTCAGAATAATGGCAATCTTTGAATCAAACCAAACAAAGGATAAGCAATGGCAAAAACTTCAAAATGGTTTGTAGTCGCAACGGAAGGGGCAACTACAGACGGTCGCACAATCAATCGCACTTGGATTGAACAAATGGCGGCAAATTATGACCCTAAAAAATACGGTGCACGCATTAATCTTGAACACATTAAATGGCGTTATATGTGGAACGATGATCCGCACTCAAAATGCTATGGTGATGTGGTTGGTTTAAAAACGGAAGAAAATGCTGAAGGTAAATTGCAGTTACTGGCTCAAATCGACCCAACGGACGATTTAATCAAACTCAATAAAGAACGCCAAAAAATCTACACATCAATTGAATGTGATCCTAATTTCGCCGACACAGGTGAAGCCTATTTAGTCGGTTTGGCTGTAACGGACAATCCTGCAAGTCTTGGCACAGAAATGTTGGTATTTTCTGCCGGTGCAAGCGCAAATCCTCTCAACAACCGCAAAGAAAAAGCCGAAAACCTTTTCACTGCCGCAATTGAAACCGAATTAGAGTTTGAAGAAGTGAAAGAAAAAGGGCTGTCTGTCTTTGCCAAAATCCGCGCATTATTTGCAGACAAAGAAAAAACCGACGATGAACGCTTTGCCGACCAAACGCAAGCCATTGAGCTTTTAGCGGGACAAACCAAAGAAACATTGGAAAAATTGACCGTACTTTCTGCCGATTTAGCAAAACAGCAAACCGAATTAACAGAAGTGAAAGCAACCAATGAAAGCATTCAAGCCAAATTCACCACGCTTGAAAAAACACCGTCCGCCGACTTTGGCAAACGTCCAATCGTTGCCGGTGAAGGTAAATCAGAATTTTTAACCGATTGCTAAAGGAACAACCATGCGAAACGAAACTAAACAGAAATTTAATGCCTATGTGGCCCGTGTCGCCGAATTAAACGGTGTAACAAGTAATGATGTGGCAGAAACATTTTCCGTCACCCCAAGCGTAGAGCAAAAACTGATTGAAAAAGTAATGTTAAGTTCGAACTTCTTACAATGGATTAATGTCGTTCGTGATCCATTAATGGAAGCGGAATTGGTCGGTCTTGAAGTGGCTTCCGCGATTGCAAGCACCACTGACACCAATACCAAAGAACGCGAAACCAAAGATATTTCCAAAATGACTGGTCGCAAATATAAATGCGAACAAGTCAATTTCGACACGCATATTCCATGGGCAAAACTCGACCAATGGGCGAAACACCCTGACTTCCAGAAAAAATTGGCGAATTTAACGCAAAAAACCATCGCCTTAAACCTCATTATGATGGGGCTAAACGGCACAAGTCGCAGTGAAACCTCCGATTTGTCTTCAAATCCGAAACTGCAAGACGTGAAAAAAGGTTGGCTACAACAATTACGTGACGATATGCCAACACATGTAATGAACGGTGCAAATACTGAGAACAAAATCAAAGTGGGTAAAGGTCAAGCCAAAAACCACGGATATGAAAACATTGATGCCTTAGTGCTTGATGCAGTCAACACCTTAATTGATGAAGTTTACGCCGATGACACCGAATTGGTGGTTATCTGCGGTCGTGAAATCTTAAACGATAAATACTTCAACATCGTTAACACGGATTTAAAACCAACGGATGACCTTGCAAGCCAAGTGATCATCTCACAAAAACAAATCGGTGGTTTAAAAGCGATCCGCGTCCCATTCTTCCCGAAAAACTCAATCCTGATCACCCGATTGGATAATTTATCCATCTACATTCAGGAAGGGTCAATGCGCCGTTTCATTAAGAATAATCCGAAACGCAACCGTGTAGAAGATTACTTGTCGCAAAACATCGACTACAAAGTCGAAGAATACGGTTGCGCGGCATTAATCGAAAACATCACGTTTGAAGATGTTGAAGAAAAAAAATCAACTTCTGAAGAACATCAATAATGGCTGAACGTCTTTCACCCACACAAATTCATCTTCGTACCATTTCCGCTGCTGTGGCTCACGCAGCGGAAACCGAAGATCTAAGCGACTTTACGGAATATGAAAAAATGTGCCGTATTCTTGCGAGACATCGAAAGGATTTGAAAAACATCCAATCAACGGAACGCAAAGGCGCATTTAAAAAGCAAATTTTGCCTGACTATCTACCATGGATTGAAGGGGCGTTATCGGTCGGAAGTGGTAAACAAGATAATGTCTTGATGACATGGTGCGTGTGGGCGATTGACTGTGGCGAATATCATCTCGCCTTACAGATTGCCGATTATGCCGTATTTCATGATTTACGCTTGCCCGAGCCATTCACCCGAACACTTGGCACTTTGTTGGCAGAAGAATTTGCCGACCAAGCCAAAGCCGCACAAGCCGCCAATAAACCGTTTGAAGTGGCTTACTTAGAGCAAGTCCAACGCATCACCGCTGATTGCGATATGCCCGATGAAAGCCGTGCGCGATTATTGCGTGAATTGGGCTTGTTATTGGTTGAAAAGAACCCTGAACAAGCACTGGCATATTTAGAACGTGCTTTGGGTTTAGATCAGAAAATTGGCGTGAAAATCGTCACAACGGGTGCAGCATCATTTAGTTTTGAATATCGTTACACACTCAATGTCGTGGTAACTGATTATGCAGGCGATATTGCCACCTTGATTGTACCAATGATGGCTTATCTGCGCACAAATCAACCTGAAATATTAGAAAATCCACAAATTCGAGAGAATGCATTTAAATTCCAGGTGGATTACAACAATAACAACACCGCAGATATTAGCTTCGAAATCCAACTCACTGAACGTGTCGTGTCGAAAAAAGACGGGAATAACGTGCAGATCCATTATGCAAAAGAACCCGTATGGGATGAACCAAACCGAGTAAAAGTCTATTTGGAAAACTGGGATTCATTAATTTTTGAGGGTGATATAGTCTAATGGCTACAGTAGAAGAAGTTCAGGCAAAATTGACCGCACTTATTGCCAATCTTTCTCCACAGGTGCGCAGACAGCTTGGGCGAAAAATCGGGCAAGCCTTACGAAAAAGCCAATCGAACCGAATTGCACGCCAACAAAATCCCGATGGTTCTGCCTTTGAACCTAGAAAACCACGTAAAGAATTTGGAAAAAAGAAAGGACGAATCAAACGCAAAGCCATGTTTGCCAAATTGCGTACAGCTAAGCATTTAAAAATTCGGGCGAATGGTAATGAAGTTTCTGTCGGATTTAATGGTTCGAGTGCCGCCATTGCAGCAGTGCATCAATACGGGTTGAAAGGCACAGTTAATAGAAACAAAGGTGTTAAGGTGCAATATGCCCAGCGTGAATTGCTGGGCTTTAGTGATGAAGATGTGGAATTGATTGAAAATTTGATACTAGAGCAACTGTCAGTTTAGTTATGCGTTTGCGTTTTTATCAGGCAACGACATTACAACAAAACCAAAAATAACAGTAAGCAGTAAAGAAAGAAGAAGGCTATCGGTGAGTAACCAAAGCAGAAAAACTAATGCGGTAATTGGGAAAAATGCAACTGTTGCCATACTGAAAATAGCCGAAACCATAGTCAAAGTTAAACCGCCGACGAAAAACAGCATTAAGCAAATAATGAATAGTGCACCAATAATTGTCAGTATCATCGCCATAATGTCCTCCTTTATTAGGTCGATTATTAAGCCAAACAGTAAAATTTGTCAATAAGAAGTGAGCAAATATGAATAATTTACAACTTACCGTTTTGTTAAACGCCATTGATAAAATGAGTGCGCCGATGAAAAACGCCTCCAAAAGCGTGAATGCACTTTCTGAACAGTTAAAACAGAGTAAGTCTGCTTTGAGAGATCTTGAAAAAGTACAAAATCAAATGGGGGCTTTTTCGCGCACAACAGAAAACATAAAAAAAAGCACGGAGGCTATCGACAAACACGCTAAAAAATTAGACAACTTGCGCAATAAAATTTCAAAAATGAAAGATGACCGCGTGAATTTAAAAGGAAAAATTAAAGATGCGGAACTTTATCATGCTAAATTAATTTCTCAAGGGGATGTGGTTTCCGCTTTAGGCGTTCGTGCAAGAATTAGTGATTTGACAAAACAATATGAAAGATTAAAAGGGGATATTGGTTCAACAAGGAAAAAAATCACTCAAGCAGATTCCACTTGGAAAGCAAGTCGCCGAGAAAAAGCGCAACAATTACTTCAACTTCGTGATTTAAAAAGAAGACTCAAAGAAATTGGGGTTGATACTAAAAACTTTGCACAACATGAGGGAACATTAGCTGAAAAAATCAAAATGGCAAATACGGCGATTGAGAAACAAAAGTCTGCGCTTGAAAAAGCTAATCGCGCCAAAGCCAGGAATGATAAATATCAAGCTCAAGTATCATGGCTAAAAGATAAAAGTGACCGCATGGCTAATTTCGGTCAGAAAACAATGATTAGTGGGGTGGCAACTGCCGGATTATTAGCAAAGCCGACACAAGAATTTGCAGCTGCAGAACGTGCAGCCACAAATTTAAAAGTGGCAATGATGGATAAAGACGGCAAAGTATCCGACAGTTATGAAAAAATCAATCAACTTGCGACCGAGTTAGGAAATAGATTGCCGGGCACAACCGCTGATTTTAAAGATTTAATGACCATGCTTATTCGTCAAGGGATGGGGGTTGACACCATTCTTGGCGGCACTGGCGAAGCTGCGGCTTATTTATCCGTTCAGCTTGAAATGCCACCGAAACAAGCTGCTGAATTTGCCGCCAAAATGCAAGATGCTACACGCACTACCGAAAAAGACATGATGGGCCTGATGGACGTGATTCAGAAAGGTTTTTATGCAGGCGTGGACCCGACCAATATGTTAGGCGCTTTTAAAAACCTTGGTTCTGCAATGGATATGATTAAAATCAAAGGATTAAACGGCGCGAAAGTGCTTGCTCCATTTGTGGCAATGTTCGACCAAGCCGGCATGGACGGTTCGGCATCAGGTAATGCTATGCGTAAAGTATTGCAACGAGGTATGGATACAGGGAGCATTGGAAAGGAACTGAAAAAGCTGAAAAAATCAGGCATGATTTCAAAAGGATTCGATATTGATTTTACTGATGGCAAAGGCGAATTTGGCGGCTTTGATCATATGTTCAAAGAATTGGAAAAACTCAAAAAACTCGATACGGAATCACGTAATAAAATTATCAAACAAGTGTTTGGTGATGATGCCGAAGTCAATATGGTGCTTTCTACTATAATTGAAAAAGGCAAGGCAGGTTATGAAGAATTTGCCGTAAAAATGGAAAAACAAGCGGAGTTACGTAAACGCGTGGATGAACAACTTCGCACACTATCTAACGTTTGGGAAGCTGCAACCGGTACCTTTACTAATTTACTCGTAGAAATCGGTTCAACTTATGCACCACAGCTCAAAGCCTTAATAGATGAATTTGGCGCTTTAGCTGAAAAAGCGATGAACTGGGTTAAGGCTAACCCGGAATTAGTCGGTAGTTTTGCCAAATTTATTGCTATTGGCGGTGCGACGATGATTGTAGTCGGTGGATTGTCTACTTTATTAAGCTATACACTGTATCCTGTGGCGCGTTTAGGTCTTGGATTTGCAAAATTAACCGGCATTAATACCCTCCTAGCAAAAAGTTTTAACAATACAACAAAAACCGCGATCACCTCTAACAAACATCTCTTTTCATTCAGAGGATGGAAATCGGTTTTTCAATTCGCTTTGTCCAGTGTAGGAGAGTTTATCGGGAAAACCCGTCTCAAGACATCTCAATCAGCTCGCTATCGCAATCTCACCAACTGGCACAATGAACACATTCTTTGGGCAACAAACAGGCGAAATTGTCAGCGTTTACCCTATCTAAGGATTTATATGACAGCACAATATTTCACAGTATTAACCAACTACGGCACACAAGCTTTTGCAAAAGCTTTAGCAACTAATCAGCCGCTTATATTATCAAGCTTTGCAGTGGGCGATGGTAACGGACAAGCCGTTACACCAACAGCAGACCGCACAGCGTTGGTGAAAGAGACACACCGCGCAAATATCAGCGCCGTGTCACTCGATCCACGCAACAATAAGCAAATCATCATTGAATTAACCATTCCGGAAGATGTGGGCGGGTTTTATATCCGAGAAATGGGCGTTTTCGATAGCACAAACAAATTAGTGGCTTATGCAAATGCGCCTGAAAGCTTTAAGCCAAGACTCGAAAGCGGAAGCGGCAAAGTACAAGTGTTGCGGATGATTTTAAAAGTAAGCAATTCCCAAGCCGTTACATTAAGCATTGATAATTCGGTAATCTTTGTTACACGTCAGCAATTAACTCCACAAAAAATCACATCATCAACCACAAACGGATTTGATGAAAGCGGGCATACACACGAAATCGAAAAAGCCGACACAACAAAAGCGGGAATTGTACAACTCACAAATGACACAGGGCTTGACAGTGATAAGCTAGGATTATCAGCAAGAGCAGGCAAAAAACTGGCACAGCTAATCAGCAAGGTTCAACTCGCCCTTGGTAATTACATTCCAAACAACAAAAAATCAAATTCAGTCACTAGCAACAGCAATGACAATGTAGCGACATCATCAGCAGTTAAAATTGCTTATGATAAAGGAGTTGAAGCAAAAACTGCAGCAGATAACGCACAGCGTTCTGCCGATAATGCTAACACCAATGCAAACGGTAGAGTTTCTAAAAGCGGAGATGTGATTGACGGCGATTTTAGAATTAATGGCCAAAATGGAAGTTGGAGCAAGATTCAGTTTGGTTCTAAAATAGGCTTGTGGGAATTAGAAGTTCATCCAGATTCACATACTTCAGAAAACCGCCGATTCAATATGAAGTATAACGGAGATAAGGTAGTTTACTTGTCATTCCCAACTATCGGGGATAACAGTGAAATAGTCGCATATAGAAGTTGGGTTGAAACTAGATCAACACCGTGGAACAAGATATATGGGAAACCTGCATTCGCGACTAGATGGCCGACCGCAGCCGAACAAGGATATTCATATTATTTAGGTAAAACAGGTTGGATAAAGCTTCCTAGCGGGTTAATTATTCAATGGGGTCAAACACCCGTAAATCACAATGGGAAAAGCACCGATATTGTTTTCCCAATCGCATTCCCGATTCAGGTTATTAATATTCAATTAACTGAAAATCAAATGCGTACCGTTGCAGAGAACGCCACACACCTAGTAGCGCTTGATGTAACTAATACAAAATTTACATTCAAAATGAACTCAACCGGACATACTAACACATCGGCATATTGGTTTGCTATTGGATATTAACGAGGTTTAAAAATGTACTTTTACGACAAAGAAACGAACGGATTTTATATTGACGGTATTCATGAAATTCCAAAAGGTGCAATAGAAATCACGGACGAAACCTACCGCACTTTATTAGATGGACAAGCCGCCGGTAAGCAAATTATTGCCAATAAGCAAGGTGATCCAGTTTTAGTTGACCCACAACCCAGTGAGACACATGTGTTAAATCCTAACAGCTTACAATGGGAAATTTCAGCCGAAAAACAAACCGCACTTTTAGCACAACAAAAAGAAGATTTACTCAATAAGTTAGCGGACAAATCCGACCAACTTAAAAATATCCTACTGGCAGGGTATCCACAAACGGAAATCGAAAGTTTTTACCGTCAGGAAAAAGAGGCTCTTGCATGGCAAGCCGACCACAGTACACCCACACCAATGCTTGCACAAATTGCGCGTGTACGTGGTGTGCCACTGGATATGCTAATTAGCAAAGTGATTGAAAAATCCGCTCAGTTTTCTGTGGTTATTGGCATCATTATTGGGCAACGTCAGGCATTTGAAGACCGTTTGCTGGCTTTAAAAACACCCGAGGAATTAACCGCACTTGAACAGGAGATTGAGCAATGGCAATTCCAAACAAATTAACACGCTATGGCTATCACGTTATTATCGCCTTAGACCAGTTGTTTAACGCCTTAACAGGTGGCGCAGCAGATGAAACTCTTTCTAGCCGCACTTATCGCGGTGCCATGTTAGCCGAGCAACCAAAAAAACGTTGGCGTGTGTTGTATCGTTTGATTAACGGCCTTTTCTTTGACCGCAATCACTGTAAAACGGCCTATGAAAGCGAGATTTCGGGCAAACAACATGATGAACGCTTTAAGGCGGTGCAACATGACTGATATTATCTTTAACTGGATTCGCGGAGATGATGAAGCGGAAACCTTAGTTTTTACCGAAGAAAACGGCGAACCCTTAGATTTTCCCGGCAGTCGATTTGATTGCGATATCGTGCCTTTAGGCAGTGCAAGCGAGAAGATTTGCCTATCAGGTTGGCAAAGATATTACCCAATTACAAGAGGCTGTAGCAGCATTACAAGCCGCCGCTACCGCTCAACAGGGGACAAAAACCAAATGGGTGCAAAAAGTGACGGCTAAACCAGGTACGGTTTTTGGCGGGACGGTAAAAATCAAAGTCAATCCTAACCTGGTCAATAAAATTTGTGCTGTTAAACAGGGGCATTATGCTCCAACATTTGAACAGTTGGATGACTATTTTGAAATACCAAAAGATGAAGATGCTTTTCCGGTTTATTTTATTGCCATTGCAGACCAAGAGGGACATGTGGATTTTGAGACTGAGGTGGGGTGATAAAAATAACGGCGGGTAATTCCGCCGTTTTTATCCGTCCGCCTCTACCTCATCGCCCTTTGTTAGTTTAAATACCACAACGCCAGTCGCTACCACTGGCTTTTAAATCCTTACAAAATAGCCCTATCTCTCAACAACAGGGCTAAAATTATGTCTGATGAATATCTCCATGGGGTCAAGGTAACGGAAATTTCCGAAGCCTTGCGAACACTCACCACATCATCCACTGCAGTTATCGGTTTAGTGGCAACCGCACCAGATGCAGATGCATCGGTTTTCCCACTCAACAAACCCACTCTTTTAACTGGAATCACAGCCGAAATGCAAGCCAAAGCAGGTAAAAAAGGCACGCTATCTCGTGCGCTAGATGGCATTGCGGACATTGTGAATTGTAAAGTTGTCGTCATTCGCGTGGAAGAAAACGAAGATGAAAGCACCATGAAAGCCAATGTGATCGGTTCAGTCGATAACGAAGGCAATTACACTGGCTTAAAAGCGTTCCTCGTGTCTGCTGCAGTTTGTGGCGTTAAACCTCGTATTTTCTGTATCCCGAAATATGACAGCCAAGATGTAACCACTGAATTGTTAAGCGTAGCGAAAAAGCTCAATGGCTTTGTGTATGCCTCTTGCGGCACAGCAAAAACCAAAGAAGAAGCCGTGACATACGGCCGCAATTTCTCACAACGTGAATTAATGCTGATTTTCGGTGATTTCTTATCATTTAACCCAAACACCAAACAAACCGAAGTGGATTATGCCGTTGTTCGTGCTGCCGCAATGCGTGCATATCAAGATAAAGAATACGGCTGGCACACCTCAATTTCAAACAAAGGTTTAACTGGCGTGGAAGGTTTCACCAAGCCACTTTCATTTGATATTAACGACAGTGCAACCGACGTGAATTATCTCAACGAACAAGGCATTACTTGTTGTGTCTATCACAATGGCTTTAAGTTCTGGGGATTACGCACTCGTTCGGCTGACAAATTATTTATCTACGAAAACTACACTCGCACGGCACAAGTGTTGAAAGACACCATTGCACAATCCTTTGACTGGGCGATGGATAAAGACATCTCCGTGAATCTTGTAAAAGAAATCGTAGAAGCGATCAACGCAAAATGGCGTGAATATGTGACGCAAGGTTATTTAATCGGTGGCAAAGCATTTATCAATGCCAACCTCAATACTGCCGCAACCTTAAAAGATGCAAAATTGCTTGTATCTTATAAATACTGCCCTGTTCCACCGTTAGAACAACTTGGCTTTAACCAATATATCAGCGATGAATACCTTGTGGAATTTGCCGCAAACATTGCAAAAGTAGGAGCGTAAAAAATGGCATTACCTCGTAAACTCAAATTAATGAATTTTTTGGCTGACGGTAATTCTTACCGTGGCCAAGTCACCGAAATCACCCAACCTAAATTGGCGATGAAACTGGAAGAATACCGTGCAGGCGGCATGTTTGGCCCAGTAAAAGTGAATTTAGGCGTAGAAGGCTTGGAAGCGCAATTCAAGATGGGCGGTTATATGACCGAACTTATCAAAGAATTTGGCAGAAAAATTGACGGCACAGCATTACGTTTTGCGGGAGCCTATCAACAAGATGACACCGAAGAAGTGGTTTCAATTGAACTGGTGATGCGTGGTCGTTTTGGAGAGATTGACAACGGCACAAGTAAATCAGGCGATGACACCGAACAAAGCTACACCGTGCCATTAACCTACTACAAAATCATCGAAAACGGCAAAGACCTTGTGGAAATTGACTTAATCAATTCCGTTTTCATTGTCGGTGGCGTTGATCGTCTCGCAGAACATCGCGCAGCAATCGGCATTTAATTCACACACACCTTGCCCCGAAAGGGGCTTTTATTAAATCCCCCTCCCCTCTTTACAAAAAGAGGGATTTTAAAGGAAACATAAAATGAAAACAGAAAACACCAAAATCATCACGTTAACCAACCCAATTACTCGTGGCGAAAATCAAATCACGGAAATCACCGTCAATAAACCAACGGTACCCGCATTAAAAGGCTTAAAAATGTTTGATGTGTTGCAAATGGATGTGGACGCATTACAAGTGTTACTTGTACGTGTCACCACACCTGTTTTACACAAATCCGACTTTGTCACTATGGAAGTGGCGGATTTTACCGAGCTTGCTGCGGCGGCTGTCGGTTTTTTAGGGAAGAACTCGGAAGTGGAAACCGAAGCGACCGAATAATGATTGCCGCCACGGTAGAAGATGCCATGGCGGACATTGCACTGATTTTTCATTGGCCACCACAAGCCTTTGAGCAAATGACATTTTCCGAATTAATGCAATGGCGAGAAAAAGCAAGAGAACGAAATGAAACAGAAACTGATTGATTATTTATTAAATATGCCACGGTATATTGTATGGCGTGGAATCTTCATTCTTTCCATTAACTTTTGGTTGCTTGTGATTTTCGGCATTGCATTTCTCTTTCGCTAATTCATCAAGTGCGGTCAGAAATCACGGGATTTTTGACCGCATTTTTCTTTAGGATAGAACATGAAATCAATTCTAATCTTCTTTTTCTATTTTTTATCAATTATTGCCGTCACAGGGTACGCCACTTTTTTGATGTATCACAACATTGACGGGTGGGGTTGGATTATTTTTATTGATGTTTTATTGGCATTAATGACAGTCAAAGTTAAGGAAGAAAAATAATGTTCCAAAACTTCGCACTTGCCACATTGGGCATGTTTGTGTTCACTCGGAAAAGTGGTGACAACTACAATTTCTCCATTGCCGAAAGTGAAAACTACAAAGCCGTACGGGCATATTGGCACGATACGGACACAGGCAAACGTGGTGAAATTACGGTGGATGAAAACACCAAGATAGTGAAAAAACAGCGTATGACAAAAGGCAGAACGCTGAAAAACGGCACAGTGAAAGGCAGACGATTAAGCAAACGCAAATACAACACTATTGAGCAACAAGAGCCAATCACCAGTGATAATGCGCAAATAAAATCACTCCGCCACACTTATGCAAGCGAAAGAACCGCCATCAACGCCGCCAAATCCGCCTTTGACAAACTCAAACGAGGCGTGGCAACATTTAGCCTTAATCTCGCCTTTGGTGAACCTGATCTAATGCCAGAAACGCCGATTGAGCTTTCAGGCTTTAAAGCAGAAATTGATGCCACAAATTGGTTGATCACAAGAGTGACGCACAATCTTTCAGACGCTGGATTTACCAGTCAAATTGAATGTGAATTGAAAGTGGAAGATGAAGAAGTGGACGTGAAGAAAGTGAAAAAATAAAGCCCTCAAATGAGGGCTTATATCATCGATTTTTATTTAATAACATTTTCATAATTTGTGATACTCGCTTCTTTGCCTGTTCTCTTTGAACGGTCAAAATTACGAAAACAACAAATAGCGCAAAATTTGAAATCACAAATATTACCATACCATGTTTTGAATCGTAGAAATGAGAGCGTATATTAATAATAAGATTGAATACCCAACCCAATAGCAGTGATGTTCGCCAAGTTCCATAAGAATCATAACTGCTCTTTTCTAAATTATAAAGATTAAGTAAGTCATTGTTTGTCATAAGCACCCCGCACATAAATAAAATGTGGGGGTATTATATAACATCCATAGAGGTAACTTTTGCCGGTTGCTTGTCGTCTTTTTCTTCACTAGCTTGAGACTTTAAAGACTTAATTTCATCTAAGATAACATTATTCTGCTCTTTAAGTTCTTTTAATTCTTCTTGTTGTTGCTCAATCATCTCTATTATTTGTTCTTGTTGGTGATCATCAAATATATAATCAAGCCCCTTTTCTGCTGCATATCCAGAAAGGAAAATGAATATTGGAATCAAAACAGAAATGACTTTATGGTTATTTTGATATATTTGATAGATTGCAAACCACAGGGAATCAAAAGTCTCTTTAAAAGAATGAGTTTGATCATCTTCAATTTGCTCAAGATTTTTTATATTAATAAGCAAAGAATTAAAGGCATCTTCTGATGCAACATCATCAATGTTTAATGCTGTCTTAAGTTGAACAAGCACATCTTGAATCTGTTTTATTTCAGGCGGTAAAGAAAAACCGATCAATTCATCGCCAAGAGTATGGAACGCAATCAATTCTTTTATATTGGCCAGTTCTGGGATTGGTGGGAGTAGATTAAGGCTAACGCTGCCTGAAAGATCTTGCAAGCTAACGATGTTTTTTTGTAAAGCGGCAATATTACTCGGCAAACTATACCCAATAATATTGCCATTTAGCGTTTTAATTGAATCCATATTTATTTTCGGCAGACATTCTCACAAGGCACGCCATCGTGGTCACGGTCCAGGCGGCTTTCACCACATTCGTTTAAATGAAATTTAGCTTCAGCGCAAGAACTCATCTCTTTGCAATATTTACTGTCAGCACAACTAAACTGTTCTGCATCTGCTTTTTTACTTTTGGCAAAAGTTGCTGTTGGGAAAACAAAAGAAAGTACGGTTAGAATTAAGAGAAGTTTTTTCATTGAATACTCCTTATTCAAAAATTACCGGTTGTTTTTCTAGTTTTTCAATTGAAAAGAAACTCAAGCCACCTAGGTTTTTATGTACGTTCATTTCAACTTTATGACCATCAACTTCTTGAACTTCTTTAATCGAGCCTTTTGCCTTACTTACTTGTTTACCAATTTTATCAATCATACTGGTTGCAACTTTGAATGTTTTGTCAGGACTAGGTGTAGCAAGAACAGATACGCTAAGAACAGATAGAGCTTGTAAGATATATTCTTGACTATTTGAAAAAGCAAATTGAGCGGTGACTTTAATAATTTTATTATCTGGAGTTACAGTCAAATGGATTGCAGAAATATCGGAAAGGGAAAGTGTTCGTTCGGTATTGCCGTCATTGAGTTCATGAGAGTTATCCTTCACAAAAGAAACACCCAGCGTCTTACCAATTTCAATTAATTTTGAGTAAATTAAGTCTGCTTGCACATTAAGCGGCTGTGGCACCATTTTATATGGTGTCTCAATCTTTCCAGTTAAAAGTGATTTTAAAATTTGTGACTGATAATCACTCGAAGTGAATTTTTGTGCTTTTTTAGAAGGAGTAAAACCTAAAATGACCCATTCAGAATCTTTGTCAAAACTCACATAATCATCAAAATCTTTCATTCCACTAAATGTTTGTAAAGTTTTTAATGCTTGTTCTCGAGTGATTTTCCCCTTTATAGCTTTATATCCTTTGCCGTAAGGTTTATTCCCTTCTTTTACTGGCTCCAAGGTTATCTCTATCTCATTTTCATTTGTATAAGCAAAAAACTGATATACCGCAAGAATAAAACGGTGTTCCAGTAATTGTTTTACATCATCAACAGATAATGCGGCACCTGTATCTTCTTTTAATGTTACTTTTAATGGAGATTTAGCATTGATCACTAATGTCTTATCTTCGGAGTTGTAATCTGAACCGTTTTCAAAAGCATCAAGTGGATTTTTGTAAATTACTCGCCCTTTTTCAGTTTTAGTAAATGGGACATCAATATATTTCTCTGGTATGACTGCTTTTATTTCAGATGTCTTTTGTTCAGTATTAACAGCGGATACTTCAGTTTGCTTAGGTTGGTTAGATTGAGATGATTCAGTGGATTTGTCATCACACCCCATAACAGCCATGGCACATAATGTTAAAGCGAATAGTTTTTTCATTGCGGTATCTCCCCTGTTTCAATCATTGTTTTGAATTCATTTTCATCAAGCAAAATCGCACCAACATCTATTGCAGAATTGATTTTTGTCGGTCCTGCATTATCACCCATAATAAGAAAATTAAGGTTTTTGGTAACAGTTTTACGCACTTTGAAATCGTGGATTTCGGCAAGGGTTTCTAAATATTTCCGATCTACTTTTGAAAAGCCGGTAAAACAAATTTCAAGCTGACTTGATGTGTATTTGCTAGATAATTTGGATTGATATTGATTTTTTCGAATTCCACGTTGTTCTAACCACTCATCTACAGTATAAAATTCACCATTTTGTTCAATTAATCCATCTATACGATCAAGACGAAAAGTTCTATTATCCCCTGCTATATAACAATAACCTTCAATATAAACATCATCGGTATAATCCACTCGCACTTCTCGATGCTTAGTGTCACCGTCTGCATTCGTATATGTAAACTCAATAATGTTTTTACCTTGTGTACGAAATCTTGAATTTGAACTATCTAAAGAATTAGATTCAAATGATAAAATAGATGCAGAAGATGAAACATCACTTGTTTTTGTTTCTTTCTGCTTTTTCAATTCATCACCTTTGCCAAAAACGCCTATTGATAAGACAAATGCAACAAATGCAATAAAATAATGTTCCGTTGTGGCGAAGGCATAAAACAATCCCATGAACAACCAACCAAGAATCACCGCAGGAGGCGCTGAAGCCAATCGAGTCCATTCGGCTTTTAGGAGGAAAATATAATAAAAGCCGTAAGTCGCTGCTACAAAAACTAAAAATGCTAGAAATCCCGTCATTTTATCACCACTTCCGCCACTTCATCGGCATGCTGAATACTACTCTGCCGTGGATAAATACATCGTCATCTTGCGTGAATGTCCATTCTTTGTAGGTTGGGTTGTCGGAAATGACGAACATTTCTTTTCCCACTTTTTGCAAACGCTTGATGAATGTTTGGCCGTCAAAGGTGAAAACATAAAGCCCATCGGCGGCAAAGTAATTTTCGGAAATATCCACATAAAGCAAATCACCGCTTTCAAGGGTTGGCGCCATGCTATCCCCTTTCACTGTGATCAACTTCAAATGTTTTGCATCAGCACGTCCGAATTGTTGACGGAAGAACGTTAAATCAAATTCTTGTGAAAGCA
The DNA here is from genome assembly GCF_054332415.1 of Haemophilus sp. SZY H56. NCBI lineage: Bacteria > Pseudomonadati > Pseudomonadota > Gammaproteobacteria > Pasteurellales > Pasteurellaceae > Haemophilus > Haemophilus sp. SZY H56. Next base: position 3,466 of record NZ_JBTGNX010000013.1, on the reverse strand, counting down.
AGCCTTGTTCGGTTGGGCTTAAATATGCCCCGTTTCCGGCACTTGCTTCCACGTCCAAAATATCAATCCGCACTGTGTTTGGGTTTTGCGGTTCGCTCACTTCTACAATGCGATAAGACGGATCTGGGTCGCCTTCACCTGTTTTTAACCAATGCGGATCCACATTAAGTGCGGTTGCAATTTCTAAGATTTTTTTAGGGTTTCTAGTTTCGCCACTCAAAATCTTAAAAACAGAAGGCTGCTTAATACCGATTAATCTTGCCAATTCCGCTTGGGATATGCCTTTTTCATACATTAATGAAGTTAAGCGTTCAGATAAAGTTGCCATAATTTCTCCTATATTTTGATTTTATAACTAAAGCTATAGAAAATAAATTTTCATTTAGCTATTGACTATGGATAGTTAAACCTATAATCTATAGCTAAAACTTAGTTATAGGAAATTATTTATGAATGTTTTTATAGTTAAAGCAATAGAAAAAGCTGGCGGGCAATCAGCATTAGCTAAAAAATGCGGCGTTAGTCAGCCAACCGTAAATCAGTGGCTAAAGGGTGGAAAAATGGATGTGAAATATATCCCCGCCATTATCAAAGCAACAGAAGGCAAAGTAAGAGCCGAAGATTTACGCCCTGATGTGGATTGGGCAGTGATTCGGAATAGTTAAATAGAAAAGGTGGTGTGTATGTGTGAAACAATTAATCTAACGGCGGAAGAACTCGCAATTCGCGAGCCAAGTGTTCATCTAGTGAGAGTGCTAACGCAAATAATCCGCGAGCTTGTTGTGGACGTTTCTCTTTTGCCAGTTCAAGGCAATAGCAATGAATGTGATAAGCAAGTTCCTTGTGGGTTATCAACTTCGCAGACATTACTGCTTGATAGATTGGCAAAATGGTCTGCTTACAAAAATGCTGGATTGGCGTATTGCAATACATTGCTCGAACAAGGCTTTGCAGCAGACAAAACGCTGTACTATCTCGCTTGTCCCGAGAAATTTGTCGAAGTCTCTCAAGTTCTAGATCAATTATGTTCTGATTACCGGGATGAAATGGGTCATTTGCGTAGTAATCCATTAGACACTCCTTTATTTACTGCACTTTCTTACTATGCTGGCACGCTGGCAACGTACAGTATTCAGCTTATTGTGGCATTAGAGAAATTTAAGCATAACACTGAATCGATTAAATGGGAAACCAATGAAAATGTTTTTGCCGATGTGATGGAAATTGTTAGACGTTATCAACCAATTAAAAAATAAAGGTGGAAAAAGTGAAAGTTAATGTTAAATGCCCGAAATGCGGTTCAGAAAATATCTATGTGCGAACCTCAGAAAGATTATCAAAGTTAACCACGCAAACATTTGGCTATTGCAGTGGCTGTCGTGAGTGTCGTTTTAAAGTGATTAGTGAGATTGTCGAAGTTGAAACCGCAAGCTTTGAAACCAATCAGCAAGCCATGTTAGGCAGTAAGCCATTAGACGAGACGGACACTCGACAAGTCGAAATTCCAACCGATTAATTCTTAATTTTTAAACATTAATTTAAAGCCAGTCGTTTGAAGAAATTCATGCGACAGGATTTTTGCAACCAAAATTTAGGGAGAACCAGAAAATGTCACGTAAAAACTATGTGTACGACAACGGCAAATGTGCTGCACTGTTCTTTTAATGCTTCTGCGGCTTGTTTTTGCTCAAATTCGTGCGGGTCAATCTTATTGGCTAAAAGTTGGCGGAATTCAAATGCTTTTTGGCGAGCATCTTTAAGCGATACTGCAGGGAAAGTGCCGATGGTTTTTTCTGTGCGTTTTAATGTGTAGGGGCGTTTATAATTAAACACCCACGTTTTCACCCCGTTGGGCTTGACGACAAGTTTCAGCCCTTCCCCATCGAATAAATAATAGATCTTTTCTGCCGCTTTGGCGTTGTTTACCTGTGCAATGGTTAGCTGCTTGATGATTTTTGCCATGGTAGGAATTTCATAAAATGGTAGTAAGATTTTGCGCATTGTAAGTTCTTACTTCCATTTTTACTACTAAAAATTGCGATCGTTCGTGAAATTAACTGATCTTTTGAGCAGTATTAAGACACTAAATAAAAACGGTCAAACTATTGATTTTTCAATAAATTTGACCGTTTGTGATCTTTTATGATGTTGTTTAGTGGTGGGCTGGCGTTATCTGAATTGTTGTTTGTAAGCCTTGTTATTGCTAGATCTGTGCAATTTGGTTTTTACTCCGTATAACTAAACGTATAACTAAAATCTAAAGTGCCTATAAAAATGGCGGTAATAGGGAGGTTTCTTAACGCTATAAAAAAGAGGTTTTCGGGAATTATAAAAAAGCGATTTAAGCAGAAGATGATGATGGTTAGAAATGCGAAAAATTGGCAATCTCCGCGCGCCCGTTACCCCGTGGAAAAGGGTATCCCTTCAGGAGTACCTTTTATTCAATGGGGAATAAGTCCGTTTTTAGTCGCCGTTATCTGTCATCATAAAATCTTAATTTTGCGGTTGTAAAAATTGAGTTGAATGTACGGTTTTGACAGGTAAGCCCATAGCGATTTTACCCCTCGCGCGCGCGTACTGGTCGCAAAACTCAATAAAAAAACGCCTAAAAGTAGGCGTTCTATCATTAATAGCGTTGATGATTGATTATTATATCCCAGCGATAAGCTCAAAGGTTTGCGGTGCTTTATCCACCATACGCAACAATAAAGAGGCGTGTGCGCTAGGTTTGGTTTTACCTTGCTCCCAGCCTTGATAGGTTCTTACACTGGTTCGTAACTTCTGCGCAAAGACAGCTTGAGAAAGGTTTAATTTCTCTCTAATTGCTTTCACTTCCTCTGCCGTAATGCTTGCGGGTTCGATTCGTTCGCGCGTTTCTGTGCGGAGTGTGATTTTACCTTGTAAATGTTGCTCAAGAGCTTGCGCGCCTTCCATTAAATCATCAAATAAACGGCTCATTCTTTCCCCCTTGCCATTGCTTTCAAATTCTCTAATACAACTTTAAATGCGCGTTTCTCGCTTTCGTTTAAGTCTGCTTTTTCACCTTTTCCGTAAGCACTAAAAAGCCATATTTGCGCACCGTCTAAAAAGTAGTAATAAATCACCCTTGCGCCACCACGTTTGCCTTTATTTCTCTCACTATCGGCAATTCTAATCTTTCTCAATCCGCCTGTATTTTGTATCACATCGCCTTTTTCGGGGTTTTCTAATAGCTCATTCTGAAAAGTCCGATATTCATCATCAGATAAATGTGCTTTTCTATAACGCTCAAAGGGCGGTAATTCAATAAACGATAGTTTCACGATAAATAGGCTAAATATTATTTGCTGCTCATTATACGCTTTAAGGGTATGAAGTAAATATTTTATTGCTCATTTCCTCGCGCGCGTGCGCGTACTGATGACAAAACTCAATAAAAAAGGCTCAATGTACTGCATCAAGCCTTTATTTATCCTTGATTAATTAT
>NZ_JBTGNX010000012.1:0-69712 GCF_054332415.1 Haemophilus sp. SZY H56 | reverse complement strand
CCGAACTCAGAAGTGAAACGCCGATGCGCCGATGGTAGTGTGGGGCTTCCCCATGTGAGAGTAGGACACCGCCAGGTACTGAATATAGAACCCCGAGCTGAATGGCTTGGGGTTTTTGCTTATGGAGTTTTCAATATTTTAGCAAAGCGTTGATTCTATGATACAATCATCGCTCTAATTTTTATAAAACAAGAGAAAATATGACCGCACTTAATGTATTAATTTATCCAGATGATCACCTTAAGATTGTTTGTGAGCCAGTTGCAGAAGTCAATGATGACATTCGTAAAATTGTAGATGATATGTTTGATACGATGTACCAACAAGCATCATGAAAAAACAGATAAGTAAGATTTTTTCCAGTGATGGTGAATTGAGTAAGAATATCAAAGGATTTAAGCCTCGAGCAGAACAGCTCGAAATGGCTCAATCTGTAGGATATGCTATTCAAAATAAGCAACCGCTTGTTGTAGAAGCTGGAACGGGTACTGGAAAGACTTTTGCTTATTTAGCACCAGCACTTATTGCAGGAAAGAAAACGATTATTTCAACCGGCTCTAAAAATCTACAAGATCAACTCTTTTCAAGAGATCTACCTGCCATAAAAAAAGCCTTAAATTATTCTGGAAAAATTGCATTATTGAAAGGGCGATCTAATTACTTATGTTTGGAACGACTGGATCAGGTTATCGCTCAAGGTGTGCTTGGGGATAAATCTGTTTTAGCCGATTTAAGTAAAGTAAGAAAATGGAATAATGCGACGAAAACAGGTGATTTGACTGAATGTATTGAATTGGCTGAAGATAGCCCAATTTTGCCTCAATTGACGAGTACGGCAGAAAGTTGTTTAGGAACAGATTGTCCTAACTACGCTGAATGCTATGTTGCACAAGCTCGTAAAAAAGCGCTAAATGCGGATCTTGTCGTAGTAAATCATCATCTTTTCTTTGCTGATATGGCGGTAAAAGAAAGTGGCTTTGGTGAGCTTATTCCCAATGCAGAAGTCATCATCTTTGACGAAGCACATCAACTTCCCGATATTGCAAGCCAGTATTTTAGTCAATCATTAACTTCTCGCCAGCTATTTGATTTATGTAAAGATATCAATATTGTTTATCGAACAGAATTGAAAGATATGCCGCAGCTTGGCACTACTGCAGATACATTGCTTAAAGTTATTCAGGATTTTCGCCTTCTTCTTGGGGAAGGAAATCAGCGAGGAAATTGGCGTGAGCTATTTAAGCAAAGTGCGGTTAAAAAATCGGTTGAATTATTACAAGAAAAAATTGAGTTTCTTTCTGAAGTGATCAAGATTGCATTAGGTCGCTCTCAGACTTTGGATAGTATTTTTGAACGCACTGAAAGTATCAAGAATCAATTAATTCGTCTTTGTGATACGGCCATTGTTGGCTATTGTTATTGGTACGAAAGTATGGGGAGACAATTTGGTTTGCATATTACGCCACTTACTGTTGCAGATAAATTTGGCGAACAGCTAAATAATAAAGAAGCAGCTTGGATTTTCACCTCCGCCACGCTTGAAGTCGGTGGCACTTTTAATCATTTCTGTCAGCGACTTGGTATTGAGCAAGCAGAACAAAAAATTCTTCACAGTCCTTTTGATTATCCTAATCAATCGCTACTTTGCGTGCCACGCTATTTACCAGCAACAAATCAAAATAATACGTTACAATCTCTTGGTGAAATGTTATTGCCTATCATTGAAGCGAATAAAGGACGATGCTTTGTGCTTTGTACTTCTTATTTAATGATGAGAGGCTTGGCAGAGTATTTTAGAGAAAATAGTGAGCTTTCTATCTTATTACAAGGTGAAATGCCTAAAGCCAAATTACTCGAACAATTTATTCATGAAACCCACAGCGTGCTAGTTGCAACCTCGAGCTTTTGGGAAGGTGTGGATGTCCGTGGTGATGCGCTATCATTAGTCATTATTGATAAATTGCCTTTTACTGCACCAGATGAACCTTTACTAAAAGCGCGCATTGAAGATTGCCGATTACAAGGTGGTGATCCATTTAATGATATACAGATCCCTGAAGCGGTTATTACGCTGAAACAAGGTGTAGGACGCCTAATTCGAGATGTGACAGATCGTGGTGCGGTAATTATTTGTGATAATCGTCTTGTTATGCGAAATTACGGCGAAACCTTTCTAAAAAGTTTACCTAATTCAACCCGTACCCGAGATCTCAACAAAGTGGTACAATTCTTACAAAATGAGAAAATGGATTAATAATGAAAAATATCACCTTATTAGCACTTGATACTTCAACAGAAGCCTGTTCAGTTGCACTTTGGCATAAAGGCGAAAAAACACATTTAGATGAATTAGCACAACGTACACACACAAAACGTATTCTTCCAATGGTTGATGAGTTGCTCGCTAATTCAGGTATCAATTTGAAGCAAGTCGATGCGTTAGCATTTGGACGTGGTCCTGGTAGTTTTACTGGTGTCCGTGTCGGTGCAGGGATTGCTCAAGGGCTTGCATTGGGTGCTGATTTACCTGTTATTGCGGTATCAAATTTAACAGTAATGGCTCAGGCTGCATTTGAATTACATCAAGCTGAAAATGTGGTAGTTGCCATTGATGCGAGAATGAATGAAGTTTATTTTTCTCAAGTAAAACGAGAAAAAGTGCGGTCAGAATTAGGTGAGTTTTTCCAATGGAATCCAGTCATAGAAGAACAAGTTTGCGAACCTGAAAAAGTGCTTGAACAGCTTTCAGATTTAACCGCCTATCGAGTCGGAACAGGTTGGGCAGCGTATCCTCAATTTAAAGACAGTGATTTAGAAGGGAGTGATATTATTTTACCTTCTGCACAATATATGCTTGAGCTTGCTTTAACAGATTATGCTCAGAATAAAATCATATCCGCTTTAGAAATTGAACCAGTTTATTTGCGTAATGAAGTAACTTGGAAAAAATTACCTGGGCGTGAATAATTTTCAAAAAGGAGTTGAAGATGAATAAAAAAACGGTCTTAGTTTTGACCGCACTTTCGACCACATTAGTGGGATGTGTTAATGCACCGAAAGGACTGGAAAAAGAGCAGTTTACTTTAAAATCATTATCTTCAATTCAACAGAGTGATTATAGTTGTCAGTGCAAATCAATTCGTTTAGGCGGAAAAGTATTAACAGCACACGCCTTGCCGAATAAAACTAAAATTGAAGTATTAAGCTATCCAGTTTACTCAATCTCTGCAAAGCCCATGATTGATGAACAACCTAATGGACGTTTTATTACTTATCTTGATGGTTTTGTGGAGCCTGAAAGTTTAAAAGACCAATTTATTACAATTGGCGGCACCTTACTGAAAACAGAACAAGGTAAGGTTGATCAGGCAAGCTACACTTACCCTGTAATTCAAACCAATCATTATCGTGTCTGGAAGCTTTCTCAAAGCTATTATTATCCAGATGATATGTGGGATGATTGGGGCTTTTTTGGTCGACGACCATATTATTGGTATGGCGAGCCTGAAATTCGCTATTATCTCTACTAACTAAATGATAAAATTAAGAAAATTTTCCAAAGAATAAGGATAAAAAATGGAAACAGTTTGGTTTCAAAATTATCCAGAAGGTTCACCCACCACGCTGGATACCTCAAAATATGATTCGATTCTCGATATTTTAGATAAAGCAATTCGTGAGCATCCAGACCGTCCTGCTTATATCAATATGGGACAAGTGCTGACTTTTCGCAAATTAGAAGAGCGAAGCCGTGCATTTGCTGCATATCTACAAAATGAATTGAAATTAAAACGTGGCGATCGTGTTGCTCTCATGATGCCGAATTTATTGCAATATCCTATTGCGCTTTTCGGTATCTTACGTGCGGGCCTAGTTGTCGTAAACGTGAATCCACTTTACACCCCACGTGAATTAGAACATCAGTTACAAGACAGCGGTGCAACGGCGATTGTTGTTGTTTCAAACTTCGCTTCAACCTTGGAAAAAATCGTGTTTAACACTAAAGTAAAACATGTAATTTTGACAAGAATGGGTGATCAGCTTTCTTTTGGTAAGCGTAATTTGGTCAATTTTGTCGTGAAATACGTCAAAAAGTTAGTGCCAAAATATAAATTACCGAATGCAGTGACTTTCCGTGAAGTGTTAAGTATTGGTAAATATCGCCAATATGTTCGTCCACAAGTGGATCGTGAAAATTTAGCTTTCTTACAGTATACAGGCGGTACAACGGGTGTTGCTAAAGGCGCAATGCTGACACATGGCAATATTATTACCAATATTTTCCAAGCGAAGTGGATTGCAGAGCCATTTATTGGCGATCATGCGAAGCAACGCATTGCTGTACTGGCTTTACCGCTTTATCATGTTTTTGCCTTAACGGTAAACTGTTTACTCTTCTTAGAGCTTGGCGTTACCGCGCTCTTAATTACTAACCCACGTGATATTGATGGTTTTGTTAAAGAGCTCAAAAAATACCGTTTTGAAGCGATTACTGGGGTGAATACCTTGTTTAATGCGCTACTTAATAATGAAAATTTCAAAGAAGTAGATTTTTCACGATTAAAACTTTCTGTTGGTGGCGGTATGGCGATCCAACAATCAGTCGCAACGCGTTGGCATGGTTTAACTGGCTGTAACATCATTGAGGGTTATGGCATGACAGAATGTTCACCGCTAATTGCCGCTTGTCCGATTAATGTGGTGAAACACAATGGTACAATCGGTGTACCAGTGCCAAATACCGATATTAAAATTATCAAAGATGATGGCTCGGAAGCACAACTTGGTGAAGCTGGAGAGCTTTGGGTTAAAGGTGAACAAGTCATGCGTGGTTATTGGCAGCGTCCTGAAGCGACTGCTGAAGTGCTTCAAGATGGTTGGATGGCAACGGGTGATATCGTCATTATGGACGAGAGCTATAGCCTCCGTATTGTTGACCGCAAAAAAGATATGATCTTAGTTTCAGGCTTTAATGTTTATCCAAATGAAATCGAAGATGTGGTGATGCTAAATTATAAAGTTGGTGAAGTGGTTGCTATTGGTGTACCACATGAAGTGTCGGGAGAAACCATCAAAATTTTTGTTGTGAAGAAAGATGATAGCCTCACGCGTGATGAATTGCGCCAGCATTGCCGACAACATCTGACGGGTTATAAAGTCCCGAAAGATATTGAGTTTCGGGATGAATTGCCAAAAAGTAATGTAGGCAAAATTTTACGACGCGTACTGCGTGATGAAGAAATAGCAAAACGCTCACAACATTAATTTAATCAGGGATATGTGTTCATATCCCTGTTTAGTCTTTACCTCTATTTGAAAATAAATCCTATTACAATGATAAAAGAATGCCAAAATCAACCGCACTTTACATTAATTCAAAATAATGAAGAGCTTGCTCAGGTTTGTCAGTTAGCGCGTCAGCAAAGTGCGGTCGCTTTAGATACCGAATTTATGCGGGTATCGACCTATTATCCTAAATTAGGATTAATTCAACTTTATGATGGTGATCGAGTTTCATTGATCGATCCTTTATCTATTACTGATTTTTCACCTTTTGTAGAATTATTACGCGATCAGCAGGTGACAAAAATTTTGCATGCTTGTAATGAAGATTTATTGGTTTTCTTGCAAGAGTTTGATGCACTTCCACAACCTATGATGGATACGCAAATTATGGCACGTTTTCTAGGTTTTGCTAATTCAGCGGGCCTGGCTAAACTTGTGTTGCATTATTTGGGCGTTGAAATGGATAAAGGGGCAACACGTACAAACTGGCTAAAACGCCCACTTTCACCCGTACAGCTACAATATGCTGCAGGGGATGTATGGTATCTCTTGCCGGTCTATCAAAAAATGCAAATAGAATTAGCGCAATCTCCTTGGCTTCAAGCGGTAATTGATGATTGCCAGCTTGCGATCGCAAAAACCGGTAAATTAGATGATCGCGATCCAGACAAAGCTTATTTGGATATTCCGAATGTTTGGAAATTGAATCCGCTCGAATTAGCGCGTTTACAGCTATTGGCCAAATGGCGACAAGAAACGGCAATGGCACGAAATTTAGCCCTTTCTTATGTGGTGAAATCGGATAACCTTTGGAAAGTAGCAAAAAACAATCCTCGCAATACATCAGAAATGCTAGCGCTTGGATTATCTGAAAATGAAGTTCGTGTACGTGGCAAAAAAATGCTTCAATTATTAGCACAAAGCCGTCGAATTTCCCCTTATGATTATCCTAAACGTTTAGTGCGTATTGTGGATGATCCTCGTTATAAAAAGGCAATTCGATTGTTACAAGAAAAAGCTTATGAACTGACACCAAAAGGATTAACCCTTGATATTCTGGCAAGTAAACGAAATTTAGAAGATCTCATTAAATGGGTCTGGTTAAAAAATGAAGATATGACCAAACAGCCCGATTTACTTTTAGGATGGCGAAGAGAAATTGGCTTGAAGCTGGTTGAATACTTAAAATCTGTAGAGTAGTCACTAAAAACAATCCTAAAAATAACCGCACTTTGAATTATCAAAAGTGCGGTTATTTTCTTTAGTGTTTTACAACAAAGGCTTTAATTAAGCTTGTGTTGCTTGGATCGCGGTTAATGCGATGGTGTAGATGATATCATCCACTAATGCACCACGAGATAAGTCATTAACCGGTTTACGCATACCTTGAAGCATTGGGCCTACAGCTACCAAATCAGCAGAACGTTGAACCGCTTTATAGCCGATGTTACCAGCATTGATATCAGGGAATACAAATACGTTTGCTTGACCTGCCACTTTAGAGTTTGGCGCTTTAGAAGCAGCCACATCTTTCATTACCGCGGCATCGTATTGTAATGGACCGTCGATTAATAAATCAGGACGTTTTTCTTGTGCAATACGCGTTGCTTCTTTCACTTTCTCTACAGATTGGCCTGAACCAGAAGTACCGGTTGAGTAAGAAAGCATTGCGACTTTCGGATTTAAACCAAATGCTTTTGCCGATTCAGCAGATTGAATTGCGATTTCAGCCAGTTGTTCAGCGGTTGGCTCTGGGTTTACTGCACAGTCACCATACACTAATACTTGGTCTGGTAATAACATGAAGAACACAGACGAGATAATTGAGCTACCTGGTGCTGTTTTGATGATTTGCATCGGTGGACGAATGGTATTTGCCGTGGTGTGAACGGCACCTGAGACTAAACCATCTACTTCGCCCGCTTCTAACATCATCGTACCTAATACAACGGTGTCTTCTAATTGTGCACGCGCTTGTTCTTCCGTTAAACCTTTAGATTTACGTAATTCAACCAAACGAGCAACGTAGTTTTCGCGTACATCAGCTGGATTGATGATCGTTACATCAGCACCTAAAGTTACGCCTTGTTCTGTCGCAACTTTTTTCACGGATTCAGGATCCGCTAATAATACCGATTTTGCGATACCACGTTCAGCACAGATTGCTGCCGCTTTAACAGTACGAGGTTCATCACCTTCTGGTAATACGATGGTTTTACCTGCTTTGCGTGCTAAATCAGTTAATTTAAAACGGAATGCAGCTGGAGAAATACGAGCTTCGCGAGCAAGTGGTGCAGAGATTGCATTCGCTAATGCTTGTGCATCTAAGGTTTTAATTTTGCCTGCTTGTGCACCAAACACCCCTAAGATTTCAGCGTTGTTCACACCGCCAAATTCTGAAGCAACGGCTTCGACTAATGTGCCTTCTTCATTGTTTGCCACTAAGATAATTTGAGCATCTAAAGTTTGTGCAATCGCGAAGTTTAGGCTATTTGCAAAAGGCGCTTGAGCTGAAGGTTGAACACCTTTAACAACCACTAAATTTGCATTTAATGCTTGGAAATCAGCCACGATTTTTTCTAATAACACGTCTTTTTGGTTATTTGCGATTAATGCTTGAGCGGCTTTTACATCTTCTACTGCATTGAATACGACGGCGCCTGTTGTTTTGGCCACGTCTAATGCTGCAGCTAAATTTGCTTCTGCACTAGTTGGAATAAGAATAACTGCTTTAGTCATTTTGATATACCTTTTAATGAATGAAAAAAACCTGCTGATCTCTCAGCAGGTCTGAAGAAAATTGATTAGCCCGCTAAACGTGCTGTATCTTGTGCAATGACTAATTCTTCGTTAGTTGGAAGAACGATCGCTTTGAATGCAGAGTCATCAGCGGTAATTACGCCTGATTTGCCAAAGCGAGCAGCAAGATTACGTTCTTGGTCTAATTTGATACCAAATAATTTTAAGTGGCCTAATGCTAGTTCACGAACATGAGCTGAGTTTTCACCGATACCACCCGTAAATGCGATCGCATCTAAGTGATCATCACCTAAAACAGCCATGTATGCACCGATGTATTTTGCTAAACGGTAGCTGTAAACGTTTAATGCACGTTTTGCTTCTGGTTTAGATGCGTTGTCGTAGTTATCTTCTGCATAACGACAGTCGCTCGTTACTTCAGTTAAACCTAAAAGACCTGATTTTTTCACTAAGGTCTCTTCGATTTGCTCCATTGACATGCCTAAGTTTTTGTATAGATAGAAAACGATCGCAGGATCGATGTCACCACAACGTGTACCCATCACTAAACCTTCTAATGGAGTTAAACCCATAGAAGTATCGATACATTTACCGTTACGAACTACAGAAACAGAACCACCGTTACCCAAGTGGCAGATAATTGCGTTTACTTGATCTGCCGGTTTGCCTACGTATTCAGCCACTTCACGAGAAACGAAGTAGTGGCTGGTACCGTGCGCACCATAGCGACGTACGCCATGTTCTTTGTAAAGTGAGTATGGAAGCGCATACAAGAATGCTTCTTCAGGCATAGTTTGGTGGAATGCGGTATCAAATACGACAACGTTCTTATCTTTTAAGTGTGGGAATGTTTTGAATGCTTCACGGATACCGATTAAGTGAGCCGGGTTGTGAAGTGGTGCAAATTGTGCAGCATCTTCAATACCTTTAACTACTTCATCTGTTACGACAACAGATTGGGTGTATTTCTCACCACCGTGAACGATACGATGGCCAATAGAGGTGATAGAGTTTTTAAGCTCATCAGTCATAATGTTTGATGCGATGAAGTTAAGTGCTTCAGTGTGCGCAGCACCAGCACCTAAATCAGCACTACCTTTTTCACCGTTAAGTTTCCATTTTATACGAGCTTCAGGAAGATAAAATGCTTCGGCTAAGCCTGATAATTTTTCTTCACCTGTCGCAGGATCGAGGATTGCAAATTTTAATGAAGAACTACCACAGTTAAGGATGAGAACAAGTTTTGACATAGGAACCCTGTTTTTTATTGAAGTTAATAAAAATCCATTCACAAGAAAGGATTACAAACATGGTATAGAATACACCTTTTGGCGAATAAAATAAAATAACACAAGTGTAAAAATACAATCTTTTCTTAAAAAAGGTGAAAATTTCAACAATTTCTAGTCAGGGATGACAATTAAACTTAAACTAGAGTATTATAAGCGCGGTTATTTTCAAGGATGTTTTCATGTCATCATTTTTTTCAACCTTAAAACAAGGGCAAATTTATTTGCAAACGTGGCCATTAGAGGCGAAACTCGGCATTATTTTTCCGGAAAATCGCATTATTAAGGCTACGAAATTTGCTCAGAGATTTATGCCTTTTATGGCCGTATTTTCGGTGCTCTGGCAGCAACTTTATGCCAAAGCAGATCTTACTGCATTTTCGCTTGCTATTTTGACTGCACTTTGTGCATTAGCGATTCCATTTCAAGGTTTATATTGGTTGGGGAAACGAGCAAAATCACCCTTAGAACCTCAAAGTTCTCAGTGGTTTTATGAGATTAGCGAACGTTTGAGAAAACAACATGAAAGTTTGCCAATTGTGCAAGATAGACCGACATATCAGCACTTGGCAGAAGTATTACGAAAGGCACAGCAAAAATTGGATAAAGCATTTTGGCAAGAAATCTAGCTAATTGCTTCAAATTTAATTGACGCAAACGTTTTCCTTTTGTGTTTTTTTATGTAAAATACTGCGGTCGCAATGGCGACCCTTTTTAATTGAGAGACTATTTAATGATTGATTACATTATCATTGGCATCATCGCATTTTCGATTATCGTGAGTTTATTACGTGGATTTGTGCGAGAGGTGATGTCCCTTGCAAGCTGGGTCGTTGCATTTATTGTCGCTAGCCAATTTTATCCTTATCTCGCCACCTATCTTACTCAAATTGAATCTGACTACGTGCGTAACGGCACGGCAATCGGCATTTTATTTGTTTTAACCCTAATTGTAGGCGGCATTGTTAATTATGTGATTAGCCAATTAGTGGATAAAACAGGACTAACCGGAACAGATCGTGTTCTCGGTGCGGCATTTGGCTTAATTCGTGGGGCGTTAATCGTTGCTGCGATCTTATTCTTCTTGGATACCTTCACTAACTTTGAACAAACCGATTGGTGGAAAGAATCAAAATTAATTCCTCATTTCGGCTTCATTATTGAATGGTTCTTCCAACAACTACAAGCAAGTTCTAGTTTTTTAAACTCAACTTTTAAACAATAAGGTAGTCAATCAGTATGTGTGGAATTGTCGGTATCGTTAGCCAAAATCCGGTTAATGAATCCATTTATGCAGCATTAACGTTATTACAGCATCGAGGTCAAGATGCGGCGGGGATTGTCACAATCGATGATGAAAACCGCTTCCGTTTGCGTAAGGCTAATGGTCTTGTAAGCGATGTGTTCAGACAAGAGCATATGTTACGTTTACAAGGTCATGCAGGCCTAGGACATGTACGTTATCCAACCGCCGGCAGTTCAAGCGTATCTGAAGCTCAGCCTTTCTATGTTAACTCACCTTATGGTTTAAGCCTTGTTCACAATGGTAACTTAACCAACTCAACCGAATTAAAAGATAAATTATTTAAAGAAGCGCGTCGTCATATAAATACCAATTCGGATTCAGAACTTCTTCTCAATATTCTTGCGAATCATTTGGATAGAGTGAATAAATACCATCTCGATCCGCAAGATATTTTTAATGCAATTCGTGCGACACACAAAGATATTCGTGGTGCTTACGCATGCTTAGCCATGATTATTGGACATGGTATGGTGGCATTTCGCGATCCTTTTGGTATTCGTCCATTAGTACTAGGTCAGCGTGAAGAAAATGGTGCAGTAGAATATATGTTTGCCTCTGAAAGCGTGGCGTTAGATGTAGCCGGTTTTGAATTTGTACGTGATGTTGCGCCTGGTGAAGCGATTTATGTGACCTTTGATGGCCAGCTTTATGCTGAGCAGTGTGCAGAAAGTGCGGTCTTAAATCCGTGTATTTTTGAATATGTGTACTTTGCTCGTCCTGATTCAACAATAGACGGAGTGTCTGTCTATGCCGCACGTGTTCACATGGGCGAACATTTAGGTAAAAAAATTGCAAAAGAATGGGTTGAGGAAGCTGATAACATTGATGTTGTTATTCCAGTACCAGAAACTTCAACAGACATTGCGTTACAGATTGCGAAAATCTTAGGCAAACCTTACCGTCAAGGTTTTGTGAAAAACCGCTATGTTGGCCGTACGTTTATTATGCCTGGACAAGCACAACGTATTAGTTCAGTCCGTCGCAAGCTCAATACGATTAAAGCAGAATTTAAAGATAAAAATGTGTTATTAGTCGATGATTCTATTGTTCGTGGTACAACATCAGAGCAAATCGTATCTATGGCTCGTGCTGCGGGTGCGAAGAAAATTTACTTTGCATCAGCCGCGCCAGAAATTCGTTATCCGAATGTGTACGGCATTGATATGCCAACAAAACGAGAACTCATTGCCTATGGCCGTAATGTTGATGAAATTGCGAAATTGATTGGTGTAGATAAATTAGTTTTCCAAGATCTTGAAGCGCTGACAGAATCAGTACGCCAAGAAAACCCAACCATTCAAGGCTTTGATTGTTCAGTCTTTACTGGTGAATATATCACTGGTGATATCACACCAGAATACCTTGATAGCATCGCTTCTCAACGTAATGATTCAGCAAAGAAAAAACGGGAAAAAGATGCAAGTAATCTCGAAATCCATAATGAAGGATAAAACAATCTAAAAGTATAAAGCGCCAAATTCGATGAAGAGTTTGGTGCTTTTTCTTTTTAATTTAAAACGAAGAAAAAAATGACCGCACTTGGTATATTTGAAGTGCGGT
Organism: Haemophilus sp. SZY H56; assembly: GCF_054332415.1. Lineage (NCBI taxonomy): Bacteria > Pseudomonadati > Pseudomonadota > Gammaproteobacteria > Pasteurellales > Pasteurellaceae > Haemophilus > Haemophilus sp. SZY H56. The sequence goes on along the minus strand of NZ_JBTGNX010000012.1, from coordinate 57,511 downwards.
CATTTTTTAATGTGTTTTAGTCTTTATAAAAATCGTTATAAAGTGTACTTTCAAATTGTACAAGTGGAGCACGTTTCGTTTTACTTTCTAAATCGCCAGTGGAGTAACCATTAATAAATTGAACGAAAGCCACTTTTTCACCTCGCGCATTGGTCATAAAACCAGCAAGGTTATATACGCCTTTTAATGAGCCTGTTTTCGCAATGACATTTTTAACCAATGGTGGACTAATTAAGCCACCGCGTCCACTGATGGTTCCATCTACACCTGCAATCGGGAAGGTTTCCATTAAATGCAGTGTATCTTCATTTTTAGCGATGTACTCCAAAACAGAAAGCATAGTTTTTGGTGCAACTAAATTATGACGAGAAAGCCCCGAACCATCGGCTAAAATGCTGTTACCAAATTTAATACCTTGTTTTTGTAATACGGATTTCACCGCCAATGTACCTAATTGGAATGAAGCCGGGCGTTTATAGTAGTTGTAGGCTACCGCTCTAAATAAAGCATCGGCAATCTGGTTATCTGATTTTTTCATCATTTTTTTCAATAACTCAGGCAGTGGTTTAGATAAATGTTGTGCAAGTTTTTGCCTTTGCTGTGGTTTTTGAGGCTGTTTCACTTTACCTGTAAATTCAATACCAAGACGTTTTAATTGACGTTGAATAATGGCAGCGGCGTAGGCATCCGGATCTTGTACTGCAAAACTAAGCCCAAAAGGTTTTGCTTGACGTGCAATACAGCCTTTTACTTGGTAGCGATTATTGTCGTGAACAACGACGTCTAACTGGCAATAACCAGCCTCTTGCTGATCCACAATATAAACTTGTCCGAAAACTTGAATAGGAAATTGAGCAGGAACGTTAATTTTGACGGTTTCACCTACAGGTTGATTTGCATCTAACTCGGCATAAAAACAGTTATTATCGATATTTGCTGCAGCAGGAGGGGAGTTAAAGCACATGGTGAGATCGTTCCAAATCCAACCTAACCCACGATCATGGCTCGAAAATACAGAGGTATCTAAAATAAGATCACCATTAATTTTCTGAATGCCTTGGTTTTTTAAATTTGCTAATAGGCTATAAAGTTGTCCACTGGTCAGATCAGGATCGCCAGTAAATTGCACAACAAGATCGCCTTCTAAAACATTATTCTGAATCTTTCCGTTACTTAAAAGTGATGTTTCAAATTGAAAGGCATCGCCCAATACTAATTTAGCTGCTACAGCGGTAAAGATTTTTTGTGTGCTAGCAGGTAACATAAACGCTGAACCATTGTAATCTGCGATAATTTGATCGTTATTGAGGTTTTTAGCAATAATACTGGCAGATGCGCCTTCTGGTAAATAGTGGGTGATAGAGGCCACATCAACTTTAGCCATAGAAGAAAAAGAAAATCCGAATGTGACAAATGCGGCCTTAAGTGCGGTCGAAATAGAAGATTTTTTAGTCATTTTTAGTTCTGTTTTGGTTGCTATTTTTCTCAAGAAGAATAATAATAAGCCTCGAATTCAATAGAGTAAATCATTTTTTATTTTTCATTGACTGCGGCAAAGTTGTAAAACATTGTCGTGGTTTTGTTTTGACCAAATTTCAAGGAAAAAGAATGAAGCAAATTCCAATGACTGTACGTGGTGCAGATCTATTACGCGAAGAATTAGATTTCTTAAAAAATGAGCGTCGTCCTGAAATTATTAAGGCGATTGCTGAGGCTCGTGAGCATGGTGACTTAAAAGAAAATGCAGAATATCATGCAGCACGTGAGCAACAAGGTTTTTGTGAGGGACGCATTCAAGAAATTGAAGGCAAACTTGCAAATTGTCAGGTTATTGATGTCACTAAATTGCCTAATAATGGTAAAGTGATTTTTGGTGCGACAGTGGTATTAATGAATACGGATACTGATGAAGAAGTCACTTACCAAATTGTGGGTGATGATGAGGCTGATATTAAATCAGGTTTAATTTCTGTGAATTCACCGATTGCTCGAGGCTTGGTGGGTAAAGAGTTGGATGATACCGTAAATATTACCACACCAGGTGGAACGGTTGAGTTCGAAATTATTGAAGTTAATTACATCTAAAAAACATCCCCTCAAATTGAGGGGATAACAATTATTTACGAGGCAGCTGGATTTTACCTTCTTCGCTTGGTCGATAGAGCACCAAAATATGCCCGATTGTTTGAACATTAGATGATTGTGTTTCACGTACAATTGCATCAATGATTAACTGTTTAGTTTCGCGATCTGCACCAGCAATTTTGACTTTGATTAATTCGTGATGATTTAACGCATTATCGATTTCGGCCAATACACCTTCAGTTAAGCCATTACCGCCAAGCATGACGACAGGGCTAAGGTGATGAGCGAGCCCTTTTAAAAATTGTTTTTGTTTTGTTGATAAGATTGTCATAAGGGAATCCTTTAAATAAATATGAGTCATAAAAAGACCGAAAAGAGCGGTCAGAAAAAACGTGGTTTTTCAGCACTTTTTGGTAAGTCTAGTCTTGAATTTGGCAGATTGTACCCAAATATAGACGAAACTACTACAAAAAATAGTACAAAAGATAGAGATTATGGGAAAGAAAAAACGTTCGGCGAGTTCTTCTCGTTGGCTAAACGAACATTTTAAAGATCCGTTTGTTCAGAAAGCACATAAGCAAAAATTACGTTCTCGTGCTTATTTTAAGTTAGATGAAATTCAACAAACGGACAAATTATTTAAACCAGGAATGACCGTGGTGGATCTCGGTGCTGCACCAGGTGGTTGGTCACAGTATGTTGTGAGCCAAATCGGTGGAAAGGGCCGAGTGATTGCTTGTGATATTTTGGATATGAACCCAATTGTCGGCGTGGATTTCTTGCAAGGCGATTTCCGTGATGAAAATGTGCTAAATGCATTATTAGAACGTGTTGGAGAAGCTAAAGTTGATGTGGTGATGTCTGATATGGCACCGAATTTTAGTGGTATGCCATCAGTTGATATTCCACGCGCAATGTATTTGGTAGAACTGGCTTTGGATATGTGTAAGCAAGTTTTAGCAAAAAAAGGCAGTTTTGTAGTCAAAGTATTTCAAGGAGAAGGTTTTGACGAGTATCTGCGCGAAATTCGTTCACTCTTTAGTGTCGTAAAAGTGCGTAAGCCGGAGGCCTCTCGTGGGCGTTCTCGCGAAGTTTATATTGTAGCAAGTGGTTATAAAGGCGAATAGATAATTGCTTTGATAGCTTTTCATTATGTCGGGGATGAGATAGTATCTCGTTTAATTTTAATTAACTTAAGAAAGGCAGGTTAAACCTTGAACGATATGGTCAAAAATCTAGTTCTATGGGTTGTGGTAGCAATTGTTATGATGACGGCTTACCAAAGTTTTAATTCTAATGGTGTGAGTGACTCAGCAGATTACACAACCTTTGTGTATGACGTGAGTAACAGTCAAGTGAAAGAAGCGCGTTTTGATGCGAATGAAATTACTGTGACTAAAAATGACGGATCTAAATATATGACCGTCATGCCACCATTGGAAGATAAAAAACTCTTAGATGACTTATTAAATAAAAAAGTCAAAATTGAAGGTACGCCTTTTGAAAAACGTAGTTTACTATCACAAATTTTGATTTCGTGGTTTCCGATGCTATTCCTTGTTGGGGTATGGATTTTCTTCATGCGCCAAATGCAAGGTGGTGGCGGCAAAGCCATGAGCTTTGGTAAAAGCCGAGCTAAAATGCTGAACCAAGACCAAATCAAAGTCACTTTTGCAGATGTTGCAGGTTGTGATGAAGCAAAAGAAGAAGTGGGTGAAGTGGTCGATTTCTTGCGTGAACCGAAAAAATTCCAAAACCTTGGCGGTAAAATTCCAAAAGGTATATTGATGGTTGGCCCTCCTGGTACAGGTAAAACTTTATTAGCTAAGGCTATTGCGGGTGAAGCAAAAGTACCTTTCTTTACGATTTCAGGTTCTGACTTTGTGGAGATGTTTGTGGGGGTTGGTGCTTCTCGTGTACGTGATATGTTCGAGCAAGCAAAGAAAAATGCACCCTGCTTAATCTTTATTGATGAAATCGATGCGGTAGGTCGCCAACGTGGTGCTGGTTTAGGTGGTGGACACGATGAGCGTGAACAAACCCTTAACCAGATGTTAGTTGAAATGGATGGTTTCGGTGGTAACGAAGGCGTAATCGTTATTGCCGCAACGAACCGTCCAGATGTACTTGACCCAGCATTAACTCGTCCAGGCCGTTTTGACCGTCAAGTTGTTGTGGGTTTACCGGATGTGAAAGGTCGTGAGCAAATTTTAAAAGTACACATGCGTAAAGTGCCTGTTGCTGATGATGTAGATGCGATGACACTTGCTCGTGGTACACCAGGTTATTCAGGTGCGGATTTAGCGAACTTGGTTAATGAAGCGGCATTATTTGCTGCGCGTAGCAATAAACGTACTGTATCGATGCTTGAGTTTGAAAAAGCAAAAGATAAGATCAATATGGGACCTGAACGCCGTACCATGATCATGACGGATAAACAAAAAGAATCGACAGCGTACCATGAAGCAGGTCATGCCATTGTGGGTTACTTAGTACCTGAGCATGATCCTGTACATAAAGTCACGATTATTCCTCGTGGCCGCGCATTAGGTGTGACTTTCTTCTTGCCTGAAGGTGATCAAATTAGTATCAGCCAAAAACAATTAGAAAGTAAACTTTCAACACTTTATGCAGGACGTTTAGCAGAAGATTTGATTTACGGTGAAGAAAATATTTCGACTGGTGCATCTAACGATATTAAAGTGGCAACCAATATTGCACGTAATATGGTGACCCAATGGGGCTTCTCAGATAAACTCGGTCCGATTCTTTATACCGAAGATGAAGGCGAAGTATTCTTAGGTCGCTCAATGGCGAAAGCAAAACATATGTCAGATGAAACGGCGCATGCGATTGATGAAGAAGTTCGTGCGATTGTAAATCGTAACTATGCGAGAGCAAGACAGATTCTGATCGACAATATGGATATTCTTCACGCCATGAAAGATGCGTTAGTGAAATATGAAACCATTGAAGAAGAACAAATTAAACAGCTAATGAATCGTGAACCTGTTACACCACCATCTGGTTGGGAAGATAACAAAGATACGAGCCCGAAAGCTAAGCCGCAAGAAGACGCAACTGAAAGTGCGGTTAATCATTCAGAAGATTCTGAAGAGTAAGAATAAAGCCTTCCTAATTAGGAAGGCTTTTTTTATTTATAATGTCATTCTATTAATCACTATATTCCGTTATAATCTAGCCTTTAAAATTTGATTTAAAAATTGACCGCACTTTATGAAACTTTACGCTAATAACAAATGTCTAGATTTATCATTCCCTCAAATTATGGGAATTTTGAATTTCACGCCCGATTCATTTTCAGATAGCGGACAGTTTTTTAGTCTAGACAAAGCATTATTTCAAGTTGAAAAAATGCTCAAAGAAGGTGCAACAATTATTGATATTGGCGGGGAATCAACTCGATCAATGGCAGAAGAAGTGCCTGAAACTGAAGAGTTGCAACGAGTGATACCTCTTGTTGAAGCCGTGCAAAAACGTTTTGATTGTTGGATTTCAGTGGATACCTCTAAAGCAATTGTGATGCAAGAAGCAGCTAAGGTCGGCATGGATTTAATCAATGATATTCGTGCTCTACGTGAACCTGGCGCACTCGAAATAGCAGGACAGTTGAATTTACCGACTTGTATCATGCATATGCAAGGACAGCCGCGCACAATGCAGACTAATCCGCATTATGATGATGTAGTCCAAGATGTTTATCAATTTTTAAACGATAGAACTCAAGCTTGTTTAGCAGCGGGAATAGCCAAAGAAAATATTATTTGGGATATGGGCTTTGGTTTTGGTAAGACTGTACAGCATAATTATAAGCTTTTACAGCAGTTAGCTCACTTTTGTGAAAGTGGATATCCTGTTTTAGCAGGGCTTTCACGTAAATCGATGATTGGTGCTGTATTAGATAAGCCCGTGACTGAACGCGTTGTAGGAAGTGTAGCCGGGGCATTAATTGCTGCACAAAATGGTGCGACTATTTTACGTGTGCATGATGTGGCTGCAACAGCTGATGCCTTAAAAGTATGGCAAGCTACACAAGAAGCGTAAGCAACTAACAGATTTTATATGTTGTGGAATAAATGATTTTTGTAACATCATTATTCAAATTTAATTAAGGAATAAATATGGCAAATCGTAAATATTTTGGTACTGATGGTGTCCGTGGAAAAGTGGGTACATATCCAATCACACCTGATTTCGCATTGAAATTAGGTTGGGCAGCAGGTAAGGTTTTAGCTTCCCAAGGTTCTCGTACGGTATTAATCGGGAAAGATACTCGTATTTCAGGTTATATGCTGGAATCTGCACTTGAGGCAGGTTTGGCTGCAGCGGGTTTAACTGCCGCATTTACTGGTCCTATGCCGACACCAGCCGTGGCGTATTTAACCCGTACTTTCCGTTTAGAAGCGGGTATTGTCATTTCGGCATCTCATAACCCTTACTATGATAACGGGATTAAATTCTTCTCTTCACAAGGCACAAAATTACCAGATGATATTGAAGAAGCAATTGAAGCCATGCTTGATCAGCCAATGGATTGCGTGGAGTCAGCTGATTTAGGTAAAGCAAGCCGTATCAGTGATGCCGCAGGACGTTATATTGAATTTTGTAAAAGTACTTTCCCTGCTCACCTTGGTTTAGATGGTTATAAAATCGTGGTGGATTGCGCAAATGGTGCAACCTATCACATTGCACCAAATGTATTACGTGAGTTGGGTGCGGAAGTGATTGAAATTGGTACAGATCCAAATGGAATCAATATCAATGAAAAATGCGGTGCAACCGACGTAAAAGCATTACAGGAAAAAGTGCTTGAAACCAAAGCGGATGTCGGTCTTGCTTACGATGGTGATGGTGACCGTATTATGATGGTAGATCACTTAGGTAATAAAGTGGATGGCGACCAAATCCTTTTCATTATTGCTCGCGAAGCACTACGTTCAGGCCAATTAAAAGGTGGAGTAGTAGGCACATTAATGAGTAATATGAGCCTAGAAATTGCCTTAAAAATGTTAGGTGTGCCTTTCGTACGCGCTAACGTTGGTGACCGTTATGTATTAGAAAAAATGGTAGAGCATGGCTGGACATTAGGTGGAGAAAACTCAGGCCATATCATTATTGCTGATAAAAATACGACAGGTGATGGTATTATTGCGTCTCTAGCAGTCTTAAGTGCAATGGTTCAACATCGTTTATCATTAAACGAGCTTGCAAGTGCGGTGAAATTATTCCCTCAAGTACTTATTAATGTTCGTTTTACTGGTGGTGATAACCCACTAGAAAGTGAAGCGGTAAAAGCAGTAGCTACAGATGTGGAAAAACGTTTAGAAGGCAAAGGTCGAATTTTACTGCGTAAGTCAGGTACAGAGCCACTTATTCGCGTAATGGTGGAATGTGAAGACGGCACACTTGCAAAACAATGTGCAGAAGAAATTGCAGAAGCAGTTAAAGCAAATTAATAAAGTGGGGGCTTGCCCCCATTTTTGATCTATAAAATTTATCTTTTATTATTTTTAGGAAAGTAAAGACATGAAAATTTTTATTATGCGTCATGGGGAAGCTGAAGTTATTGCTGCATCAGATGAGGCTCGGCATTTAACCGAGTATGGACGCAAACAATCAATATCACAAGGTCAATGGCTTAAAACACATCTAAATTCAACCGCACTTTCAGTTCAGAAAGTGATTGTCAGTCCTTATGTTCGTACTCAAGAAACCTTTGAGCTCGTCAATTCAGCGTTAGACAATATTCTTAATGATGTTGAAACTTGGAGTGGGATCACACCTTACGGGAATGCGACGCTAGTAGCAGATTATTTATCTGTTTTACAGGAACAAGGTGTTAAAAGTATTTTGCTTGTTTCTCATTTACCTTTAGTGGGCAGTATTGTTTCGGAGCTTTATGGCAAGCGAAATCCAATCAGTTTTTACCCTTCAACGATTGTTCAAATTGACTGGAATGGTGAAAAAGGTATTATTGAAGCCTGCAATTCTTATAAAGAACATGGTTAAAAGTGATTAAAGAGAGCAGGGTAAATACGTTTTATTTGATTCGCTTTTTAATAAATGCAAAAAATTCAATTACTAGAGATGTGTTTTTGGGGTGTATTCTTTTTTCTTTTTTGATAGACTGGAGGGGAGCTATATTTGAATAGCTTTATATTAACCACTATAATCATGCTAGGAGAGTAGTTATGAATAATAAAATTGAAGATACGGTAACTGAAGTAAAAGAGACGACAGTTAATGCTGCGACACAAGTTAAAGATGTATTAGTTGCAGCAGCTAACTATGTAAAAGATACTGTGACAAATAACGCATCAGAAGCAAAAGAAGCAGTGGAAGATAAAGCTGCTGAAGTGAAAGATGCGGCTGAAGATAAAGCATCAGAAGTAAAAAAAGCAGCTTCAGAGGCAAAGGATGAAGCGACAGATAAAGTAGCAGAGCTAAAAGATGCAGCTGAAGACAAAGTATCAGAAGCAAAAGAGGACGTTTCTGAAGCAAAAGATACAGTGCTAGACAAGGTCGCTAAATTAAAAGATGCATTTGCAGATAAAGTTGCAGAAGTAAAGAATGCGGTTTTTGAAGCAAAAGATGGCGCAGCTGATAAAGCAACAGAGCTAAAAGATGAAGCTAAAGACAAAGCATCAGAAGCAAAAGAAGCAGTGGAAGATAAAGCTGCTGAAGTGAAAGATGTGGCTGAAGATAAAGCAACTGAAGTGAAAGATGTGGCTGAAGATAGAGCATCAGAAGTAAAAAAAGCAGTCTCAGAGGCAAAAGATGAAGCGACAGATAAAGTAGCAGAGCTAAAAGATGCAGCTGAAGACAAAGTATCAGAAGCAAAAGAGGACGTTTCTGAAGCAAAAGATACAGTGCTAGACAAGGTCGCTAAATTAAAAGATGCATTTGCAGATAAAGTTGCAGAAGTAAAGAATGCGGTTTTTGAAGCAAAAGATGGCGCGGCTGATAAAGCAACAGAGCTAAAAGATGAAGCTAAAGACAAAGTATCAGAAGTAAAAGAAGCTGTAGAAGATAAAGCTGCTAAAGTAAAAGATTAGGTTTCATAGGCAAAAAATATGGTGTCTACTAAAGTTTACGCTGTAAAAGATGTAATAGTAAGCACGGTAGTACAAGTTAAGATTCTGTCATTGTCGTAGCTAAGCATGTTAAACATGTTGCCGAAAAATGACTGAAGTAAAAGATGCCATATGCTCTAAAGCAGAGGAAGTAAAAACTAGATTCTGAAACAAAAGATCAATCTGCAGACGTAAACAAAGTAACTGAAAAGTAAAAACAATGATTAAGGATTATTCAAATTAACTGAGCCTGTCTGTTTAAAAAAAACACAAAAAAGTAATTTTTTATCTTTACAAAAAATAAAATTTTTATAATGAACTTGTGTATAAGTTTTTTAAATTCATAGAGTTATAGTTATTTTTATAAAAAACTATATCTTTAGAAATGTAAATTTTTTTTGAAGATATTCTATTTTGAGTTTTTTTGTGTAGACTAATCAGCGCAAAGCATGTAGCTTTGGATTAATCCTTAACCATGAAATGGAGAATAACAATGAAAAAATCAGTATTAGCCGCATTAGTATTAGGTTCATCTTTAGCCGTAACAGGCTGTTTCGATAAAGAAGAAGCACAACAAAAAGTTGAAGCGACAAAAGATGCGGCAACACAAGCTAAAGATGCAGTAGTAGATAAAGCCGTTGAAGTAAAAAATGGGGTTGCTGATAAAGCTGTTGAAGTAAAAGATGCGGTTGCTGATAAAGCAGCTGAAGCAAAAGATGCGATGTCTTCTAAAATGGAAGCGGCAAAAGATTCAGCTTCTAAAATGAAAGATGCAGCAGCAGATAAAATGGCTGAAGCAAAAGATGCGATGTCTTCTAAAATGGAAGCGGCAAAAGATTCAGCTTCTAAAATGAAAGATGCGGCAGCAGATAAAACGGCTGAAGCAAAGGATGCAATGTCTGCTAAAATGGAAGCAGCAAAAGATTCAGCTTCTGAAACAAAAGATGCAGTAGCTGATAAAGCTGTAAAAGTAAAAGATGCAGCGGCAAATAAAGCAGTAGAAGCAAAAGATGCAGCAGCAGATAAAGCAGCTGAAACGAAAGATGCTGTGACTAAATAATTAAACTTTTGTAAAATGAAAACCTATCAGAGATTATCTGGTAGGTTTTTTCTTTTGGAGCAATAAAATGTTATGTGCAATTTATAAAAGTTTACGTAAGCCAGGCTGCTATCTCTATATTTCGAAACGAGATGATTTTTCAGCTGTACCAGACGTATTGATGCAAAGTTTTGGTAAGCCTCAGTTTCTTATGCTATTTAATTTGAAAGGAAGCAAGCTGCTTGTTCATGCTGATAAAAGCGAGGTAATGGAAAAAATCACTCAGCAAGGATTTTATCTTCAAATGCCAAAACAGAATGATGGTTTATTTTATAGTTTGAGTGAGATCAAATAAAATTGTTATTTTTTAGTAAAATTATTAAAGTTTGTGCTATCTCAATATTTTTTATTTAAAATGCCTTTAAAATTCAATCCGATTTAAAAAGGAGAGTGAAAATGAGTAGTTTTTTTGTGGTTGGCACAGATACAAATGTAGGAAAAACTACAGCTTGTCGTGCCATTATTCAAGCATTACAAGCAAAAGGTGTGAGAATTGTAGGTTATAAGCCGATTGCTTGTGGCTGTGAGGAAAATATATATCTGACTGAAAATCAGTCTGATGAGAGTCAAACAGATTATGATGCTGAAAATAATTCAGATGTGTTAGCTTTGATGGATGCAACAAATGAACCAGTATCTTATCAAGAGGTGAATAGTTATACTTTTTTACATTCTTTACCTATGTTAACACAAGATAAATCACGTATTAAATTAAGCAAGATAGATCAGGCGTTAACAAAATTAATCAAAAAATATCAATCTGTTGTAGTTGAAGGTTCATTTGGCTTACTCACACCAATGGCTGAAAATAAAAGTTTTGCAGATTGGATTGTTACACATAAAATGCCAGTTGTATTAGTTGTTGGAATTAAAGAAGGATGTATAAACCACGCATTACTTACAGCAAGAGTGATTAAACAGCTTGGCGTCCCTTTATTAGGTTGGGTTGCTAATCGTATTAATCCAGGCTTAGGTCATTATAAAGAAATTATAGGTGTCCTAGAATCACAAATTGATGCACCGTTGCTTGGAAAAATTCCTTATATTCACAAACCAGAAATTCAGGAGTTAGGGCATTATTTAACGGATATTGATCATTTAATGTACATGCAAACAGAATTAGTTAAATAGCAGTTTTAAATGTGGAGTGAGGTTAAAATTTTTTAAATTTTAACCTCATTGTTTTTATTCTTCATTTTCTGAATATTCTTTTTTCAGAATATCATTTTCTGCCAAACTAGATAAACGAGCAATGGCATTACGATAAGAAATTTCAAGGCTTTCTCGACTGGTTGCAATAACACCTTGATCCACTAAGAATCCATCATTTACGTCATACACCCAACCGTGTAGCGAAAGCTTTTGTCCTCGTTCCCAAGCACTTTTTACGATAGAAGTACGACCTAGGTTATAAACTTGTTCTGCTACATTTAATTTGGTGAGCATGTCTGCACGTTTTTCTGCAGAAAGGTTACCCAATAGGTGCCCATGCTTGAACCAAATATCACGAATATGGAGCAACCAGTTATTGATCAATCCAAGATCTTTATCTTGCATAGCCGCTTTAATACCACCACAATTTGTGTGGCCGCAAATAATAATATGTTCAATTTTGAGTACATCAACGGCATATTGCACAACTGAAAGGCAGTTAAAATCGGTATGAATAACTTGATTGGCTACATTACGATGAACAAATAATTCGCCGGGTTCAAGATTTGTTAATTTTTCGGCTGGAACGCGGCTATCAGAGCAACCAATCCAGAGATAGTGAGGGGTTTGGTGGTCTGCAAGTTCTTTAAAATAAGTGGAATTTTCTTCCTTCATTCTTTGCGCCCAACTGTAATTGTTGGCAAAGAGTTGTTTAATTTTGTCCATTTTTACTTTCCTTAATTCGATGTACTGAAAGATTGTTTTAAGTACAATAAATGAAATAGGGGATAAATTATCGCCTAAAATAATGACCGCACTTTAAATAAAGTGCGGTCAATTTAATCAATATTTTTAGAAATTTGCATTTCTTGGTGCACGAGGGAATGGAATCACATCGCGAATATTTTGTACGCCTGTTACATAAACAATTAAGCGTTCAAAACCAAGACCAAAGCCTGAATGTGGTACGGTACCATATTTACGAAGATCACGATACCACCAGTAATCTTCAGGATTTAAGCCCATTTCTTCCATACGTTTATCTAATACGTCTAAACGTTCTTCACGTTGAGAACCACCGATGATTTCACCAATTCCTGGGGCGAGAACATCCATTGCCGCAACGGTTTTACCATCGTCATTTAAACGCATGTAGAAGGCTTTGATATCTTTCGGATAGTTTTTCACGACAACCGGTGATTTGAAATATTCTTCTGCTAAGAAACGTTCATGTTCAGAAGACAAATCAATTCCCCAAGATACAGGGAACTCGAATTTTTTACCTGATTTTAATAATACATCGATCGCATCAGTATAGTCGATTTGAGCAAAATCAGAGTTTACAAAGTTTTCTAAACGAGTAATAACATCTTTATCTACATGTTTTTCAAAGAATTTTAAGTCATCTTTGCGCTCAGCAAGCACTGCGCGGAACACATATTTCAACATGTCTTCTGCTAATTTAGCATTGTCAGCAAGTGTTGCAAACGCAACTTCAGGTTCAACCATCCAGAATTCTGCAAGGTGACGAGTTGTATTTGAATTTTCAGCACGGAATGTTGGGCCAAAAGTATAGATTTTGCTTAATGCACAAGCATAAGTCTCGCCATTTAATTGGCCTGAAACCGTTAAAAATGATTCTTTTCCGAAGAAGTCTTGGCTGAAATCAACTTTACCATCTTCGCCACGAGGAAGGTTTTCTAAATCAAGTGTTGAAACACGGAACATTTCACCCGCACCTTCAGTATCTGATGCAGTAATTAATGGGGTAGCGACCCAATAGAAACCTTGTTCATGGAAGAAGCGATGAATAGCTTGAGCTAAGCAGTGACGAACACGTGCGACGGCACCGATAATATTGGTACGAGGACGTAAGTGAGCCACTTCACGTAAGTATTCAATTGAGTGGCGTTTTGCTGCCATTGGATAAGTGTCAGGATCTTCTACAAACCCTGTCACTTCTACTTTTTCAGCTTGAAGTTCAACACTTTGACCTTCAGCAGGTGACTCAACAATAGTACCGGTTACGATCACAGAGCAACCCGTTGTTAAGCGTAAGACTTCGCTCTCATAATTTTCAATATCATTATTAACAATCGCTTGAATAGAATCAAAGCAAGAGCCATCATAAACTGCAAGGAAAGAAAGACCCGCTTTAGAATCACGACGGGTACGGACCCATCCGCGTACAGTAACTTTTTCGCCTATAGCGATTTTACCTTGTAACACATCAACAATAGATGCAACTTTAGACATATAAACCTCTGTAATTCATTATAAATTAGGCAATAAAACTGTGGTAGTTTACCTTAAATCGCAAAATTTTCCATAAAAAGTTAGTGTAAATCAGGCTTGCACAGTAAAATAATTCCTTCACTTTATTTAGGAGAAAAACTATGTGGTCTGATATTTTGACCGGCTATGGCATTTTTATTTTAGAGATTTTAACGATTTTACTTGTAATCGCCGCTATCGTGGCAATGATTATTTCTGCAAAGCAACGTAATCTGGCACATCATGGTGAATTAGTTGTGACAGATCTTTCTGAAGAATTTAAGGAAACAGTTAAGCATTTACGTGATTTCCAACTTTCAGAAGAAGAGCTAAAACAAGCCGAGAAAACAGAGAAGAAAACCAAAAAACAAGAAGCAAAGGCTTTAAAAGCAAAATTAAAAAATGGTGAGAAAGCAGCACCTAAACCTTGCGTTTACGTGCTCGATTTTAAGGGGGATATTTCTGCATCAGAAACAACCGCACTTCGTGAGGAAATTTCGGCAATTATTAATGTGGCAAAAACCGATGATGAAGTCTTACTACGTTTAGAAAGCCCAGGCGGTGTTGTTCATGGTTATGGCTTGGCTGCCTCACAGTTAGCCCGCTTAAAACAAAAAGGCATTAAATTAACGGTTGCTGTAGATAAGGTTGCAGCAAGTGGTGGATACATGATGGCTTGTGTGGCAGATAAAATTGTTTCTGCGCCTTTTGCGATTATCGGTTCTATTGGTGTGGTTGCGCAAATCCCTAATATTCATCGTTTATTAAAAAAACATGATGTCGATGTTGATGTGATGACAGCCGGAGAATTTAAACGCACCGTCACGGTGTTAGGTGAAAATACTGAAAAAGGGAAACAGAAATTCCAAGCAGAACTTGAAGAAACCCATCAATTATTTAAACAATTTGTGGCTCAAAATCGACCGCACTTAGATGTAGATAAAGTCGCGACTGGTGAGCATTGGTTTGGTCAGCAAGCTCTAGAGCTTCAGCTAGTTGATGAGTTAGCAACCAGTGATGATATTATTCTTGAAAAAATGAAAGATAAATCTGTTATCTCTGTGAAATATAAAGTGAAAAAGCCACTTTTACAAAAAATAGGTAAACAAGCTGAAGAGAGTATTGAGGCAATTATTCGACGTAATTTAACAAGAGTTGGCCGAGACTTCATCCACTAACAGAGTAATTTAACTAGGATTTGCATGATTTTATGTGAAAATATTTTTTACTGTTCTAGTTTACAATAAAAATATTTATGACTACTATACACATAAACCTTTTCTAAGGTTTCAAATAAGGATTTAGATAAGGCTATTGTGTTAGCCTTGTTACAAGAAATACGTCTTGGCAATTTAAAGGTAAAGAATTAAATGATGAAATTATCTCGTATTTTATTATCTGTAGTAGCTGTAGCGACAGTTGCTGCTTGTGGTAACTTAAGCAAAGTTACAGAAGCTGGTACTCCAGAATATAAAGAAGTTAATGGTCAGAAAGTACCACAATTGGTATGGCCAAAAATTGATAAGTCAACTTTTAATCATGACGGTAGTCAATTTGGTTCATGGCCAAATTGGGATAATGTTCGAATGATTGAAAGAGGCATGAATAAAGATCAATTATACAGCTTAATTGGACGTCCTCATTTCTCTGAAGGATTATTTGGTGTTGAAGAATGGGATTATGTATTCAACTATCGCGAGAATGGTATTCACAAAATTTGTCAATATAAAGTATTATTTGACAAAAACCATAATGCTCAAAGTTTCTTCTGGTATCCAAATGGCTGTAATGGAAACTCATCATTTGCATTAAGCGGTGATTTTTTATTTGATTTTGATAAAGGGGTTTTAACTTCAGGTGGTAAAGAAGTTATTGATAATGTTGCAGCAAAACTGAAAGAAAGTCGAGCAAAATATGTAAAAGTCGTAGGTTATACCGATCGTTTAGGTTCTGATGAATATAATTTAGATTTATCTCAACGTCGAGCAGATCGAGTTAAAGCTCGGCTGATTCAAAATGGCGTGACATCAGAAATTATTGCTATTGGTTATGGTAAGAATTCACAAGTTAAAGCTTGCGATGGCTATAAACATGCTAGTAAAGCAGAGAAGGATTGTTTGCGGCCTAATCGTCGAGTAGAAATTTATGCTTCAGGCTCAGCTTTAAAAACGCAAGAGGGTAGTCAAATTAATGGTGGAACGCAAGGTCCAGCTATCCTTTATCGAAAATAATTTATAAAGATGAAAGAGCGTGATATAAAATCACGCTTTTTTATCAGGTATTTTAGACATTATTCAAGTAAAAGCTCTTCAATTAGCTTAGTGGTTAAATTGATATAACTCCCATTAAAACGATGGCTAAAATTTAGTAAATAATAGAGCTGGTAAAGGTGTTTTCTTTCTTCAAAGCCGTCTTTATCAAGAGGTAAAGTGCGGTCATAAATTTCATAGAATTCAGCTGAGAACGGTTGGAAAAGCTCACTAAATGCCAAATCACATTCTCTATCCCCCCAGTAGCAAGCAGGATCATAAGTAAAGGTTTGATTACCTACTATAGCCGTATTTTCAACCCATAAATTACCATGTAACAAAGAGGGTTTCGGATTATGTTTTGCGAGCTTTTGTTTTACTTTTTCAGTTATTAAATCAAGATCGCCAAAATCCAATCCTTTATCTTTGCAAAGTTGTAATTGCCATCCAATACGTTGTTCTGCAAAGAATTTCGCCCAGCTCCCATTCCATTTGTTAGGTTGATACTCAGGACCAAGCCAAGTATCAAAATCTAAACCATAGTTTTTAGTACCAGATATTTGATGAAGTTTTGCTAACTCTTCGCCAAAATGTGCTGTCGCATCAGTTTGTTTAGTAATAGGAAGTGATTCTAGCAGTAAGAAACTATGATTTTGAGAACAGCCTACGCCATACACTTGTGGAAGTCTGATTGTATTCGTCTTGCCTAGTAGATTTAATTGGTCAGCCTCAGCACGAAACATTGAACGATAAGACCGTTCATTTACTTTAACAAAGACTGGTTGGATTCCATCCGTAATAAGCCAAGTTTCATTTACCTCCCCTCCAGGTGTTTTGTTTTTTTCTTTGATGTTATAGTAAGCACCAAATTGATCAGCTAAGACTTGAGAAATTGATTTCCACATATTACACCTCCTAGACATGGTCGATTGTCTAGTATTCTAACTAAAGTATTAAAAATTACTGTGATAGATCTCAAAAAATAGTAAAAAATTTTGTTATTTTTTCATTCGAAATGTCAATTCCTCAATAAATACGTGATTTTTTAATAAGTTAGTATTATCATTAAGCGTATTTTTAGTTAGAAAAGATAATCAGGGGAAACCATGCAACATCTGAAAGATCTTGTTGAGAAAGCAAAATCAGCGATTGAACAAATCGAAAATAAAAGTTTGGCCACATTAGATGAAATTCGTGTGGAATATTTTGGTAAAAAAGGTCATTTTACCCAACTTATGCAGGAATTGCGTAATGTTGCAGCAGAAGAGCGTCCAGCAATGGGGGCTAAAATCAATGAGGCAAAACAAGCTGCATTAGATTTTTTAAATACTAAAAAAGCAGAGTGGGAACAAGCTGAACTCAATGCGAAATTAGAAAAGGAGCGTATTGATGTCAGTCTTCCTGGTCGTAAAACAGAAACGGGTGGTTTACACCCAGTGACCATTACTATCAATCGCGTAACAAAATTCTTTTCAGAGTTAGGTTTTTCTGTGGAAACTGGTCCCGAAATTGAAAGTGATTATTACAATTTCGATGCATTAAATATCCCAAAACATCACCCAGCACGAGCTGATCACGATACATTCTGGTTTAATCCGGAATTATTACTTCGTACACAAACCTCCGGTGTACAAATTCGTACCATGGAAAAAATACAGCCACCTATTCGTATTATGGCGCCAGGTCGTGTATATCGTAATGACTACGATCAAACACACACACCAATGTTCCATCAAATTGAATTGCTTTATGTAGATAAAAAAGCAAACTTCACCGAGTTAAAAGGCTTATTACACGATTTCTTACGTGCATTTTTTGAAGAAGATTTACAAGTTCGTTTCCGTCCTTCCTATTTCCCATTTACTGAACCTTCTGCAGAAGTCGATGTAATGGGTAAAAATGGTAAATGGTTAGAAGTATTAGGTTGTGGTATGGTGCATCCTAATGTGTTACGTAACGTAGGTATTGATCCAAATGAATATTCTGGCTTTGCAGTAGGCATGGGGGTTGAGCGTTTAACTATGTTACGCTACAACGTCACAGATTTGCGTTCATTCTTTGAAAACGACTTACGTTTTTTAAAACAATTTAAGTAATTAACCGTTGGGTTAAATTGACGATAATGATTAATTCAGAACGTAACACGTTCATCAATAAAGGATACAGAGATAATGAAATTTAGCGAAAATTGGGTGAGAGAATGGGTTAATCCATCAATTTCAACAGAGCAGTTATGTGATCAAATCACGATGCTTGGTTTAGAAGTTGATGGTGTTGAAAAAGTAGCTGGCGACTTTACAGGTGTTGTTGTGGGTGAAGTTGTTGAATGTGCGCAACATCCTGATGCAGACAAATTACGTGTCACTAAAGTAAATGTTGGTGGCGACCGTTTATTAGATATCGTTTGTGGTGCAGCAAATTGCCGTCAAGGTTTAAAAGTAGCATGTGCAACTGAAGGCGCTGTATTACCCGGTGATTTTAAAATTAAGAAAACTAAATTACGTGGTCAACCTTCAGAAGGGATGCTTTGCTCATTCTCTGAATTAGGCATTGATGTAGATGCAGAGGGCATCATTGAATTACCATTAGATGCACCAGTAGGGACAAATCTACGTGAATATTTAGATTTAGATGATAAAGCTATTGAAATTAGTTTAACGCCAAACCGTGCAGATTGTTTAAGCATTGCAGGTGTTGCACGTGAAGTTGGCGTGGTTAATAAACAAGTTGTTAATCAACCGCACTTTGATGCTGTACCGGCAACAATTTCAGATAAAGTTCAAATTGAATTAAACGCACCAGAAGCATGTCCACGTTATTTATTACGCGTGGTGAAAAATGTGAATGTTAAAGTGCAGTCACCAATTTGGTTACAAGAAAAATTACGTCGTTGTGGTATTCGTTCTATCGATCCGATTGTGGATATTACCAACTATGTTTTACTTGAATTAGGTCAACCAATGCATGCTTTTGATGCATCAAAAGTAGCTCAACCTGTTCAAGTACGTTTAGCCAATAACGGCGAAGAACTTGTTTTATTAGATGGCACAACTGCAAAATTACAACCGAATACTTTAGTGATTGCAGACCAAACAGGTCCATTAGCAATGGCGGGTATCTTTGGTGGTCAAGCAAGTGGTGTTGATGCTGAAACAACAAAAGATGTGATTTTAGAAGCGGCATTCTTCGCACCATTAGCGATTGCAGGACGTGCAAGACAATATGGTTTACACACAGATTCCTCACACCGCTTTGAACGTGGTGTTGATTTTACGCTACAACGTCACGCAATAGAACGTGCAACAGCATTGTTACTTGACATATGCGGTGGTGAAGCAGGTGAAATTTGTGAAGTCGTGAGCGAGCAATATTTACCAAAAGTCAATGAAGTGACTTTACGTCGTGAAAAATTAGATAGCTTATTAGGTCATCATATCGAAACTGAAACCGTGACCGAGATTTTTGAACGTTTAGGTTTTGCCGTGAAATATGCTAATGACGTCTGGACAGTGACTTCTGCAAGCTGGCGTTTTGATATTGAAATCGAAGAAGATCTCATTGAAGAAGTAGCCCGTATTTATGGTTATAACAGCATTCCAAATAATGCGCCATTAGCGCATCTTCGTATGCGTGAGCATAAAGAAGCAGATTTAGAATTAAGCCGAATTAAGACCGCACTTGTGGATGCAGATTATCAAGAAGCGATTACTTATAGCTTCGTTGATCCCAAAATACAGACTTTACTTCATCCAGAAATTGATGCGCTTGTATTACCAAATCCAATTTCAGTTGAAATGTCAGCAATGCGCGTTTCATTGTTAAGTGGATTACTCGGTGCAGTGTTATACAACCAAAATCGTCAACAAAACCGCGTACGTTTATTTGAAACGGGATTACGTTTTGTTCCGGATGCAAATGCGGAATTTGGCATTCGCCAAGAGTTTGTTCTTGCTGGTGTAATTACAGGTACCGCTAAATCTGAATCTTGGACGGGGAAAGCAGAAACTATAGATTTCTTTGATCTTAAAGGTGATTTAGAAAGCATTCTTTCTCTTACCGAAGTAGGTAATCGAGTTAAATTTGTGGCAAAAGCACACAGTGCATTGCACCCTGGACAATCTGCTTCAATTGAATTAGATGGAAAAGAAATTGGTTTTATTGGAACTATTCATCCACTTATCGCTCAAAAACTAGGATTAAATGGCAAAGCAGTTGTTTTTGAAATTTTATGGGATGCCATTGCAAATCGTCGAGTAGTTCAAGCCAAAGAGATTTCAAAATTCCCAGCAAACCGTCGTGACTTAGCTTTAGTCGTTGCTGATAATGTGCCAGCAGGCGATATTATCGAAGCATGTAAGCAAGCTGGCGGAGAAAAATTAACACAAGTCAATTTATTCGACGTATATCAAGGTATTGGCGTTACTAGCGGACATAAGAGCTTAGCAATCAGTTTAACCATTCAAGATAATGAAAAAACGCTTGAAGATGATGAGATTAATGCGGTAATCTCAGCTGTATTAAACGAAGTTAAACAACGCTTTAATGCGGAGCTTAGAGACTAAACAGGAGACTAACATGGCAACGATTACAAAAATTGATATTACTGAATACTTATTAGATAAGTATCAATTACAAAAAGCTGAAGCTAAAGCATTAGTGGAAGACTTTTTTGAGGAAATTCGTTTATCGTTAGAATCTGGTGGAGAAGTAAAATTATCCGGTTTTGGTAATTTTGAACTTCGTAATAAAGCATCCCGTCCAGGGCGTAATCCGAAAACAGGTGAAAGTATTCCTGTTTCTGCGCGCCGTGTAGTGGCATTCAAGCCAGGACAAAAATTACGAGCTCGTGTAGAAAATACCAAGCCAAAACAATAGTAAGAAAAGTGCGGTCGTTTTTGACCGCACTTTTGTCAGGATTGAACATGAATAAGATTAAATGTGCTTTTTTAGTCGCAGGAAGTTTTTTACTTTTTGCTTGTTCAAGTGGTGTTCGTGAAGATTATGCAATGAACTATAAAGGTCAGATTGGGGATCCGATTATGGCCATTACCATGTTAAGTGAACAACAATATGAATGGGCGGGTACACCATATGTTTTAGGCGGGCAATCTCGTGGTGGTATTGATTGTTCTGGTTTTGTGCAAAAGACCTTTATTGACCGTTTTAACATTCGCCTGCCTCGTACAACAAAAGATCAAGCGGGTTATGGAAAACTTGTTCGTAAAGAAGATATCCAAACTGGCGATTTAATTTTCTTTAAGACAGGGCGCGGACCAAATGGCTATCATGTTGGGATTTATGTAAAAGAAGATAAATTTTTACATGCTTCAACCAAAGGTGGTGTGATTTATTCTTCGATGAATAGCCCTTATTGGAAGAAAGCCTTTTGGCAAATTAGGCGAGTATAGTGATAAATAGACAATTGAGGTCAGACTAAATACGAAATAGGCTCTATGGATGAGCGATAGATCCGATTGCAGTCAACCATCTTAATATTCTCTGATGGTAAGTGCCTCGTTCAAAATTGTGTGACAAAAATGGCAAAATTTAACTGAAATTAAAAGGACTAAGTGCGATATGACATTATCACTAGCCCTTAACTTTAGTGGTGTCTTCAGGAGGTCAGAAAAAATGACCTCACTTAGTTTATATAAAAAATTATGATTAAAGCCCAGCTTTCAAACTGGCTTCAATAAAGCGATCAAGATCGCCATCCAATACAGCTTGAGTATTCCGATTTTCAACGCCTGTGCGGAGGTCCTTAATACGCGCATCATCTAACACATAAGAACGAATTTGGCTGCCCCAACCGATATCAGATTTATTATCTTCCATCGCTTGTTTATCCGCATTTTTCTTTTGTAACTCAAGCTCATACAATTTCGCTTTTAACTGCTTCATAGCTTGATCTTTATTTTTGTGTTGAGAACGATCGTTTTGACATTGCACAACAATCCCACTTGGCATGTGAGTAATACGCACCGCACTTTCAGTTTTATTGACGTGCTGACCACCCGCACCTGATGCACGATAAACATCAATACGTAAATCTGCTGGATTAATTTCAATATCAATGTCGTCATCAATTTCAGGATAAACGAAAGCGGCTGCGAACGATGTATGACGTCGATTATTAGAGTCGAATGGACTTTTACGCACTAAACGATGAATACCGGTTTCCGTACGTAACCAACCGAAAGCGTATTCACCACTGACACGAATCGTCGCTGATTTTAAGCCCGCCACATCGCCATCAGAGACTTCCATTAACTCTGTTTTAAAGCCTTTGCTTTCAGCCCAACGAAGGAACATACGAAGTAACATTTCCGTCCAGTCTTGCGCTTCTGTACCACCAGAACCTGCTTGTAAATCGACATAACAATCACACGCATCGTGCTCACCGCTAAACATGCGTCGGAATTCGAGTTTTGCGAGTTGTTGTTCAAGCTCATCTAATTCAGCAACGGCTTCATTGAAGGTCTCTTCATCTTCCGCTTCAATGGCTAATTCAAGCAGCCCTTCAACATCCTCTAAACCTTGTTCTAAATTCTTGATGGTATCAACTACTTGTTCAAGTGAAACGCGTTCTTTTCCAAGCGCTTGGGCTTTTTCAGGTTCGTTCCACACATCGGGTTGTTCTAATTCGGCGTTAACTTCTTCTAAACGCTCAACTTTTGCGTCGAAGTCAAAGATACCCCCGAAGCACAGAAGTGCGTTCGGAAAGGTCGGCGATTTTGTTTTTGATTGGATTAATTTCAAACATAATAAATAAACCTCTATAAGCGGCAGAAGTATAAGTCATTTTCAGTTTTTTGGGTAGTTTGGCTTGCACAAATTATCGATCCATTTATAATTCTAATCTTCGTTGTTTAGATATATTTAGGAATAAAAATGAAGAAATTATTAACCGCACTTTTAATCTCTGCTTCAGCTACTGCTATGGCGAGTGATGCTGAGATTAAATCGAAGTTACAGGCATTAGGTGCGAAAAATATTGAGGTGAAAGATTCACCAGTAAAAGGCCTTAAAACAGCCGTGACTGATCAGGGCATTTTATACGTGAGCGAAAATGGTCAATATGTTTTGCAAGGCAAAATGTATGAATTAACAAATAAAGGCCCGGTTGATGTCGCAGGTAAGTTTTTAGCGGATAAAGTGAATGCATTAAAAAGCGAAATGATCATTTATCCTGCAAAAAATGAAAAATATGTTGTGACTGTATTCATGGATATCACTTGTCATTATTGCCATATTCTTCATCAACAACTGAAAGAATATAATGATTTAGGTATTACTGTTCGTTATCTTGCATTCCCACGTGCTGGAATGAATGAAACCGCTCGCCAAATGGAAGCAATTTGGACATCGAAAGATCCTGTATTTGCATTGAACGAAGCAGAAGAAGGTAACTTACCGAAAGAATTAAAAACACCTAACATTGTGAAAAGACACTATGATTTAGGTGTACAACTCGGTGTGCAAGGTACACCAAGTATTGTGACTTCAACAGGTGAATTGATTGGGGGATATTTAAAACCCAAAGATTTATTAGCTGCCTTGAAGGAATCAGCACAATAATTTTTAGTAGTGAGGGCGTATTGTATACGCCCTTTAAATATTAAATATTTATATCATCAAAGTGCATATTGTAATTTCTTTGGATGATAATTTTAAATAACAAAATACCGTGAAAAAACTCATCAAACGTCGTGAAATTCCTGCCGGAAATTCTGTTTCAGATAATGCATTACTCGATCGTCTCTATCGTTCTCGCCATATTAAAAATAGCCAAGAATTAGACCGCACTTTGCAATCAATGCTGAATCCCAATCAATTACACGGTATTCAACACGCCGTAGATTTATTGGTTGATGCTTATCAACAGCAACAAAAGATTGTTATCGTCGGTGATTTTGATGCAGATGGGGCAACCAGTACGGCGCTTTCAGTATTAGCTTTGCGTATGCTGGGCTTTACTGATGTGGAATATCTGGTGCCAAATCGTTTTGAGCAAGGCTATGGGTTGAGTGTACCTGTTGCTGAGATGGCAATGGAAAAAGGCGTGCAGTTATTGATGACGGTGGATAACGGGGTATCGTCTTTTGAGGGTGTGGCGTATTTAAAAGAGCAGGGTGTGAAAGTATTGATTACCGATCATCACTTGCCACCAGAAATACTGCCGAATGCTGATGCCATTGTTAATCCAAATTTGCAACAATGTGATTTCCCTTCAAAATGTTTAGCCGGCGTAGGCGTAGCATTCTATTTAATGCTCGCTTTACGAGCCAAATTTCGCAAGTTGGGCATTTTTACGGCTGAAACACAGCCTAATTTTACTGAATTACTCGATTTAGTCGCGCTCGGCACAATTGCGGATGTCGTTCCCCTTGATCAAAATAATCGTATTTTAGCTCATCAAGGTTTGATGCGAATTCGTGCGAAACGTTGTCGCCCTGGAATAATAGCATTAACAGAAGTGGCTAATCGAGAAGTTGAAAAACTTTGTTCAGCTGATTTGGGCTTTGCGATTGCACCCCGTTTAAATGCTGCGGGCCGATTAGATAATATGTCTGTCGGTGTGGAGTTATTACTGGCAGAAAGCATGCAAGAGGCAAGAGCCCAAGCCTTAGATTTAGACAGTTTAAATCAAGCTCGAAAAGAAATTGAGCAATGCATGAAGTTGGAAGCTTTAGAAATTTGCCGCAATCTCACCGCACTTTCCGATGAATTACCGATGGGAATCGCCTTATTTCAGCCAGATTGGCATCAAGGCGTATTAGGCATTGTAGCTTCTCGTATTAAAGATCAATACCATCGACCAGTCATTGCTTTTGCACAAGATCAAGAAGGCATTTTAAAAGGTTCTGCACGTTCAATTGAAGGCTTGCATATGCGCGATGTATTAGAACGCATCCATTCTCAACATCCAGATATGATTTTAAAATTTGGTGGTCATGCCATGGCTGCAGGATTAAGCATTAAAGAAAGCTTTTTCCCTGATTTTCAAAAGATTTTTAATCAAACTGTACGAGATTGGTTAGATAAAGAACAACTACAAGGCGTGATTTGGACGGATGGTGAACTTCAAACAAATGAATTTAATATTCAAACAGCAGAAGAGATCAAATCTGGCGGACCTTGGGGGCAAGCATTCCCTGAACCAGTGTTTGATGGCGAATTTAGAATTTTTGAGCAACGTGCTATTGGGCAAAATAAGAATCATTTAAAAATGTTGGTAGAACCTAAAAATGGTGGGCCATTATTAGATGCCATTGCGTTTAATATTGATACTCGGTATTATCCCGATTTATCTATTAAACAGGCAAAATTTGCTTATAAGTTAGAAATTAATGCGTTTCGAGGAAATCGAAACCTCCAATTATTAGTCGATTATATTGAACCAATTGGTTAATTCATGAAAAAAGTTTGGCAGAATAAATTATTAAAAGGATCCTTTGCAATGATATTGCTAAGCGTGACAGATATCGCATTTAGTGAAGTTAATTCAAAGAGTTTTTCTGTCCAAAATTCACCACATTTACCATCAGCAAATATCATACAGTTTGAAGATGGGCGTGATTATTTTTCATATCAAGAACCAATTGTACAAGCTAAAAGAAACGATCGTAAAATCCCCATCCAATTTTTCTTTGATTATGACTGCCGAGTTTGTTCTTCAGCTCAAGATATCTTACAGCTTTATAGTCAAATTCGCCCAAATAAGCTCATTTTCAAGGAATATCCTGTTGCAACGAATGAGGATAAATTTTCAGCAATAATATTTTATACATTGCAGCGCTTAAATGCGAGCGAGTTGTCTGATGCGTTATTATTTGAAACCTCAGAAAAAGCTCGTTATACCGAGTTATCGTCATTAGATAAAATGAGTGAATGGGCTGCTTTGCAAGGAATTAATCAGTCTGAATTTGAGGAGGTAGCATCTTCTATTGGAGTGAAAGAGGATGTGAATAATGCTATTGATTTAACTGAAGAATATGGTGTTTTTACTTTTCCTTATGTGGTTGTAGATGGAAAATATGTGCTTACAGCAAGCACACTATATAATGATGATTACAGTGTAGCGGTATTAGATTTTTTAGTGAATAAAATAGAACAAGAAAGGAAACAATAATGAAAATCGGGATTGTTGGTGCAATGGCACAAGAAGTGGAGATTTTATCTCAGTTAATGATAGATAAAAGAGAAACAAAAGTGGCAAGTGCGGTCATTTTTGAAGGCAAAATTAATGGCAAAGAGATCGCGTTATTACAATCAGGAATTGGTAAAGTTGCAGCCGCTATTGGTACTACCGCTTTATTACAATTGACAAAACCGGATGTGGTTTTAAATACGGGCTCAGCAGGCGGTGTTGCAAAAGGTTTAAAAGTAGGAGATATCGTTATTTCGGATGAAACACGCTATCACGATGCAGATGTGACGGCATTTGGCTATGAAAAAGGTCAATTACCTGCAAATCCAGCTGCTTTTCTTTCAGATAAACAATTAGCAGATTTAGCCGATGAAATTGCCCAATCACAAGGACAAAATGTAAAACGCGGTTTAATTTGCTCTGGTGATAGTTTTATTAATAGCGAAGAAAAAATTGCTCAAATTAAAGTTGATTTCCCAAATGTGACTGCAGTAGAAATGGAAGCCACGGCGATTGCGCAAGTTTGTCATGCCTTTAACGTACCTTTTGTGGTCGTTCGGGCAATTTCGGATGCAGGCGATGGCGAAGCGAGTATGTCTTTTGAAGAGTTCTTACCGTTAGCTGCAAAACAGTCTTCGGCATTAGTATTAGGGATGATAGACAGACTGTAGTAATAATCTTTTAATAAGATAATAAATTCTAAAATTGAATCATAAACATTATTTAAAAAGGCATAGTCAATTAACTATGCCTTTTTATATAAACCCATTAGAATTTATAGTTTAAACTAAAAATATAAGTTCTTCCTCGTGCAAAATTGTAAAGCACAGATTTATCTTTTATTCCGTTATCGCAAGTATCATTTTTGCTACAAATGGAATCATTTAAGCTTGAATAATAGCGTTGAGATGCCGCATCGTTGCCAGAATCTAAAGGATCAACATAACGTTTATCTAGTAGGTTTTGTACTTCAGCTTTGATAATCAAATCTTTGATAGGTTCGTAACTTATATGCAAATCTAAAATAATTGGTTGTTTATTAATTTCTTCTGTTTTCTTAATTGCATAATAAGTTCTTTCATGACTAGTATTTAATTCAAATTCAGAGCCGTTAATATATTCTTCTTGAATGGTTGCTCGTTTGCTTTTCCCATAGTAACGAGCTGCGATACCAACAGTTAATTTTTGATCAAACCAGCGAGAGCCAAGTTCTAATCTTCCATAATCTTTAGGTAACATTGAGATACGAGATAGACCATAACCTTGTTTTAGAATGTCATCTTTTGATGCGTTGTTAGGACGTGGACTTGCATCTGCATAATTGGTTGGTTGATTTGTTCGTTGGTATGCATAAGACAGATTTGCAAAGAAACGTCCCATGTCATAGTTAATTTCTAACTCGACGCCGCTCTTTTTCACAATAGGCTTATAATTTTGATGAGCAATGGTAAATCTAAATCCATTATCAGCAGCCCAGTCAGGAACAACGCCATCTCTCCACCATACACCATATACATTATGAATATAATTTTTGATGAAACTACGATATCCCACTAGTTTTAAACCTAGAACATCTTCTTCTGTAAAAACAGCTTTTTTATAGGTGTTAAACCCTAGTTGATAAGTTTCTGCTCGCTCAGGTTTTAATGCCGTATTTACGCCAACATCAGATACTTGAGAGAAGAACATTTCTTGAATATTTGGCATTCTATGTGTGCGCGAATAGGTGAAAAACGGCATAAAATAATCATTGATATCCGCGCTAAGCGTTGTTGAGTGGTTTATCGCTGTTTTATGTCCTGATTTATGCAAAATCGGTTCATTAATTTGTGTTGGTGTATTTTCATAACCTACATACTCACCGTTAAATGCATAATGCGTAAAATTGACACTATAGTCTAAATGGTAAATTCCTTTAGAAAGTGCGGTATCAAAATAAACAGTTTTAAATTGTTGTTTACCAGAAGGTTGTAAGATCACTGAACGTTGTGGTAATCCGCTTTTGCTTCCTTGGAAGCGACCTAAATAACTATAGTTTCCTTGGGAGTGTGATTCATTGTTATAAAACAAACTTAATTCTTCTGGAAAACGGTTTTTACTATACTCATTAATAAAGTAGTTAAAGCCCAATGTGGTTTTTAAATCGATTTCTTTTGGCAATAAAAAAGTATAGCTATTGTTAATATCAATAATATTTGCCACATTCTTCGTAATTAATTTATCTTCTACTTGCCAACCAGAAAAGAATGCACCTTTAGGATAAATGGTTTTACCCAAGTTGTGTGCTACCATCAAATTGAGATCAAGATAGCGATTATTATTAAAATTATAATTTAATTGATAATTACGATTTTCAATTTTTCGAGAACCAATTTTATTATCGAGAGTACGAATTTGTGCACCTAAATTATGGCGATCATCACCATATTCAAATTTTAATAAATGGCTACGAGAACGAGATTGCAAGCTGCCAGGCTCAATAGGGGCAACGCTGTATTGATCTTTATTACGTTCAAATGAGTTGTTTGTTGAATCCACATCATTTTGTAATTCGGGGATATCTTTGGGAGGCACACCATTTTCTAATTCTCTCAGAATTTTTTTTCTAGTTTCATTTTTATAAGTATTAAGTTGATAGCTAGATGTATTGTAACGTGGTTCGTTAGGCGTATCTTCTTCACTAATATAATCATAATTTTCTTCTTTTCTTTCAATCCGAGTAATACAACCTGGTGTTCTTGTTTCGGTCGCTCCAGTTAGCTCATCGGTTGTTGTAATTGGGTCTGTATTTCCATTAAATGTTGGATTGGGTGCATTGCAAGACCAATGGTTTTTGTTTAAATCAGGTATCCACTGTCCAGCTGAATTTAAAACATAACCTGCATTGTGGAAATAGGCTTCTTTTTCTTTAGCAAGAATATCTTGTCCAAGAGAAGACAATCGTTCTCCCCCTCCGATACGATAATCTTGTGAAACCTCACGTTGACTGTAACCATATACCACACCAATATAACCGCCATTATCAAGCCATTTTCTGCCTGCAGCCATTGTCATAAAATTCGATTTAGTTGCATTGCTCCCCGTCATTCCTTTTACGATGAGCCCAAATGGTTTGTCATCAGTAATAACATCATTAACACCTAGTGTTCTAAAATTAGCACTACCAGATAAGGTATTTACGCCATTGGAACCTGAAAAGTTACTTTTATTGACATCGATACCAGCAATGAAGTTAGGATCAAGCGATGCACCGAATTGAGAATTTCCACCTGATTGACCTGAGTCCATGGCAGTAGAGTAAAAAGTTTGTGTGACGCCATCGACCATTGTATTGACACGACCTAATCCATTTTCACCACGAATATTAACAGAAACTACGCCAGAGCCTTTATCTTGTTGAGTAAAAGCACCTGGGATACTTCGAATAACTTGATCGATAGTTTGTGTATCTTTAAATATATGTTCTCTTGTGCTTTTAGCTTTTGCTTCTGTAAATGGTTTCTTATCATTAGTTACGTTTTTTTCGACCACATTTATTTGATCGAGTATTTCTTCTGTTTGAGCTTCAGCAATATTAATGTTCATTGCATTTATTATGCAAAATGTAACTAAGTTTAATCTCATTTGTTTTTTCATTAATTACCTCCTATATTTATGAGAAAGATTCGTATTATCTTCTTTTAAGGGGTGAAATTCAAGGGATGAGATCATGAAATTAATATAATATCTAAAGAATCATTTTCATGTTATATATTGTGAATATTCTCAATTTCTTTTATTCATTGGCTGGAAAGTATTGCAACGATTATTGATGCTTGTTTTTATTGGTAGAGTTTGTCTTTACCTTATAAGGAGGGGCTAAGATCTGATGTTGTATGTTTTCTTTAAATTTTGTATGAATTATTAATATTAATTTAGAATTATAATAGCCAATTATTTTTTAGCATTTAGCAAAAGAATCTTTAGAGAAATAAGGTATTTATGTCTATAATGTATCGATTTTTGAAAAGTAAAAGGATAGAGATGATGGGGATAATTATCACCGTTGATGGTCCAAGTGGGGCAGGGAAAGGAACACTTTGTTACGCATTGGCAGAGAAATTAGGTTTTACCTTATTAGATAGTGGCGCGATTTATCGCGTGACGGCATTGGCTGCGCTGAAACGTCATGCTGACTTAACTGATGAAGAAGGATTAGCGGAGTTAGCTCGTCATTTAGATATCCAGTTCATCCCGAAAAATGGAGAAGTCAATGTGCTTCTTGGTGGGATGGATGTAAGCCATTTAATCCGTACGCAAGAAGTGGCGGAAGCTGCATCAAAAGTGGCGGTTTTCCCAAAAGTGCGGTCAGCTTTACTGCAACTTCAGCAGGATTTTGGTAAAAATGATGGCCTGATTGCGGATGGGCGAGATATGGGGACGGTAGTTTTCCCAAATGCACAAGTTAAACTGTTTTTAGACGCGAGTGCGGAAGAACGTGCAAAAAGGCGCTATAAACAGTTGCAAAATAAGGGAATTAATGGTAACTTTGCACAGATTTTAGCCGAGATACAAGAACGCGATTTTCGCGATAGAAATCGTGAGGTTGCGCCATTGAAACCGGCTGATGATGCTTTATTGTTAGATAGTACAACATTGAGTATTGATGAAGTCATTGTTCAAGCGTTAGCTTATATTCAACAAAAAGCGTCAATTTCGATTTAACTGTTTATTCAAGGAAGAATAGACATTTATCCTCAACCCCGCATTTTATGGATCTTAATGTGGATGTTATTAACTTAAATTAAGAAGATTATTTATATGTCAGAATCTTTTGCTCAACTCTTTGAAGAATCATTAAAAGGCCTTGAAACCCGTCAAGGTTCAATCGTTAGCGGTACTGTTGTTGCTATTCAAAAAGGCTTTGTACTTGTTGATGCAGGCTTAAAATCTGAATCTGCAATTCCTGTTGCTGAATTCCAAAACGCTCAAGGTGAACTTGAAGTTAAAGTTGGCGACACAGTAAACGTAGCTTTAGATGCAGTTGAAGATGGTTACGGCGAAACTAAACTTTCTCGTGAGAAAGCTGTTCGTCACGAATCTTGGATTGAATTAGAAAAAGCTTACGAAGAAAAAGCGACCGTTATCGGTTTAATCAACGGCAAAGTGAAAGGCGGTTTCACAGTTGAGTTAAACGGTGTTCGTGCATTCTTACCAGGCTCATTAGTTGATACACGTCCAGCACGTGAAGCTGATCACCTACTTGGTAAAGAATTAGAATTCAAAGTAATCAAATTAGATCAAAAACGTAACAACGTTGTTGTTTCTCGTCGTGCAGTGATCGAATCTGAAAACAGCCAAGAACGTGAACAAATCCTTGAGAACCTAGCTGAAGGTTCAGAAGTTAAAGGTATCGTTAAAAACTTAACTGACTACGGTGCATTCGTAGATTTAGGTGGCGTTGACGGTTTGTTACACATCACTGATATGGCTTGGAAACGTGTTAAACACCCAAGCGAAATCGTGAATGTAGGCGACGAAGTAACGGTTAAAGTATTAAAATTTGACAAAGATCGTACTCGCGTATCTTTAGGCTTAAAACAATTAGGTCAAGATCCTTGGGTTGCTATCGCTGAAAACCACCCAGTAAACAGCAAATTAACTGGTAAAGTAACTAACTTAACTGACTACGGTTGTTTCGTTGAAATCTTAGATGGTGTTGAAGGTTTAGTTCACGTTTCTGAAATGGATTGGACTAACAAAAACATCCACCCATCTAAAGTTGTAAGCCTTGGCGATACAGTTGAAGTAATGGTATTAGAAGTTGACGAAGAGCGTCGTCGTATTTCTTTAGGTTTAAAACAATGCAAACCTAACCCATGGACTCAATTTGCTGAAACTCACAACAAAGGCGACAAAGTTACTGGTAAGATCAAATCAATCACTGATTTCGGTATCTTCATCGGTCTTGAAGGTGGTATTGACGGTTTAGTTCACTTATCTGACATTTCTTGGAATGTTGCAGGTGAAGAAGCAGTTCGCAACTACAAAAAAGGTGATGAAGTATCTGCAGTAGTATTAGCAGTAGATGCAGTGAAAGAACGTATTTCTTTAGGTATCAAGCAACTTGAAGATGATCCATTCAACAACTTCGTAGCAATCAACAAAAAAGGTGCTGTAATTTCTGCAACTGTTGTTGAAGCTGATGCTAAAGGTGCTAAAGTTGAATTAGCAGGTGGCGTTGAAGGTTATATCCGTGCAGCAGACTTAACAAACGAAGTTGCAGCAGGTGATGTAGTTGAAGCGAAATATACAGGTGTTGATCGTAAAGCTCGTATCGTTCACTTATCTGTAAAAGCGAAAGATCAAGCTGAAGAAGCTGCTGCAGTTGCAAGTGTGAATAACAAACAAGAAGAAGTTGCTATTCCAAACGCAATGGCTGAAGCTTTTAGAGCAGCTAAAGGTGAATAATTAATTCACATAAATAAGGCTGAGTAATTACTCAGCCTTATTATTACTCGCAATATTTAATAAAGATTTAGCGATAATTTGTTATGAACAAATATATTACTCGTAAATTTTAATGAAAGGTTTGAATATAATTTAAAGGAGAGTTGACGATGACTAAATCAGAATTAATTGAAAATCTATCAACAAAGTATCCAACTTTATCGACAAAAGAAGTAGAAAGTATTGTGAAGGATATTCTTGAACTGATTACACAATCTTTAGAAGATGGTGATCGGATTGAAGTACGTGGTTTTGGTAGTTTCTCTTTACACCATCGTCAACCGCGAGTTGGCCGTAATCCTAAAACGGGTGATTCTGTAAAATTGGATGCTAAATCCGTACCGCACTTTAAAGCAGGTAAAGAATTAAAAGATCGTGTAAATGTTTTTGCTTAAGCATATTGATATCAATAAAACGACACTTAGGTGTCGTTTTTTATTATAAATTTTGGCATAATGAAACTATTCTTAATAAGGAGATTGTGATGATTAAATATATTCTTGGACTTATTATTGTGTTTGCTATCGTATTAGTTGCGATAACTATTGGGGCAAATAATGATCAAGTCATTACTTTTAATTATATTGTTGCCGAAAGTCAATTACAACTTTCAACATTGGTTGCAATTTTATTTGGCATTGGATTGATTCTAGGTTGGTTAATTACTGGATTCTTCTACTTAAAATTAAAATTCAAAAATATGTCGTTAGCGCGTCAAGTTAAACGTCAAACATCACAAATTAACGAATTAACGACTACTCGCGATAAGGCAGTATAATGCTTGAATTACTCTTTCTGCTTCTGCCAATAGCCGCCGCTTACGGTTGGTATATGGGGCATCGGAGTGCTAAGAAGGATCAGGAAGATATTAGTAATAAACTCTCCCGTGATTATGTCACGGGGGTGAATTTTTTGCTTTCTAATCAAACGGATAAAGCTGTTGATTTGTTTCTTGATATGCTGCAAAAACAAGAAACAGAAAATGAAATTGAAAGCAACTCACAGTTTGAAGCAGAGCTAACGCTCGGTAATCTTTTCCGTTCTCGAGGCGAAGTGGATCGTGCTTTGCGGATCCATCAAGCCCTCGATCGTAGTCCTAATTATTCTTTCGAACAAAAATTATTAGCTAAACAGCAACTTGCCAAGGATTTCATGGCGGTAGGTTTTTATGACCGTGCTGAAGCGCTTTACATCATTATGGTGGATGAACCAGAGTTTGCTGAAAATGCACTGCAACAGCTTTTGGTGATTTATCAAAAAGTAAAAGAATGGAAAAAAGCGGTTAATATCGCAGAGAAGCTTGCCAAGATTTCACCTACAGAAAATAATGTGGAATTAGCACAATGTTATTGTGAATATGCCTTAAGCGGTGAACTTGAAAGTGCGGTCGAAAAACGCAGTATTCTACAAAAAGCGCTGAATGTATCTCCAACCAGTGTGAGAACATCAATGCTACTTGCTGATTTAGAAATGGCCAATAAAAACTATCGCCAAGCTATTCAGTTTTTAGAGAATATTCTTAATCAAAATCCAATTTATATTGGTGAAGTGCTGAAAACGCTCAAATATTGTTATGATGAATTAGGGGAGAGAGATAACTTTGAGTTATTCTTGATTCGAGCTAGCCAGCAGGCTAACAATACTAAAGTCGATTTAATGTTAGCAAGTGTGATTGAAGAGAAAGATGGTAAAAGTGCAGCACAATCAAAACTTTATCAACAATTAACAAAGCACCCAAGTATATCTATTTTCCATCGTTTTATCCAATTTCAAATTGATGATGCTGAGCAAGGTCGAGGCAAAGAAAGCCTAATTTTGCTACATAAGATGGTTGGTGAGAGGATTAGACAAGATTTTGGTTATCGTTGTGCAAATTGCGGTTACCAAACTCACAAATTGATGTGGAATTGTCCTTCTTGTAAAGAGTGGGAGTCCATTAAACCTGAACATAATTAATTGACACAGTGAGGTAAAATTATGAATAGTAAAGTAATCGTTGCATTGGATTACGAAACGGAAGCACAAGCGCTATCCCTCGTGGATCAAATTGATCCAAGCTTATGCCGTTTAAAAGTAGGTAAAGAGATGTTTACCACACTGGGAACCAGTTTCGTTAAACAATTACACGAGCGTCAATTTGATGTTTTCCTCGACCTAAAATTTCATGATATTCCGAATACTGTGGCAAGAGCCGTGCGTTCTGCGGCTGATTTAGGCGTATGGATGGTGGATGTCCATGCTAGCGGTGGTTTAAAAATGATGGAAGAGGCGAAGAAAATTCTCGAGCCTTATGGAAAAGATGCGCCTTTATTAATTGCAGTAACCGTATTGACCAGTATGGAAGATTTGGATTTATTACAAATCGGTATTAATTCTTCACCGCTTGAACATGTTTTACGTCTTGCGCATTTAACACAGCGAGCAGGATTAGATGGCGTCGTTTGTTCACCACAAGAAGTAGAGATTTTACGTAATACTTGTGGTCCTGATTTTAAATTAATCACACCGGGGATTCGTCCAATTGGAAGTGATTTTGGTGATCAACGTCGCGTCATGACTCCTGCTGCGGCTATTCGTTCTGGTTCTGATTATTTGGTGATTGGTCGCCCAATTACTCAAGCTGAAAATCCAGCAGAAGTGCTTCGTTCAATTAATTCATCACTTTTGTAATATGACAGAGAGTACTTTAGTTTATTCTACCGAAGTTGGTCGAATTAAAGCGCAAAAGCAGCCGGTACAACGCCCTAAAGGTGATGGAGTGGTTCGCATACAAAAACAAACCAGTGGTCGAAAAGGCTCAGGCGTCTCAGTGATTACTGGGCTAGATTTATCAGATGATGAATTGAAAAAGTTAGCTGCTGAACTTAAAAAGCGTTGTGGTTGTGGTGGTTCAGTTAAAGACGGCAATATTGAGATTCAAGGCGAAAAACGTGATTTACTTAAACAACTTTTAGAACAAAAAGGGTTTAAAGTAAAATTAGCGGGTAGCTAAGATAAAACAAAAAATCCATCTTCACTTGAAGATGGATTTTTTTATGATTAACTTACCATGAAGTCTGGTTGGTAAGCAAAGAAAATTGCGCCCAAGAAACTTAATACAGCAAATGCCAGAAATGCATTATTTGGATTTGTAGCTTTGCGACTAAAATATTTAGCCGAGAAGAAGATATAAAGCACAAGCATGATGATTTTCATGATGAGCCAGCTTTGTAACTGATAACCGACCAAGAAGAAAATCGTTAAGCCACTGGCAATTAAAAGTGTATCAACTAAGTGCGGTAAAATTTTTAGCAGTTTAATCGCTCGCCAATCTTTCCCACTTAATTGCATTCCCCCACGGATAATTAATAATCCTAAACTTAAAAATGCACAAACAATGTGCAAATAAACTAACATAATCACTCCAGATGTAAAAGGAAAGTGCGGTCAAAAGTGACCGCACTTTGATTGCTTATTTTGCAATACGCTTATATTTAATACGATGTGGTTGTGTTGCGGCTTCACCTAAGGTTTTCTTTTTCCACTCTTCGTAGTCTGAGAAGTTACCTTCGTAGAAGGTCACTTTACCTTCATCACCGTAATCTAAAATATGCGTTGCAATACGGTCTAAGAACCAACGGTCATGGGAAATCACCATGGCACAACCAGGGAATTCTAAGATCGCATTTTCTAACGCACGTAAGGTTTCAACGTCTAAGTCATTGGTTGGTTCGTCCAATAACAGTACGTTACCACCACGCTGTAGAAGTTTAGCCAAGTGTAAACGACCACGCTCACCGCCCGATAATTCGCCCACACGTTTTTGTTGATCTACGCCTTTGAAGTTGAAGCGTCCAACATACGCACGGCTTGGAATTTCAAAGTTACCAATCGTGAGAATATCTTGTCCGTTAGACACTTCTTCCCATACGGTTTTCTTATCATCCATTGAGTCACGGAACTGATCGACAGAGGCAAGTACTACCGTTTCACCCATTGTCACTGAGCCGCTATCTGGTTGTTCTTGACCTGAAAGCATACGGAATAGGGTCGATTTACCCGCACCATTCGCCCCAATAATACCCACAATAGCACCTTTTGGAATGCTGAATGATAAATCATCAATTAAAGTGCGATCGCCGTAGGATTTAGTGAGATGTTCTACCTCAATCACTTTATCACCTAAACGTGGACCAGGTGGGATAAAGAGTTCGTTAGTCTCGTTACGTTTTTGGTATTCGCCAGAGTTCAACTCATCAAAACGCGCCATACGCGCTTTGCTTTTCGCTTGACGGCCTTTAGGATTTTGACGAACCCACTCTAATTCTTTTGCAATCGATTTTTGACGTGCGTTTTCAGTGGCTTGTTCTTGTTCTAAACGTTTCTCTTTTTGCTCTAACCAAGAAGAGTAATTGCCCTCCCAAGGAATACCTTCACCACGGTCAAGCTCTAAGATCCAACCAGCAACGTTATCTAAGAAGTAACGGTCGTGGGTAATCGCCACAACGGTACCTTCGTAGTCATGTAAGAAACGCTCTAACCATGCTACAGATTCTGCATCTAAGTGGTTGGTTGGCTCGTCTAATAAGAGCATGTCTGGTTTTTCAAGCAATAGTCGACAAAGTGCGACACGACGACGTTCGCCCCCTGATAAATGCTCAATTTTTGCATCCCAATCCGGTAAACGTAATGCATCTGCTGCACGTTCTAGTTGGTTATCTAAATTATGTCCATCATGCGCTTGAATAATCGCTTCAAGGTTTGCTTGCTCAGCGGCTAACTTATCGAAATCTGAATCAGGATCAGCATAAAGTGCATAGACTTCATCTAAACGGGTCAGTGCATTTTTTACTTCAGAAACGGCTTCTTCTACCGCTTCACGTACAGTTTGTTGTGGATCAAGTTTCGGTTCTTGTGGAAGGTAACCAATTTTGATACCTGGTTGTGGACGAGCTTCACCTTCGAACTCTTTATCCACGCCCGCCATAATGCGTAAGAGGGTTGATTTACCTGCACCATTTAAGCCGAGCACCCCGATTTTTGCACCAGGGAAGAAGCTTAAAGAAATATCTTTCAAAATATGGCGCTTCGGTGGCACCACTTTACCGACACGATGCATCGTATATACAAATTGCGTTGACATTATTTTCTCTATGTTGTGAATAAAAGTACGGTTATTTTACTTGATGTTTCGGGAATAAGCTATTTGAAAGGTAAAAAAAACCACCCATGCAGGGTGGTAGGAAAGTAGTTTAGCTATATTTATGATTATTTTATTTAGGAACTTTATGAATATCAAGCAATCACTTGACGAGGCAAATAGTACATAAATTTCAGTTATAATGGAAATGCGAATGAATAATTTGTTGATGCAAATCAAGAAAATCACAGAATTTTTTACGTTTAGAACGATTTTTATTCGATTTTGATTAGGAACTACTTGTGATAAAATCTGTCTATTCAATTATTTAGCCCACTTTATTCTTATTTATGTTTAAAAAATTACTCTTTGGATTATCACTAATTTCTCCTTTTTCAGTTTTTGCTCATCCTCACGCCTTTATTGATATGCAAACCAAACCCTTAGTGAAAGATAATCAACTTATTGGTTTTTCAACCCAATGGCTACTGGATGAAGCTAGCTCTTCAGCCGTATTGTATGATGTGATGCAGACGAAAGGGGATAAAGCAGCTAAACAAAAACTCATTGATGAAGTAATGGCAAATGTTGTAAATGAGCATTACTTTAGTTATGTCTTTGACAAAGAAAATCATAAAATTAAATATAAAAAACAGCCTGAAAATTATGGCATGCGTGTTAAAGGGAATGAGGTGGAATATTATTTTGATTTTCTTTTGGCACAACCACAGCCTTTGCAAAATAATGAATTTACGCTGATGACTTATGACCGAACCTATTATGTGGCAATGCGTTATGTAGAAACAGAAAAAAGAGCGGTTGATTTTTCAGCACTTCCTGCAAACTGCAAAGGGGAAGTGCTCGAAGCTAATGTGGATGAAAAAATTAAATCCTACGCTTCATCATTGGATAAATCTCAAAAAAATGAAGATAACTCTCTTGGTGTATTGTTTGCACAGAAAGTAAAAATTAAATGTGAATAAAAAAATGAAGTTAAAACTGACCGCACTTTTTATTGGCTTATTGGCGATTATTTTCGCCTTGTTACCTTGGCTTTTTGTGCAAGTAGCCGATTGGCAAAAAGCCTTTAATCAGCTGATTTCTGAAAATCTGCACCAAATTCAAGCACATTCATCTACTGCAGGATTGTGGTTAATTTTTGCCGCCTTTTCTTATGGTGTATTACATGCATTAGGCCCTGGGCATGGGAAATTTATTATCGCTAGTTATCTTTCCACTCACGAAAGCCAACTTAAAACCAGCGTACGCTTAAGTTTACTTTCCTCTCTCATGCAAGGTTTTGTCGCAGTCGCAGCAACCTCTATTGTGGTGGTGATACTTAATCTTTCCTCAAAATATTTTAAACTTAGTCAGCTATGGCTGGAGCGTAGCGCTCTGATTTTATTATTGTTGTTAGGGCTTTATTGGATTGCTCAAGGTTTGAAAGGCTTGAAGAAAAAACAATCTTTTCGTATCACATCGATTCAATCATTACCGAAACAGATTGGAGCAGCTTCGCCATTTAGATATGAGCCAGGAAAAGCAAGCCAAGCGCAATGTAGTTGTGGACATCAACATCTACCCAATCATCAACAGCTTAAGCAATCGGGTGATTTAAAATCTCAACTCTTAGTGATTTTAACTATTGGTATGCGACCGTGTAGTGGCGCCATTTTTGTGCTTTTTCTCGCTTATATGCTGGATCTTTATTGGTGGGGAATTTTAGCTACTTTTGCCATGTCTTTGGGGACAGGATTAATGCTTTCGCTTTTTGCAGCGTTAGTTCGCTATGCGAGAAATGTCGCGACTCGCTTAGGCCATTGGTATGGTTTAGCGGGTTCTAATCAAAAAGGCGAAGCCATGATCAAATGTATTGCGGGCGTAATGATGATCTTTTTTGCACTAAGCTTGTTATATGGCACGATGAGGGCTGTAACAGGTGGGGCAGTCTTATTTGGTGGATAAAGAAAAGGGCAGCGTTTGCGGCCCCCTTTCTTTGAAAATAGATTATTCAACCCAAGTGACGATTTCCTCAATTGGTCGACGAGATTTTTTGGTAATGTCTCTCGCACGATAACCAAATGTTGCGGCCACGGATACACCCCATTCATTTGGATCAAAGAGACCTTCAGCGGCTAAAACTTCATTCATTTTATCATAGTTAAAGCCTTCAATAGGGCAAGAATCTACACCGATAGCGGCAGCACCCGTTAGCATATTGGCTAATGCAATGTAGGTTTGTTTGCTTGTCCAGTCAAATAATGCACGCTCGCTTTCTGCGGTTTTCATTTCAACCTCTTGTAAGCCTTTATATTTTTCCAAGGCTTTTTCTAATTGCTCGCCTTGTAAACCTCTCCGCACCGCAACATCACGAAAGAAAGGCGTGTCATATCGCGCATTTTTCTTCGCAAGAATGACGACTAAATGGCTGCAATCATCTAATTGATATTGCATGCCCCAGCTAAAAGGTTTGAGCTTATCGCGTAATGCTTTATTTTGAATCACTAAGAATTGCCATGGCTCAGAACCAACGGAGCTTGGTGATAAACGAGCAAATTCTAAAATTGCTGCGAAATCTTCTTGGCTAATTTTTTTATTCGGATCGTAATAACGTGTTGAACAGCGATTTTCGAATACTTGAAGCATTTGTTCGCGTGTAATTTGATTTATGTTTTTTCCTCTTTACATTATCTAATTTGTAATCTTTTGACCGCACTTTAGCGCTCTTTCCAATATCCAATCCACTCTTTGAGTAATTGCATATTTTTCGTAATTGCGCCACCTTGCGGAATAAAATGCATCATATTGAGTCCGTAACTGTCGGGCGTAATGCCTTCACCTACACTTGCAGGTAACACATCAAAGCCTTGTTGTTGGAATAATAATTTTGCACG
Organism: Haemophilus sp. SZY H56; assembly: GCF_054332415.1. Taxonomy (NCBI): domain Bacteria; kingdom Pseudomonadati; phylum Pseudomonadota; class Gammaproteobacteria; order Pasteurellales; family Pasteurellaceae; genus Haemophilus; species Haemophilus sp. SZY H56. The sequence continues at coordinate 16,906 of NZ_JBTGNX010000012.1, read as the reverse complement.
TTGCATATGCCATTCATTAGTGACTAAAATAATTTTATGAATACCTTCTTTTTCCAATATCTGCTTGGTGAAAAGCGCATTTTCTTTAGTAGTAAGTGCTTTAGGTTCAATCCATTTGGTTGGCACATTAAAGAAGTTTTGAAGTTCTTCAGCGGCGATTTTTGCCTCAATGGCGCCAGTTGGACTCGCCCCTGTAATCAATAATGGCAAGTGCGTTTCTTTTTGCAAGAATGCTGCATAGCGTAAGCGTTCAAGTTGAATAGCGGTTGAAGCTAATGGCGCATAAAGTTCTTTGCTATCACGCAAGCCACCGCCAAGTAAAACGATCGCTTGAGCTTGTTGGTAATCTTGCAGCGTTAAATGATCTTCAGTGATAAGACTATCTTTAAGTACTTGTGCCGTGTAAGGGATACTTAAAAGATAGAGTAGTGAGAAACTAAGTGCGGTCGAAATTCGGCTTAATTTTTTGAAATTGAATTTAGCTAGAATAAGAGACAGCCCCCACAAAATTAAAATATTAAATGGGGGAAGAATCATAGCGGTAATGAGTTTTTTCAATTCAAACATCATTTATCCAATTCAACAAAATCCAACGCTTTGGTCCACAATTTTGCATAGCTGCTATTTTTACCATAAGAGTTATCGCAAACACGATTTGGGATTTCTAATAGGCAAGAGAAAATATGGCCATGCAAGCGAGTCGTGGTCACTTTGTCGTTTGCTAAGAATACTTGCGCAACACGTTTTACAATGCGTTGAGTATAGGCATACCAGAATTGATGGCAAAGATTTTTCAACCAACCTAAGCCAAATTTGTTCGCTATTTTACTGATTCGCCAGCTTAATGCTAAAACAACATCATCTTCGGTTGAAAGAATGTCTTCCCAGTCTTTTACATTACTGTTAGCGGGCAGTTGCGCTAAGATATTTTTTTCTACATCACTTGCTTCAATGTCTTTACGCAAGAAATAAAGTTGTTCACCCGTTGTGCCTTGCTTGGTTTCCATCGTGCCATAAAGCTGATGCGCCATATCGGGCGATAAATAAACATGATCAGAAAATTGTGCAAATAAATTCGCTGTTCTTTCGTCACGCGCCAGTAAATGGCAATCACCGTGGTTACGGAAAAGTGCGGCTGATTTTTGCAGATTTTCTTCGTGCTTAAAATAAGCAGTTTGTGGAAGCACAATAATACGATTATTTGGGAAATGCGTTACCATTTCTTCACGGATCTTTTGATGCTGTGGATAAAGATCGCCAAAGTTGCCGCCACCATGTAAAAGGATGGTGGTGTTCGGTGTGATTTTTGCTTTGACTTCTTCAAGATCTAAATCGTATTCACAGCGTTTTAAGGTCACATTAATGTGGTGATCTTTAAAAAATTGCTCGGTTCCGTGATAAATCAATAAATCGCCCACATTCAAATGAAGCGGGTAGTCAAAATAAAATACGTCGTTTTTATCTTTGATCAGTTCAACAATAGGATTCAGTTTGTTTTTTAAATCAATAAGGAGTTGATTCATTTTTTTACTATTTTCTTTAAATAGCTAAACAAGAAATTTTTTTCTGCTGTGTTTAATCCGAAGATTAAGATGACACAGATTAATACCATTTCTAAGATGATGGATTGTCCAATAAATTCCAATAAAGAATAACTGCGGGTGGTATCGGATATATAGATGATACCTAATAGCAGACCAAACACCACGCCGACATTCACTAAATATGAGACAAATTCTTTTTGGTTAAATTTAATTTTTTTATTAATAAAATATAATCGATAGATTTGTGAGATGACCATCGTACTAAATTTACCCACAAAGGCAAATACTGGATTATAACCTAGTGTGAACAAATAATAAGCCAATGGTACCGTACAAAGATCAATTAATGCCACGATGATATTGTATTGTTTTACGGTGGATGTGCCAATGGCTAATGCACTCATCCAAAATGCACCTGCCATTGCACTGATTAATAAGCAAGCAATAATAGCTTGTACAAGTTGTTCAGTATATTGCGGAAGATGATCGCCTAGCCAAAATGTCAGTAAGGTATGGGTGAAATACAATACAGGCGCAGAGAGAATTGCCATTAAATAAAGTGAATATTTTGAAATGCCAAGAATTAATTGACGATTGCGATCGTAATCTTTTGCCGCATAAGATTGAACCAACTGCGGATTAGCTGCCATTTGGAAATTATTCACAAAGCTATAAACAGCACCTTCTACCTGAGTCGCAATAGCGACAGCTGCATTGACTGCTACGCCAAAGAATAAGTTAGACACCATATTCAAGCCTTGGGTCGAACCCACATAGGCAACTTGTCCCATGAGCATCCAACCGGAAAAACTCACCATTTCTTTAGTTTTGCTTAAATCTTTATATAAGCGGAAACGAGCAGCCTCTTTGAAATAATATTTAGTGAATAACACATAAAGAGAGAGCACAATTAAGCTGACTGAAAGCAATAAGCAGCTATAAGTAACCAACTTATCGTAATGTGTGATATGACTTAAGATAAAGACAGAAGTCAGTTTTAAGATGGTTTCACCTAATCCCAACCAAGCATAGAATCCCATTTTCTCATGGGCAACAATCATGGCATTGAATGGCACTTTGATGATTTCAACAAGAGCAATAATTAATGCTAATTGGTAAACGATATTTGCGGCTTGCAAGCGTTCAGCGGGGATCACCAATTTGTGATTTAAAAACCATAAACCGACGGTTTCGGCTAACACGAATACGATAAAAATAATGAGTAGGTGATTTAAGATGCTAATATTAAAGACTTTATTGACACGTTGAATGTCATTCGAGGCTTTTTCTACGTTAATAAAACGCTGAGTGGTGGCCGTCATTGTGCCATTAAAAAAGGAAAATAAGACCACCACACCCATCACAATGTTGTAGATACCAAAATCTTCCACACCCAATACCTGCAATACCACACGAGAGATATACAGCATCGCCCCCATGTTGAAGAGCATTCGGATGTAAAGAAATAGCGTATTTTTGGCAATGGTTTTATTTGACATTGTGAGAATGAAATTAGAAAAATTGGGGGAATTATAGGGGGGATTGGGATGTGTAGCAAGCCTTGAGAGACTTCTTCTAAGTTCAATCGTATTTAGTAAAAAAAAGAAAAGGCTAAATATAAATTTAGCCTTTTATTATTTAGACGATGCAGACTGCCAAATCTAGTTGCTTATTATGGAACTGATGCAATGTGCCACGATGACCCACACTCATAATGATCATATTGGGTAACCGCTCTTTAATTGTTTTATAAAGGAGGTACTCGGTTGGCTCATCAAGTGCTGATGTGGTTTCATCTAAAAAGACCACTTCAGGTTTCGTCAGTAAAATCCGAATAAATGCCACGCGCTGTAATTCACCTGGCGACAAAATTGCCTGCCAATCGTTATCTACATCTAAGCTATGAAGATATTTATCCAAACAACAGTCAGCCAGTGTTTTTTCCAATTCAGGATGATAAGGATCAATATCCGGATAGCAAATCGCTTCACGTAACGTACCTTGTGGCATATAAGGACGCTGCGGTAAGAATAAACTGGTCACACAAGGATGTTCCACCAAACCAACAGTCTCAAAAGGATAAATTCCCGCCATCGCTTTTAATAGCGATGTTTTCCCTGTGCCAGATGGACCTTGAATTAATAAAGCATCCCCATTTTTTAATTCAATATTTAAGTTATTAAGCAACAATCTGCCTTGGTCATCTTTAATACCAAAATTTGATAATGCAACACGGTTAGAACATTTCATGGGTTGATGAACCTCTAAATGATCTAATTCATCCAACTTTGTCATAAAACCATAAAGACGATTTAAACGCGCTTGATAGAGCGTAAATTCTTCATAGAACAAACGGAAGAAAGAAAGTGCGGTCATTAATCGGTTAAATGCTTGCACAGTTTGGTGCATATCGCCCAGTTTGATTTGTCCAGTGAAAAAACGAGGTGCTTGCAGCATTAACGGTAAGAGTTTTGCAACGCGCGTGACACTTCCATTAAAGCCGTCTAATCCCAACATTCTCAATACAATTGCCCAACGGTTATGAATGATTTGAGCAAATTTGTTTTTCAATAAGTGTTGTTCTTGCAGTTCGCCTTGATAGAAAGCGATACTTTCCGCATTATCCCGCACTCGAATCAAAGAATAACGGTAGTCACCATTGAGTTTTTCTTTGTTAAAGTTCAACTTGATCAAAGGGTGACCAATCCATACAGACATTAATGTTGCCAGGATAATAAAGGCGTAAATAAAGAAGACAACACCTTTTTCGATATTTAATCCAAAAAGACTTAATACGCCTGAGAGAGACCAAAGGATGATAGTAAATTCAATGGTGGTCAGAACAGAATTAATCATGCCACGTACAATAGTGACAGTGCTACTGATGAATTCACGAGCATCTTGTTCAATACGTTGGTCAATATTATCGGGTAGCTCTTTTTCGTATTTAAGACGATAGTATTTTTTATTTTCTAACCATCGTTTAACCAGGACTTTATTTAGGCTTTCCAACCAACGAATTTCAAATACTTGTTGCAAGAAATAATCGGCGATAGAGTGGATAACTTGTACCAATACTAAGAGGGCATTTAGTTTTGCAAAGAACCAAAACTTATCCGCATCTAATTCCTGCATGGAGCTATAAAGCCCATTATAGAAAAAAGAGTTGAGCACGCTGAAGCGCACTTCTAGCAAAATCATCGTAAACAATACCAGTAGCATAAGGATGATTTTGATGCTGTTACGACGATTAATCGAAGGGGATGCAATATGCCAAAACTTTTGACCAAATGTGGTTTGTTTTAGTGCTGTCATCACTACACTAAAGCATAAAACCACCCAGAAAAGTGCAGTCAAAATCCAGCTTAAACTTGAGTTAAGTTCAGTTTGCCAATTCATTGATTATCCATAAAGTAAAAAACGAAAAAAGGGCGAAATGATTCGCCCTCGTATTGTGCGCTCAATTAAAACTCAACTTTCGTGTTGAAGATAAATTCACGTCCATAACCTAATGCAACAGGGATTAACGTGTTTGTTGCGTTACCAGAGGTAGATGGATAGTAAGTTTTATCTGTTAAGTTTTTACCGTTAAGTTGGAAAGACACTTTTTTGCCAGAGATTTTGGTATCGTAAGCAATAAAGGCATCATATACCACGGCATGAGGTAATTTGTATGCTTTGGTGTAATCACTGTTATAAGCATGCCAAGAACCTAAATAACGAGCACCACCACCAACACGGATGTTACCAAAATCAAATTCACCTACGTTATAAGCTAAGAATAGAGAAGCTTGATGTTTTGGTACACCTGAAAGTTGTTGATTTACCGCATCAGGATAAAGCTCATTTTCAAGTGATTTTACTTTAGTGTATGTATAGTTAGCCGCTACACTTAGGTTATCAGTAACTTGACCATTAAGATCGAATTCTACACCGCGAGAACGTTGTTTGCCCACAATATTTAGTTGCGCACTTGAACCCGAACCAACGGCTTCAGCCACATTACGTTTGGTGATATTGAATAATGCAAGTGTCGCATTGAAGCCAGAGTTTTCGTATTTTGCACCAATTTCAAAAGATTTACCTTGTTCTGGTTTTAAATCGCCGCTAACAGGTGTTGCAACACTCATTTGTGGACGGAAAGACTCAGCGTAGTTAGCAAATGTCGCAATATGTGGCGTAAATTTATATACGGCACCTAATTGATACAATAATTTACCATCGTGCTGATCAGTATTTCCTGTTCTTGTTAGATTTTGGCCTTTTTTACAGTTTGCAGCATTTAAACAATGACGTCCCGCAAATTGATCAAAGTACTCATAACGTAAACCACCTGTCATGATAAAGTTATCTGTAAAGTAAGCGGTATCTTGAATATAAACACCAACAGTTTTGAGATGGTTATATTGGTAAGCGTTGCCGTTACCGTTTTTATGTTTAGCAACCGGATTGGTATAATTTGGATGATCGATATTGATATCAGAACTCATGATACCTTGGTTATAAATAGGTCCAATATCGCGGATATTACGCATAACATCCACACCGGCTACAAAACGGTTAGCAATATCACCAATACCAAATTCACCGACGATATTTAATGTGCCACTATGAACACGTTGATCGCCTTGTTGTTGCTCAATAGCTCGGCGTACATGACGAGCGCTTAATTCTGGAGAGGTAATCTCGCCCTTTTTATTTTTAATAGCAGGGATCGCAACATCTTTAACATTGATATTTGTAATACGTGCTTGGTTATAGAAATATTTATAACGAGCATAGCTGTAACCCGCATTTAATTTCCAACCGTCACTTAATTTGTGTTCAATTTTGAAATCGATATTATCGGTTTTTGCGGTTGTTTCATTATTCGGCTCATCTAAACGACGCGATACAGGAATGTCCGGTAAGGCATTCGTCGCCGTTAAAAGGTTTGTGCCACGATCAAATGGCTCAAGAATATCTTTATGTTCATAAGAAAGAAGCACTTTAGTTTTATCATTTTCCCAAGAAAGTGATGGCGCATAAGTCGTATTTTTTAATTTGCCAAAATTACGCCAGTAGTTTTTTTCTTGTTTGTCATAGATAAAGCGGTAAGCAAAACCATTTCCTAAACCGCCAGTGAAATCTAATTGTGTTCCCCACAGGCTATGATTACCTAAAGTTCCTCCGATAACATGGCGTGGTGTTTGTTGTGGTTTTTTAGTAATGATATTAACCACACCACCTGGATCTTGAATACCATAAAGTACAGATGCAGGCCCTTTTAACACTTCAACGGTTTCAGTTGTCGCACTAAAGTTTTTTGCTGGGCCAGCTTGTAAACCGTTACGCATAATTGAGTTGTCACGGTTTCCACCAAAACCACGTTTTTGGATGGCATCAAACATACCTCCTAGCGTATTGGCTTGGCTTACACCACTGACGTTATAAAGCGCATCAATGAGTGATTCAGGTTTACGATCTTCTAATAATTTAGTCGAAAGGATATTGACAGTATTTGGCGTATCGAATACAGGCACTTCAGCTTTTGATACGACGGATGTCCCTGTCGTTTGATAACCATTTTGTTTAATACCTGTATCTTGAACATTAATTTGTTCAAGCGTTTCAGTGTTTGCTTTTACTGGTTGTTCAGTTTCCGCAAATGCTGAAACTGAAAAACTGGTTAAAAGTGCGGTTGAAATGAGGCTTAATTTAAAATTCATAATCGCTATCCCGATAGATAATAAAAGAGGCGCAAGTATAGCGAAAACGTTTTCGTTAATCAATGAAAATTATTTTCATTTGTATGAGTGATTCATTTAGAAAGTATCCATTCAAATTAAGTAGGGGATAAAAAGAAAAAATCCCAAGCTAAAAAGCTTGGGATTGCAAGATGGTGCACTAGCTGAACCCGAATTCACTTGTAGTATATTGATTTTTAATGTTTATTTTTTAAAGTCTAAAATCTTGTTACTAAGCTTGTTACTAAAATTCAAATTCACCACAAATCAATAATAGTTTCTGATGCCATAATACCACTAATAAGCCGTGTGTTAAAAATTTTATAGAAAAACTGTTCACCTTGTTCACCAACCCTTAAAACTCTTTATTTATTATATAGTTATATTCTTTTTTATTGTTCACCAACTGTTCACCATTGTTCACCTTTGTTCACCAATCAAAAAAAGATATCTCAATACAGAATATTTAATTCCTGGTTGTTCAAAATTTAATCAATAAAATAATCTTAACTCATCGTATCTAACCGTATATAAACTATTGAAATTTAAGGCATTTACTTTATATTTTTTGTATATATATTGTTCTATGGGCTTTTTATAAGCCGTCTTAATTAAGATGAACAAAAGGAGCTTAAATGCTTATTCATGAACAAATTAGAAGTGAAGCGATAGAAAGATTAAAACCCCTTCTATCAAACCATATTAAGCGTTTCTATAACGGGCGCTTGTTAGGGTTAAATCCTTCTGAACAATGTCCTGCTATTGCGGTTTATTTAGAGGATATTGATGCGGAAGAAATTACCGTTTGCGATAGTGAATTTGATGCGATGCTTAATGTAGCTATCTACTTAAAACCCCGTTCCGGCGAAGATGAATTGGATGAAATTGCGGAATTAGTACGAAATGCTATTTGTACCGCTGAATTTAACTCACTCATTACCGTTTCATTAAAGCACTACCGTTATGAATATGATGAAGATCAAGCGGCGTGGATTGCGTCAGTTGTTCGATTTGCCATTCACTACGGAGAATAAGGATTAATTATGTTTAAAAAACTGTTAGAACTACGCCAACAAAAAGCGGAAAAAGTCACAGCAATGCGCGCTATGTTAGACAAAGCAGAACAAGAAAATCGCTCATTAAATGATGCTGAAAACGTTGACTTTGATAAATTGAAAGATTCAGTGAAACAATTAAGTGATGAAATCGCCCGTTATGAAACGGTGGCCGACGAAGAACGTAACATTACCGACAAAGGCAAGCCGGTAGAAACACGCGGTAAAACCTTTAGCAATGACGAACTACGCCACTACATTAAAACGGGTGAATTACGAAATCTTTCCACCACCGGTCAAGAAGATGGCGGTTATACCGTGATCCCACAATTGGATAAAGACGTAATGAAACGCTTAACCGATGATAGCGTGATGCGTCAAATTTGTAACGTGGTCCGCTTGCCGGTTGGTGCGAAAGAATACAAAAAACTTGTTTCCGCCGGTGGTGCAGTAGTGGCCCATGGTGAGGAAGGTCAAGCCCGCAATGGCACCACCACACCGAAACTCCATGAAGTTGCCATTGCTTTAAATCCTATCTATGCCTATAGGAAATGCTAATCTAGGTGGTAAGGCAAGAACGCACCTCTATCCGGCATACTTAGCATTTACGGCTGCAAGTGGAATCTCAAATACTCTTACTTTGAGAAACTTCTCAAATTCATTAAAGCAAGGATTTGCGCAGCATAAAAATAAATTTGAGTTCTTCAAAGTTAAAGGAAAATTTGGATATCGCTCCAATGTTCACTTCAAAAACTATGATGAGTTCCAAAGTGAGTTCGATTCATAAACTAGGAAAGAGGGGCAAAAGCCCCTTTTTTTATGCTTTTCTCTTAAAGGTGAACAATTAGGGTGAACAATAATGTTCACCTATTCACCCGTAACTATATGAAATAAAAGGTTAAATTGACAAGGTGAACAGGTGAACCAATTTTTGTAATATTTTTTACACGCCGCTCATTCACACGCTTTCTTTTTCGCATTGCTCCACAAAATCACTCCATAATTGCATCACAGGGCGGCGGAGTTCTACATAATCGTAACGGTTATACGCCTGACTTGTTTTATTCCCAATGCTATGAGCAAGACAACTTTCAGCAATACGGAAATCAACTTGCTGATCTTCTAAAAACGTTCTAGCTATCGATCTCAATCCGTGAGCATCTTGAATCCCTTTGTAACCTATTTTTCTCAATGCGTTAGCTATTAGTTCTTTACTAGCTGATTGGTTAGGTTTGTGGTAGTGAGAAAATACGAATTTGTCATCACCTGTTATAGGTTTCAATTCTTCTAAAATATCCATCATTAAAGACGAGAGAGGAACAATGTGAGGAAATTGCCCTTGTCTTGTTTTTTTCATTTTTTCTGCTGGGATAGTCCATAACTTTTTATCAAAATCAATTTCAGACCATTCAATAGAAACCGCCTCAGCCGGACGAACCATAGAAAGTAATTGCCAGCGGAATAAAACCTTTGTCAGATAATCCCTGTTTGAATTTTTGAAGTCTTGTAATAGTTTCGGTAGTTCTTCCGGTTTGATTGCTGGGTGATGTTTTTGAGGCTCTTTATGGTAAGCATCAGATGCTTTCAAGCAAGAATTAAACGAAATCAATCCTATTGTTACCGCATAATTTAAAATCTGATTAGCGAGGTTTAATAAACGGTGCAGCGTATCATTGAAACCTTTTTCATTTAATGGCCGAACAGTTTTAATCAATAAAGGGGAAGTAATCTGATCGATAGGGTAATTCCCAAGAGTAGGGAATAGATAATTTTCTAATCTTGCCCAATTTTTTTCCATTGTCATAGGCTCAATTTCTTTACTTCTTTTTTCTTTCCAAAGTAAAGCGACTTTATAGAAAGTATTTTCGTTCTGACCGTTTTTAATTAGTTCTTGTTCTTTTATGTATTCTTGCGGATCGATACTTTGAGCGAGTAGGGCGCGATATTCTTCGCGTTTTTGGCGAGCTTGCGCAAGTGTTATAGCTGGATAAGTTCCAATAGTAAAAGATGTGCGTTTATTTGTTACTGGGTGATAATAATTGAAAATCCAAGCCTTAGCACCGGTAGGCTTAATGCGTAAAAAAAGACCGTTACCATCACTTAGATTGTATTCTTTATCCTTTGTTTTCGCCTTATCTACTTCTGTATTTGTGAGCGGTTTAGTAACACGAGGCATCATTTTTCCTTAGTTTTAGTAACAAGATTTTTCGAAGTTTATCACCTTGTTACTAAACTTGTTACTAAAAAATGCGGTTAAAGACAATTAAGTCTGATTAGTGGCGATAAGTAAAAGGGCTGAAAAGCCTTGAAAACACTAGGAAAAACAAAACCCCGCGAGTAACTTCGCGGGGCTGTGTTTAGGGTAAATGGTGCGACTAGCTGGACTCGAACCAGTGACCCCCACCATGTCAAGGTGGTGCTCTAACCAACTGAGCTATAGTCGCGTAAAAGATGTAGCAGATGATAAACAGTTTTAAGGATGAAAACAAGGGGATTTGTTTTAAGTTAAATTTAGCTGCTAAAAAAATAACCAAAATTTGTTGCAAAAACTCTCAGTGCTTGTTTTGATTTTGCGCTGGTTTAAGCGTATAATGCGCGACGGTTTTTATCTCGGATGGGCCGAAATTAAAAAAGCTTTTTTAAATTGTAACTATTTGTGGAGTTTAGATAATGTCTAGAAAATTAAGAAGAACGAAGATTGTATGTACAATGGGTCCAGCTACAGACCGCGATAACAATCTTGAAAAAATTATCGCAGCAGGCGCTAATGTTGTACGTATGAACTTTTCTCACGGTACACCAGATGATCATATTGAGCGTGCTGAGCGTGTTCGTGCGATCGCGAAAAAATTAGGTAAAACCGTGGCAATTTTAGGTGACTTACAAGGTCCTAAAATTCGTGTTTCTACTTTTAAAGACGGCAAAATTTTCTTAAATGTTGGTGATAAATTTATTCTTGATGCGGAATTACCAAAAGGTGAAGGTAATCAAGAAGCCGTTGGTTTAGACTATAAAACACTTCCACAAGATGTTGTACCTGGCGATATTCTTTTATTAGATGACGGCCGTGTTCAATTAAAAGTCCTTTCTACTGACGGTGCAAAAGTATTTACTGAAGTGACAGTTGGTGGTCCGTTATCAAACAATAAAGGGATCAACAAATTAGGTGGTGGTTTATCTGCAGACGCATTAACTGAAAAAGATAAAGCAGATATCATCACAGCTGCACGTATTGGTGTAGATTACTTAGCGGTATCTTTCCCTCGTTCAAGTGCAGATTTAAACTATGCGCGTGAATTAGCAAAACAAGCAGGTTTAGACGCGAAAATCGTTGCTAAAGTTGAACGTGCTGAAACAGTCGTTGATGAAGCAGCAATGGATGATATCATCCTCGCTTCTGATGTAATTATGGTTGCGCGTGGTGACTTAGGTGTTGAAATTGGTGACCCAGAATTGGTTGGCGTACAGAAAAAATTAATTCGTCGTTCACGTCAATTAAATCGTGCGGTTATTACTGCAACTCAAATGATGGAGTCAATGATCAGCAACCCAATGCCAACTCGTGCAGAAGTGATGGACGTGGCAAATGCGGTATTAGATGGTACTGACGCGGTAATGCTTTCAGCAGAAACTGCTGCAGGTCAATATCCAGCTGAAACTGTGGCGACAATGGCTCGCGTATGTTTAGGTGCAGAAAAAATGCCAAGCATCAATATTTCTAAACACCGTTTAGATCGTGAATTCAGAGATATTGAAGAATCTGTAGCGATGTCAGCAATGTACGCAGCAAACCACTTAAGCGGTATTGCAGCAATCATTACATTAAGCCACTCTGGTCGTACACCATTATTAATGTCACGTATTAGCTCAGGTTTACCAATCTTTGCACTTTCTCGTGTTCAAGAAACCTTAAACCGTTGCGCATTATACCGTGGTGTAACACCAGTTCATTTTGATGGTGAATCTCGTAGCGCTGCAGGTGCAAAAGCAGCGATTAACCTATTAAAAGAAAAAGGTTATTTAGTTTCAGGTGATCTTGTTTTATTAACACAAGGTGATGAATCAGAAGGTACAACTAACGTTTGTCGTACTTTAACTGTTGAATAATCAACATGCCTGAATGAAAAAGAGCGGTGGATTTTTCCACCGTTTTTTTATGTCTAAAATATTGAAAATATTGACCGCACTTTTTTCTTAAAACCACCTCGTATTTGCGGTATCATAAGCACAGTTTTTTAGTTTAAATTGAAATCCTTATGGCATCACAACGACAAATCCAATCTTCCGATCAGAAAACTGAACAAGTTAGTATCCCGCCTCATTCCACTGAAGCTGAACAAGCCGTTCTAGGCGGTATTATGTTGAGTAATCAGCATTGGGATGGCATTGCGGAAAGAGTTATTGCTGAGGATTTTTATACTTTTGCACATAAAGCAATCTTCCAAACTATGGAAGAATTAATGCGTAACCAAACGCCAATTGATTTGATTACCCTCGATCAAGCCCTTAAAGCCAAAGGTATCAGTGATTCCGTAGGCGGTTTTGCTTATTTAGCGGATCTTTCTAATAACACCCCAAATGCCATTAATATTTTGGCTTATGCAGAGATCGTACGTGAAAAAGCGATTTTGCGTGAGCTTATTGCCGTAGGGAATCGTATTGCAGAAAACAGTTATTCGCCCAAAGGCAAAGACATCAAGATGGTGTTGGATGAAGCCGAAAGAGAAGTGTTTGCGATCGCTGAAAAACGAAGTTCTTCAACAGAAGGACCTCAAAATGTGCTTAGCGTATTGGAAAGCACCATTGCTCGAATTGAAACCTTAGGTAAGCTTGAAAATCATAACGGTGTGACAGGGGTCACAACAGGCTTTGTTGAGTTAGATAAGAAAACAGCTGGTTTACAGCCTTCCGATCTCATCATTGTGGCTGCACGTCCTTCCATGGGTAAAACCACGTTTGCAATGAACCTTTGTGAAAATGCGGCCATGGCAAGTGATAAGCCTGTATTGGTATTCAGTTTAGAGATGCCTGCTGAGCAAATTATGATGCGTATGATTGCCTCTCTCGCTCGCGTGGACCAAACCAAAATTCGTACTGGCCAAAACTTGGAAGAAGCGGAATGGAGCAAAATTGCCAGCGTGTTTGGGATGTTTAAGCAAAAAAATAATCTTTATATCGATGATTCATCGGGTTTAACTCCAACAGAATTGCGTTCTCGCGCACGTCGTGTGTATCGAGAAAATGGTGGCTTGAGTATGATTATGGTGGATTATCTTCAATTAATGCGCGCGCCCGCATTTTCAGATAACCGTACCTTAGAGATCGCCGAGATTTCTCGTTCTTTAAAAGCATTAGCGAAAGAATTAGAAGTCCCTGTTATTGCACTTTCCCAGCTTAACCGTACTTTAGAACAACGTGCAGATAAACGTCCAGTAAACTCAGACTTGCGTGAATCAGGCTCTATCGAGCAGGATGCTGACCTGATTATGTTTATTTATCGTGACGAAGTGTATAACGATAATTCTGAAGATAAAGGTGTTGCTGAAATCATTATTGGTAAACAACGTAACGGTCCGATTGGTCGTGTACGTTTAGCATTTAACGGTCAATTCTCACGCTTTGATAACCTTGCCGAACAGCGTGAATACAGAGATGATTATTAGGCAAGATAGAACGGATTAGAAAAATGAACGTAAAACCGGCAACAGCGAAAATCAGTTCGCTTGCCTTAAAACATAATTTACAAGTTATTAAAGAAAAAGCGCCACATAGCAAAATTATTGCGGTAGTAAAAGCAAATGCATATGGTCATGGTGTGGTATTTGTTTCCTCTGCTTTAGAAAGCATGGTAGATTGCTTTGCAGTGGCACGTTTAGAAGAGGCGTTATCGTTACGCTCTAACGGTATTATTAAACCGATCTTATTGCTAGAAGGTTTTTTTGATGAAAAAGATTTACCCATTATTGCGGTAAATAACATCGAAACGGTGGTACATAACCGTGAACAGCTTGAAGCATTAAAACGAGCTGTGGTACCAAGTCCAATCAAAGTCTGGTTGAAGATTGATACCGGTATGCACCGTTTAGGTGTGTCACTTGATGAAGTGGATTATTTTTATCAAGAGCTGAAAAAACTCCCTCAAATTCAACCGCACTTAGGTTTTGTCAGCCATTTTAGCCGTGCTGATGAACTAGATTCTGATTATACTCAAGTTCAGCTTGATCGTTTCCTTCACGCGACAAAAGATAAAGGTGGAGAAAGAACCATTGCGGCATCTGGCGGGATTTTATTCTGGCCTGAGGCTCATTTAGATTGTATTCGTCCAGGGATTATTATGTATGGCATTTCACCAACGGATACTGTTGGGGCTGAATTTGGTTTAATCCCCGTGATGAACTTAACTTCTTCATTACTTGCGGTGCGAGAACATAAAAAAGGTGAACCTGTTGGCTATGGTGGCATTTGGACCAGTCCTAAAGATACCAAAATTGGTGTTGTCGCTATTGGATACGGTGATGGATATCCGCGTGATGTGCCAGAAGGCACGCCAGTTTATCTAAATGGTCGAATTGTTCCTATTGTCGGTCGCGTCTCAATGGATATGCTAACGGTAGACTTAGGCGCAGATAGCCAAGATAAAGTAGGTGATGAAGTGATTTTATGGGGTAAGGAATTACCAATTGAAACAGTAGCTAAATACAGTGGTATTTTAAGCTATGAATTGATTACAAAATTAACCCCGCGTGTTATAACAGAATATGTCGATTAATTGTTTTTGTAAGAAAGCAAAAATGTAAAGAATTCAATTTTTAAAAGGAAATATTCATGAAAAACATCAATCCAACCAATACACAAGCGTGGAAAGCGCTTGAGGCTCACCAATCTCAACTGGCTCATACCACGATTGCTGATTTGTTTAAGCAAGAAGAAAATCGTTTTAATGATTATTCTTTCACTTTTGAAAATCAAATCTTAGTAGATTTTTCAAAAAATAAAATTAATCAAGAAACCCTCAAATTACTTCGTCAATTAGCCAAAGAGTCTGCATTAGATGAAGCGATCAATGCCATGTTTACAGGCGAGAAAATTAATCGTACAGAAAATCGAGCAGTATTACATACCGCACTTCGTAACCGTTCAAATACACCTGTCTATGTAGATGGCAAAGATGTGATGCCGGAAGTGAATGCCGTATTAGCGAAAATGAGCGCGTTCTGTGCTCGTGTGATTTCAGGTGAATGGAAAGGTTATACGGGAAAAGCGATTACTGATGTGGTGAATATTGGTATCGGTGGTTCGGACTTAGGTCCTTACATGGTGACTGAAGCACTTCGTCCTTATAAAAATCACTTGAATATGCACTTCGTTTCAAACGTGGATGGAACCCATATCGCTGAAACGTTGAAAAAAGTGAATCCTGAAACGACACTTTTCTTAGTGGCTTCTAAAACCTTCACCACCCAAGAAACTATGACCAATGCGAATTCTGCACGCGATTGGTTATTAGCGGCAGCGAAAGATAACAGCGCGGTGGCAAAACACTTCGCCGCACTTTCTACCAATGGTAAAGCGGTAGCAGAATTCGGTATTGATACTAATAATATGTTTGAGTTCTGGGATTGGGTTGGTGGCCGTTATTCTTTATGGTCTGCAATCGGTCTTTCTATCGCACTTTCAATCGGCTTTGATAATTTTGAAGCGTTATTAAGTGGTGCGCATGAAATGGATAAACATTTCCGTACCGCGCCATTAGAAAAAAATATCCCTGCAACATTAGCATTAGTCGGTTTATGGAATACCAACTTCCTTGGTGCACAAACCGAAGCGATTTTACCTTATGACCAATATTTACACCGTTTTGCCGCTTATTTCCAACAAGGCAATATGGAATCAAACGGTAAATATGTCGATCGTAATGGCGATGTTATCCATGATTATCAAACCGGCCCAATTATTTGGGGAGAACCAGGTACAAACGGTCAGCATGCATTCTATCAATTGATTCACCAAGGTACGATGTTAATCCCTTGTGACTTTATCGCGCCAGCACAAAGTCATAATCCATTAGGTGATCACCACAGCAAATTATTATCAAACTTCTTTGCGCAAACTGAGGCACTTGCTTTTGGTAAAACCAAAGAAGAAGTCGAAGCAGAATTTGTGAAAGCGGGTAAATCGTTGGATGAGGTAAAAGACATTGTGCCATTCAAAGTCTTTACGGGTAACAAACCGACCAACTCTATTTTAGTGCAAAAAATTACACCATTTGTTCTTGGCGCATTAATTGCGATGTATGAACACAAAATTTTTACACAAGGTATGATTTTCAATATCTTCAGTTTCGACCAATGGGGCGTGGAATTAGGTAAACAATTAGCGAACCGAATTCTTCCTGAATTGGCAGACAAAGAGAATGTTTCAAGCCATGATAGCTCAACCAATGGATTGATTAATCAATTTAAAGCGTGGCGCTAAGATAATGTAAAGTAAAAGTGCGGTTAAAATTGATCTGACCCCAAAAAGTTAGACTGTTATTTAAAGGATTGTTTTCGATATTGTACCGGACTCAGTCCTTTTAATT
>NZ_JBTGNX010000011.1:0-87049 GCF_054332415.1 Haemophilus sp. SZY H56 | reverse complement strand
TCGAGCAGGTACGAAAGTAGGTCATAGTGATCCGGTGGTTCTGAATGGAAGGGCCATCGCTCAACGGATAAAAGGTACTCCGGGGATAACAGGCTGATACCGCCCAAGAGTTCATATCGACGGCGGTGTTTGGCACCTCGATGTCGGCTCATCACATCCTGGGGCTGAAGTAGGTCCCAAGGGTATGGCTGTTCGCCATTTAAAGTGGTACGCGAGCTGGGTTTAGAACGTCGTGAGACAGTTCGGTCCCTATCTGCCGTGGGCGTTGGAGAATTGATTGGGGCTGCTCCTAGTACGAGAGGACCGGAGTGGACGCACCACTGGTGTTCCGGTTGTGTCGCCAGACGCATTGCCGGGTAGCTAAGTGCGGAAGAGATAAGTGCTGAAAGCATCTAAGCACGAAACTTGCCAAGAGATGAGTTCTCCCAGATTATAAATCTGTAAGGGTTGTTTAAGACTAAGACGTAGATAGGTCTGGTGTGTAATCGGTGCGAGCCGTTGAGCTAACAGATACTAATTGCCCGAGAGGCTTAACTATACAACGCTCAAGGGTTTTTGAGGTTGTGAGATTAAAATAAAAAACTCAGAGAAGAAAGAGAAGAAGAAAGTTTTTAGGTGAATCAGCTTGTTTGGTTGTGAGACGCTAGAGATAGCGGAGCAGAGAGAGAAAAGTTATTAAAGGAATAATCCTGGCGGCGATAGAGCGGTGGTCCCACCTGACCCCATACCGAACTCAGAAGTGAAACGCCGATGCGCCGATGGTAGTGTGGGGCTTCCCCATGTGAGAGTAGGACACCGCCAGGTCTGAATGTAGAACCCCAAGCTAAAGAGCTTGGGGTTTTTGTTTATGGAGTTTTGTTAAAGATTACTTTGACAATATAAGTGCGGTAGAAAGTTAGGCTGTTTTTACGTAGAGAATATATAAAAAGGAGTTTATCCCAAATATCTGAGAATAGACTCCTTTAATCTTTTAAGAAAATAACTTATTCCAAAAAGAACAAACAAATTCCCTTTCTTCTGTAAACGCCGAATCATCAACAATGACAGGATTTCCTAATAAGTTCAGGTGATGAATTTTATTACGTAGTGTTACGTAGCAGAATTTGAGCTTTTCACATTCTGTTAGAGAAATAATGTGATGTTCTGCCATTGAATCAAAGATGCGGACGTTATCAGACCATTTTGTTAATATTGGATTAGCTGGAGCATTCGCAAGCATCAGATATTGGGCGATAAATTCAATATCGGTAATGCCGCCACGATCTGTTTTGATATTAAAAAAGCCTTCTTTTGTGTGAGATAAATGTTCGTACATTTTTTCACGCATTTCTCTTACTTCAATTTTTAGCTGATTAATATCTCTTTGAGCTGAAAGTACATTACAGCGAATGTTTTCAAATTCTGCTTTTAATTCAGTTTCACCAAAAATGGCACGACTGCGGACAAGCGCTTGCTTTTCCCAAGTCCATGCCTCATTGAGTTGATAGTTTTCAAATGCTTGAAGCGAACAGCCTAGTAAGCCAGCATCGCCTGAAGGTCGTAATCGCATATCAACATCGTAAAGTACGCCTGCACTGGTATTCATGCTAAAAATGCTGACAATTTTTTGAGCCAGTCTTAAATAGAATTGGTTACTATCAATGGATTTTTTCCCACTAATGGTTTGGCCTTCAACAGCTTGGTATAAAAAGACTAAATCCAAATCAGATTTATAACCGAGTTCAATTCCACCTAATTTGCCGTAGCCAATAACTAAAAAACCTTTTTCAGTTTTATCTGCAAGGTGTTCGGGGATCCCAAATCGTTGACTGACTTGTTGCCAAGCAAAATTGACAACGGCATCAATGATTGCTTCTGCCAGATAAGTGAGATGATCGCTTACTTTCATAACAGGCAATACGTCGAGAATATCGGCGGCTGCAACACGTAATAAAATGGACTGTTTGAATTGGCGTAACCCGTCAATAAATTGTTCTTCATCATCTTGCGGTAATCGCAGCATATATTGCTTTAATTCGTCAGGATACTGTGTGAATGGCAATGGATTACGTAGCGCTTCAGTATTTAATAATTCATCGAGTAGAATAGGGTGACGAGCCACTTGTTCAGCGATCATCTGGGATTGCGAACATAGTTCAATTAGCTGCTCAATGGCTTGAGGATTTTCTAAGAGCAATTCCAAATAAGTCGTTCTACTCGCAATTTTATCCACAATATTGAGGATGCGTGGCAATAAAGTGCGGTAATTTTTTTGTTCAAATATTTGAGTGAAGATATTTGGCAATAAGTGAGCTAAAACTTCTCGACCTCGAGAGCCAATAACCCGGCGCGAAAGCCCATCTTTAAATTGAATAAGTTTATCTAAGATATCGGAAATCGCATCTTCATCAATGTGATTATCGACTAGCATTTGTTCAATATCATCGAGATCACCTTCTAAAAAATCAATCCACTGATTATTGTCATCGTTAGGTTCATCTTTTTCTTCACCAATTAATGCATCAAAAACTGACCGCACTTTTTGTTGGTGTGCCTGTAATGTTTGATAGAAATCATCCCAGTTTTCAATTGGATAAGATTTTATCGTAGCCTGATTGTTCTCATCTAAATAAGTGTATTCTCGACAACCGACCATTAATCTAAGGCGATTTTTTTCATCTGTTGGCAGAAGTTGCGTTTGTTGGTCATCAATGGCTTGAAGCACGTTTTCAATACGTCGTAGAAAGATATAAGCTTCTCTTAATTCACGGTATTGTTGAGGCGTAATTAAACCAAGATCTCGTATTTCAGGGAGAAGTTTAAGCAATTCATGTTGTTGGAGCTTAATCTCACGTCCACCGCGAATTAGCTGAAAAACTTGCACAATAAATTCGATTTCTCGAATCCCGCCTGCGCCTAACTTAATATTGTCTTTTAAGCCACGACGACGCACTTCACGCTCAATTTTACCTTTCATTTCACGTAAAGCTTGAATCACACTAAAATCAATATAGCGTCGATACACAAAGGGGCGAAGTAATTGCTGCAAGGTTTTTACATTGGGATCTTGCTCATTTGCGCCTAAAATACGCCCTTTGATCATGGCGTAGCGTTCCCAATCTCGCCCTTGATCTTGGTAATATTGCTCCATTGCAGAAAAACTTAAGGCTAGCGTACCGCTGTCGCCAAAAGGGCGAAGGCGCATATCCGTACGATAGACAAAACCATCTGGCGTAAATTGATCCAATGCATTAATCAGACGTTGTCCTAAACGGGTAAAAAATTTGGCGTTATCAATGGCTCGTCTTGCTCCAACGGTTTCGCCTTGTGAAGGATAGGTAAAAATTAAATCAATATCAGAGGAGAAATTTAGCTCAAAACCACCTAATTTTCCCATGCCAAGAATATAGAGTTGCTGAGGATTGCCATTTTCATCACAAGGCGTGCCCATTTCTTCGTAAGCTTGTTTATATAGCCAATTTCTCGCACCAATGATAAGGCTTTCAGCAAGTTGAGAAAGACGAATAAAAATGTCTTCTACGGTGGCAAGATTCAAGCTTTGACAGAAACTAAGTTTTGCCATTTCTTGATTACGAAAATTTCGTAATGTTTTGTAAAGCTGTTCTTCGTTTTGGATAGTGGAGAGTTGGTCAGCTAAACGGCTAGCATAATGTTGACAATCTGAAAATTGAGGAGGTGTTTGCCACCATTGGGCTAAAAAGTGCGGGTGTTTTTTTAAGACTTTTTCCAAGAAATCAGACAGACTGATGGCATAGTTGATTTGTCCGATTGGTGTCGTGAGATTTGTTGCGTCCCGCTCGATTTGTTGGGTTATTTCATCAAGATTCATTTCAGGGAAATGTTGGCAAAGCACTTCGCCAAGTTGAATGAGTTTTTCAGTCGAAAGCGGAAGTGAAAGTGCCATAATTTACCCTTTAAAATGTTCGTCAATCTTGCGTAGTACGATTTCTTTGGCTTGTTGCGGTTGCAGACTATCTAGCCAATTTAGTGGTGTTTTCCAGCCGCGTAGCCAGGTGATTTGTCGTTTGGCTAATTGTCGAGTTGCACAAATACCGCGGAAGACCATTTCTTCATGATCATAGTCACCACGTAAATATTCCCACATTTGGCGATAGCCAACACAGCGTATAGAAGGCAAATCAGGATGGAGATCTTCTCGTTGATAGAGTTTTTCCACTTCTTCTTGGAAACCTAATTCGATCATTTTATAAAAACGTTGTTCGATACGTTGATGCAATACCGCGCGATCTTCTGGTGCAATAGCGAATTGTAAAAATTGATAAGGCAATTCTTCGCCTTTTTGTTCGGTTAATTCCGTTAATGATTTGCCCGTTAAATAGAATACTTCTAGTGCACGATTAATGCGCTGTGAATCATTTGGATTAATACGCTTTGCTGAAATAGGATCAATTTTTTGTAATTCTTGATGAAGTACTGGCCAGCCAAATTTTTGCGCTTTTTCTTCAATTTCTAAGCGTAAATTTTCATCAGCAGATGGAAGAGGAGAAAGCCCCTCAATCAATGCTTTGTAATACAACATCGTGCCGCCAACCAAAAGCGGAATTTTACCTTGTGCGGTAATATCGGCCATTTCTCTGAGCGCATCGTCACGAAAATTCATCGCAGAATAACTTTCCGCGGGATCTAAAATATCGATTAATCGGTGAGGGGCAAGAGCAAGTTCTTCTTTAGAAGGCTTTGCCGTACCAATATCCATGCCTTTATAAATTAATGCAGAATCGACACTGATCACTTCCACTGGCAGGCTTTGACGTAATTGAATAGCAAGATCTGTTTTTCCTGAGGCTGTTGGTCCCATTAGAAAAAGTACGGTCGGTTTGGAGTCAGTTTTTTGTGTCATATTACAAATCAGTTAAAAAAGGTTGCCAGTTAATCGGTTTCAGTAATGTATTAAATTTCTCTTGATGAGCTTTATTCAGTAAGCGTTCCGTTTCGCTTAATAAGCTGACCGCATCCGCTAATACTTGAATCGGTTTCATCTCTAGCGTCTGACAAAGTGCGGTCAGAAAATCAGGCATATTTTCTAGATCTTCCGCAAGTAGGCTTACCACACATTTTTGTAAATTTTGTGTACGTAAAACCGTAGGCACTTTGTTTAGAGTGAGACGTAGCTGGGCTTCATTTTCAATAAATTCAAAACCACTTTGCTGAAAAAAGGCTTTTTGTTTTTGCCATTGTTCAAATTGTTTTTCATCTAAGCGGAAAATAATCGGAATGAGCAGCGGTTGTTGTGAAATTTCACCTTGTTGTAAGGTTAATTCATAATTTAAGGTTTGCAATTTAGCTAATGACATCAAATAAAACTGCTGATTTTGTTGTAAAAGCAATGCTTTATTTTCAATTAATGCTAATGCGCGTAAATAGCCTGGTTCACTTGTCTGTGGGAGTTGTTCAACGACTGACTTTGTTAAAACTTGAGAATTTTCCACAGGACGTACTAATTCACCATATAAGCGTTGTTCCGTCTTTGTAGGTTGTTCACGATAACCATATGACGGAACGTATTCACTACGGTTTGAAAAGTGTGGTCGATTTTCTGATTGTTTTTCGCGAGGCTGATGATAATTCGAAGCGAAAATATTGTGTCCCGCTGCCGCCCGATTGGGTTTCGGTTCATAGTTAGGTTTATATGAAGCCGAAGGCTCTCTTGCTGCATTTATAGCTGGCGCTAAATCCAATTTAGCTTGAGGAATAGCATTGAGCGCATTTGTTACGCCTTGGCAGATAAAATCATGAATTAAGCGGGCTTGATGGAAACGAACTTCGTGTTTTGTTGGGTGCACGTTGACATCGACATCATGTGGATTGAGGTCGATAAATAGCACAAATGCAGGGTATTGCTCAGTATGTAAATGCTCCGCATAAGCTTGGCGAATGGCGTGGGTGATCACTTTATCACGCACCATTCGTCCATTGATATAGCAATAGTTCAAATCATTTTGAGAACGTGTAAATTCAGGTGCCGCCACCCAGCCAGAAAGATGCAAATCATCATGTTTCCAATCAATGCGCAAGGCATGCTGAACAAAATCATCGCCACAAATAGCAGAAACACGTTTTAGTTGTTGCTCTTCATTCGTTGCAGGACGATATTGTCGAATCATTTTGCCGTTATGAGTGAGCGTAAAAGCAATATTAAATTTTGCTAAAGCAATTCGGCGAATGACTTCATCAATATGAGCAAATTCTGTTTTATCAGTGCGCAAGAATTTACGACGAGCTGGCGTGTTAAAAAAGAGATTTGCGACTTCAACTGTCGTGCCGACTGGATGAGACGCAGGTTTAATTGTAGTTTCCATCTCTCGTCCTTGTGCATAAACCTGCCATGCTTCATTTTGCTCTGCAGTGCGAGAAGTAAGCGTGAGACGAGAAACCGAGCTGATACTGGCAAGGGCTTCACCGCGGAAACCTAAACTTAAAATGGCTTCGAGATCATCAAGATCGGTAATTTTACTGGTTGCGTGTCGAGCGAGTGCGAGACTTAATTCTTCTTTAGGAATACCACTGCCATTATCTCGAATACGAATCAGGCTGGCGCCGCCGTTTTCAATATCAATATGAATTTTATTGGCACCGGCATCAAGGCTGTTTTCCACTAATTCTTTCACCACAGAAGCAGGGCGTTCGACCACTTCACCTGCGGCAATCTGATTAGCCAGCTGTGGAGAAAGAATTTTGATTGCCATAGGATTCCTTATTTTTCTTTAAGTTTGATTTTTTGCCCAGTCACGATTTTGCCGTTTTTCAATATTGGGTTCAGTTTTAAAAGACGATTAACCGGTACATTGTATTCACGAGAGATGCCATAGAGAGTTTGATCGGCTTTCACCGTATGGTAAAGCGGGATTTCTTTCTTGCCATTATCTTTCTTCTCATTTCCTTTTGAAGAAACGTCTTTTTTATCGTTGCCTTTTTTCTCAGGCTCTTTTTTACTCTCGGTTTTTTCTTGTTTTTTATCTTTTTTAGAAACGGCTTTTTCAGCTTCAACAATCTTGCTGTTTTTCCCTTTGTTATCAGCTTTGGCTTTATCATCCGATTTAGGTTTTTCTTCTATCTTTTTGCCTTTGCCGTTATCTGGGATTTTAATAGTTTCATTCAGCCAAAGTTCTTTACGTTTTAGTTTATTTAATTCAATAATTTCACTGACTTTTACATCATATTTGTTTGCCAGGCTACCAATGCTTTCACCAGGTTTCACTTTATGACGGACGCCACTGTCTTTAACACTTGAAGTGCGGTCAGATTTTTCGGCGTTTTTCTCTTCTTTTTTAGTTGGTTCTTCCGCTTTTTTGCCTTTGCCATTATCTGGAATCTTAATGGTTTCATTTAGCCAAAGTTCTTTGCGTTTCAGTTTATTTAACTCAATGATTTCACTGACTTTGACATCATATTTGTTCGCCAAGCTACCAATGCTTTCGCCTGATTTCACTTTATGGCGAATACCGCTGTCTTTCACATCAGAAGTGCGGTCAGATTTTTCATTGTTTTGATTGTTTGATTTTGTAGATTTGCTGTCTTGCTCGTCACTAGGTAGAACTACGATCGTTTTTAAATTACCGTTGCGATAAGCGACTAAGCCTTCATAAATCATATAAGCAATACGGCGACGATAAGTAATAGTATTCAGTTTTTGTTCTTCTTCCATATTAGAAAGAAACCCCGTTTCCACGAGAACAGAAGGAATATCCGGTGAACGTAATACGCCAAGGCTAGCATGTTGAGGCGTGCTTCGGCTTAAAGGTGTTACACGTGCAAAACGACGTAAAATACTATTTCCTAACTCATAGCCAGTACGTTGACTATGTCCAAATTGCAAATCGAGCACTGTTTGATCTAAATATTTATCATTGTGGCTTAAAAGTACTTTACCCGTGCCTCCGAGAAGATCTGAACGTTTTTCATCATCTTCTAACCATTGCCCAATTTCATCATTAGCACGGCGATTGGAGAGTACCCAGACAGACGCTCCACGTTGGTTAGGGTTTAACGAAGAGTCGGCATGAATTGAAATAAGAAAATTTGCTTTAAATTTTCGTGCAATTTCAGAGCGCTCAGGAACAGAAATGTAGTAATCGCTACTACGTGTTAAGACACCTTTGAAATTAGGATCCTTATCTAATAAAGCTTTTAGTTCTCGAGCAATAGAAAGCGTGACATTCTTTTCATAAATACCTAAATTTTTTCCGATTGCACCAGGATCTTTACCGCCATGGCCAGGATCAATGGCAATTGTCCATTGTGGTGCGGCAAATACGGTAGTAGAAATTAGAGAAAATATTCCAAAAAGAAACGAAAATTTTGCTTTCATGTAAGTCAGTTTTATAGTTGTGCCAAAATATGCTCGCCTACTGAGTTTTGAGCAATTAGCGTAATGTTTCGAGCATCGTCGTAATAATCAATATTCACTAGTAAATCAGCCTCAGGCAAGATGCCCTCACCTTTTTCAGCCCATTCGATTAAGCAGATGCAATTTTGGCTGAAATAATCACGAATACCCATAAATTCCAATTCTTCAGGATCGGCAAGACGATATAAATCAAAGTGATAAATCATTTTTCCTGCAATGCTATATTCTTCCACTAACGTATAAGTAGGACTTTTGACATTGCCTTGGTAGCCTAAACCTTGCACCATTCCACGAGTCAGGGTGGTTTTACCTGCACCAAGATCGCCATTAAAATAAAGCACAATAGCGTTATCTTTCGGTTGTTTTACAAGCACTTCTGCGAGTTTTTTACCAAAACGGAGCATAGTGCCTTCATCAGGAATGTATTGGGTTAATTCGGTCATTCTTAGCGTGATTTTTTAGGTTAAAGTTTCTAGAGGATTTTATCGTATTTTGAAGGGAATATGTAGGGAAAATACAATAAAAAATCCGCTGCTTTTCAGCAACGGATTGAGAATTTGGAGCGGGAAACGAGGCTCGAACTCGCGACCCCGACCTTGGCAAGGTCGTGCTCTACCAACTGAGCTATTCCCGCAGGGCATCCATGTGAAAATTTGGAGCGGGAAACGAGGCTCGAACTCGCGACCCCGACCTTGGCAAGGTCGTGCTCTACCAACTGAGCTATTCCCGCATTTCACATTGGTGAATGAGGCAACATTATACGAAAAAATTTATTCAACGCAAGCGCAGATTTCGCAAATGATTGAGTTTGCCTAAGTTTTCATCAACCCAGATTAATAAAGTGCTCACGGTAGTAAGCTAACTCTTTAATTGATTCACGAATATCATCAAGAGCTAAATGAGTATTGCCTTTTTTAAATCCATCTAAAATTTCTGGTTTCCAGCGAGAAGCCAATTCTTTTAATGTGCTGACATCCACATGACGATAGTGGAAATAATCCGCTAAATCAGGCATATATTTGTAAAGAAAGCGTTTATCCTGTGCGATGCTGTTGCCACAAATCGGTGAAGCACCTTTCGGCACCCAGTGTTTTAAAAAATCTAATGTTTGTAATTCTGCTGCACGTTCGGTGAGTTTGCTCGCTTTAACACGTTCCACTAAGCCGTTAGCTGTGTGGGTTTTTACGCACCATTCCGACATTTTGTTTAATAATTCATCACTTTGATGCACTGCAATCACAGGTCCTTCAGCTAAAATATTGAGATCTTTATCGGTCACAATGGTTGCGATTTCAATAATGCGTTCTTTTTCAGGATCTAATCCTGTCATTTCTAAATCGATCCAAATCAGATTTTGTTTATCTAATTGCATAATATAAGGTATCCTATAAACATTTTTAATCCCGTTTATTTTAACGAAAAACATCGGAAAAAACGACCGCACTTTATGAGCAAACGTAAACTAACGCAAAATCAAACTCGTCGAATTCAATCAAATAACGCGAAAGCCTTGCATCGCCACAAGAAGAAAGAAGTGGAATGGCAAGATGATATGCTAGGTGAAAGCCAAGATGGGATAGTCGTTACGCGTTATTCAGTTCATGCAGATGTGGAAAATGCACAAGGCGAAATTTTCCGTTGTAATTTACGTCGTACACTTTCTAGTCTTGTGGTTGGAGACAAAGTGATTTGGCGACAAGGCAATGAACAGCTCCAAGGAGTGAGTGGGGTGATTGAAGCCATTCACCCAAGACAAAATGAAATTGCTCGCCCAGATTATTATGATGGGTTGAAACCAATCGCGGCGAATATCGATCGTATTATTATTGTGTCTGCCGTTGTACCGGTACTTTCACTCAATATTATCGATCGTTATTTAGTGGTGTGTGAAAATGCAGGGATCGAACCTGTCATTGTGGTGAATAAAGGCGATTTACTGAATGCCGAGCAAGAGCAGGAAGTGGAAAGCCAATTACAGATTTACCGTGATATTGGTTATCAGACCATCATCATTTCTGCTGAAACCGGAAAAAATATGGAAAAATTGACCGCACTTTTAAGTGATGGCACATCCATTTTTGTGGGGCAGTCAGGGGTAGGTAAATCCAGTTTAATTAACCATATTTTACCAACAGTTAATGCGCAGGTAGGCGGTATCAGTGAAACCTCAGGCTTAGGGCAACATACCACGACTTCTTCTCGTTTATACCACTTACCACAAGGCGGCAATTTGATTGATTCACCGGGTATTCGTGAGTTTGGTTTATGGCATTTGGAGCCAGATCAGATCACCAAAGGATATCGTGAATTTCAATATTTCTTAGGGACGTGCAAATTCCGAGATTGTAAGCATTTGAACGATCCTGGCTGTGCATTACGCGAAGCGGTAGAGGCAGGGCGGATTTCACCAATACGCTATGAAAATTATCATCGCCTCATTGAAAGCCTGAGTGAGACAAAATCACAACGTCATTTTTCTGTGTAGTATATGTTTTATTCTTACTTAGTAAGCAAACGTTTAAATTTTGTGATATCGCTCAATTTTTTTTATGTTTTTCCTTGATTATTTTATACTTAACAGGGATACTACTGCGGATTTATAAGATTGTTTTTTGAATTTTACTATTACTATGTAGAGGTAACATTATGTTCTCAAAAGATGTAGAGATTACGGCTCCTAATGGTTTACATACTCGCCCTGCGGCACAGTTCGTAAAAGAAGCAAAAGCTTTTGCTTCGGATGTAACTGTTACTTCTGCAGGCAAGAGCGCAAGTGCTAAAAGCTTATTTAAGCTACAAACCTTAGGTTTGACGCAAGGAACTGTAATTACCATCTCGGCAGAAGGTGAAGACGAACAACAAGCCGTTGAACATTTAGTAGCATTAATTCCTACTTTAGAATAATTGACGATAGCCACAGAATTCCTATTCTGTGGCTATTGTTTATTTAGCTTTTAATAAATTATTTCGGAATGTAAAATTATGATTACAGGTATCCCAGCATCGCCAGGTATCGTTTTTGGTAAAGCTTTAGTATTAAAAGAAGAAAAAATTGTTCTGGATTTCCAAAAAATTTCAGAAGATCAAATCGAGTCAGAAGTTGCTCGTTTTTATGCGGGCCGTGAAGCAGCCGTTGAGCAACTTAATTCTATTCATCAACGCGCGTTAAAATCTTTAGGTGAAGAAAAAGCGGCTATCTTCGAAGGCCATTTAATGATCCTTGAAGATGAAGAATTAGAAGAAGAGATTATTGATTATCTTCGTTCACACAAAGTAAATGCGAGTGTGGCAGCAAGTAAAATCATCGATCAACAAGTTGAAATGTTGTCTGAGATTGATGATGAATACTTAAAAGAACGTGCGGGTGATATTCGTGATATTGGTAATCGTTTAATCAAAAATATTTTAGGTATGCACATTGTCGATCTTGGTGATATTACCGAAGAGTCTATCCTTGTGGCTTACGATTTAACCCCATCAGAAACTGCTCAATTAAACTTAGAAAAAGTATTAGGTTTTATCACGGATATTGGTGGTAGAACCTCTCACACCTCTATTATGGCTCGTTCACTTGAATTACCGGCCATTGTTGGGACAAATGATGTGACCGCGCGAGTGAATACCGGTGATTATCTTATTTTAGATGCCGTGAACAACCGTGTTTACGTGAATCCGACTCAAGCTGAAATTGACGAATTAAAAACACTAGAAGTAAAACTCGCTGAAGAAAAAGCAGAATTAGCGAAATTAAAAGATTTACCGGCAGTGACCCTTGATGGCCATAAAGTTGAAGTGGTTGCGAATATTGGTACGATTCGTGATTGTGAAGGGGCACATCGTAATGGTGCAGAAGGGGTAGGTTTATACCGTACAGAATTCCTCTTTATGGATCGTGATCAATTACCAAGCGAAGAAGAGCAATTCATTGCTTATAAAGAAGTGGTTGAAGCAATGGAAGGCCGCTTAGTAGTATTACGTACCATGGATATTGGTGGTGATAAAGAGCTTCCATATTTAAATTTACCAAAAGAAATGAACCCATTTCTTGGATGGCGTGCAGTGCGTATTGCCCTTGATCGTCGTGAGATTTTACATGCGCAATTAAGAGCGGTATTACGTGCTTCGGCATTTGGTAAACTTGCCGTGATGTTCCCGATGATTATTTCGGTAGAAGAAATTCGCGAGTTAAAATCTGTGCTTGAAACGTTAAAAGCCGAATTACGTGCAGAAGGTAAGGCTTTTGATGAAAGTATTCAAGTAGGTGTCATGGTTGAAACCCCATCTGCGGCAGTGAATGCGAAATTCTTAGCGAAAGAAGTGGATTTCTTTAGTATTGGTACAAACGATTTAACGCAATATACCTTAGCCGTTGACCGTGGTAACGAATTAATTTCTCACTTATACAATCCAATGTCACCTTCAGTACTTGGTTTGATTAAACAAGTGATTGATGCCTCTCATGCAGAAGGCAAATGGACGGGGATGTGTGGCGAGTTAGCCGGTGATGAACGCGCGACCTTATTGTTACTCGGTATGGGCTTGGATGAATTTAGTATGAGTGCAATTTCTGTACCTCGTATTAAAAAATTAGTGCGTCATGTGAATTATCAAGAGGTAAAAGCCTTGGCGGATGAAGCATTACAAAAACCAACATCTGCTGAAATTGAACAATTAATTCAGGCTTTTTTAGCAGAAAAATCGTTAAACTAGATACAAAAACAAAGTTTTACGTTAAAATATCAGCCATCTTTAATAGATAGGAGATTAAAATGGGCTTATTTGACAAATTATTTGGTTCAAAAGAAAATAAAGCTGTGGAAGTGGAAATTTATGCGCCACTTTCTGGTGAGATTGTGAATATCGAAGATGTACCAGATGTTGTTTTCTCTGAAAAAATCGTGGGTGATGGTATCGCAATTCGCCCAACAGGTGACAAAATTGTGGCGCCTGTTGATGGTGTTATTGGTAAAATTTTTGAAACCAACCATGCATTTTCAATGGAATCAAAAGAGGGAGTTGAATTATTTGTTCACTTTGGTATTGATACTGTTGAATTAAAAGGTGAAGGATTCACTCGTATTGCACAAGAAGGGCAAAGCGTGAAACGCGGCGACACAGTAATCGAATTTGATTTAGCAACATTAGAATCAAAAGCGAAATCAGTTTTAACACCAGTGGTTATCTCTAACATGGATGAAATTTCATGCATTGAGAAAAAATCGGGTGAGGTGATTGCTGGAGAATCTATTGTTCTAACTTTAAAGAAATAAGATTCACTGATTAAAAGATCCGCTTTAAATGAGCGGATTTTTTTATACTTATTCTTTTTGAGGAAGGCAAAAATGATTTATCGATTAACTGGCCAAGTACAGCATTATGCATGGGGCGGAAAAAACTATATTGCATCATTGATTGGATTAAATTCAGAGCAAGATCAACCTTGTGCTGAGTGGTGGCTAGGTGCGCATCCATCTGCGCCTTCCGTGATTGAGAATGTAAGTAACCAAGAATCTCTTATTGAATTTTTATCGCAAAATCCAACCGCACTTGGGCAAGCAAGCCGCCAGCAATTTGGTGATGAACTCCCTTATTTGTTAAAGATTTTAGATGTTGAAAAGCCGTTATCGATTCAATTGCATCCAACTAAAGCGCAAGCTGAAAAGGGCTTTGAGGCTGAAAATGCAAAAGGCGTGGCCTTAACAGACAGCACGCGGACTTATAAAGATAGAAATCATAAACCAGAAATGATGATTGCCTTATCTGATTTCTGGCTTTTACATGGTTTTAAAACAAAAGCTCAAATCCTTGCGACATTAAATGCGCGACCCCCTTTGCAACCTTTGACTGAAAAACTTGACACACAAAGCCTTGCTGAATTTTATGCAGATGTTATGTTGGCGGATCAATCAACGCTCGCAAATTGGCTATTACCTATTATTGAAGCTAACCAACAGCCTTATAGAAATGGCGAGTTGGCGCTAGATAACCCGGATTATTGGGTGCTTTATACCATGGAAGCCATGGCGATTTCGCCTGAAAAATTAGATGCCGGCCTGGTGTGTTTTTATCTCTTTAATATCGTGTATTTGAAAGAAGGAGAGGGCATTTTCCAAGATGCGGGTATTCCTCATGCTTACCTTCGCGGACAAAATGTGGAGTTAATGGCCTGTTCTGACAATGTGATTCGTGGTGGCTTAACACCAAAATATGTCGATATTGTCGAATTATTAAAAATTGTGGATTGTCGCGAAGTAACACCTCAAATTATCTCAGCGGCACCTCAAAATCAGTCAGAATTTACTTATAAAACGCCAGTAAACGATTTTGCTTTAGCTCAAATTCGTGTTGAACCACAACAACATACTGAATTAAATCTTCAAAGTGCAGGCATTTTATTGGTGATGCAAGGCGAGCTAAAAATACAAGAAAAATCAACCGCACTTACCTTGAAACAAGGTGAGTCAGCATTTATTACAGCGGATTCTAATGTTGAAATAATGAGTGAAAAAGGCGGTTATGCTTTCTTGGCAAAATTGCCAGAAAATTAATGTAATGAGTATCACGATTTGTGAGCTCATCGTTAGATTAACCATCAATATAATAACGAGAATTATCCTTTTCCATTTGATCCACTTTATGCGCCCATTGAAAATGCTTTTAGCATGTATCATCGGATCTTTAATGTCGAAATTTTCTGTGAATACTTGCATGTGATGGAGAATTTTTGCGTAGACATAGAAGATTATTTCCACGCTATGGAATGATACTCATTGGTTTGCTGTGAGTTACGATCGTACAATGAGCTGTACTTATGATTGCAGTTTAACCGAGCAGGAAAGTGCGGTTGAAATAAGGATCTAGCCGCACTTTTGAATTTATATTATAACCAACCTAAGCTAATTAATAATTTCCACCATGCCATACCGATAGTTAAGTGGATAATTAAGCTACCAAATGCAATGATTGCGCCAGCGATCCACCAAGATTTAATGTCATTATAGCCCGCTCCAAATGCAATTGGTCCAGGACCACCGCCATAGTGTGTTACAGAACCACCGTAAGCGTTGGCAAAAACTAAGCCTAGTGCAAGTAACTCAGCAGGTGCTCCCGCAACATGCCCAACAGTTGCAAATACAGGTACCATTGCTGCTACGTATGCACCGCCTGAAGCAAATAAATAACGTACTGCAACGCTTAAAGTCAGAATCACGATGAGAGCCATCATGCCATGTCCTTCAAATTGAAGAGTGGTACTTAATGTGTTAGCCAACCATTTAAAGAATCCGGCTTTTTCCAGTAAACCCGACATACCAATGATACCACCATACCAGACTAAGGTGTTCCATGCCCCTTTACTTTTTAGAATATCATCCCACGTTACAATACTTAACATAATGCAAAGAACCATTACGATAATGGCTACGATAGTCGCATTCACATGAAGCGTATCAGAGAAGATCCAACCGAATAAGGCAATGACAAACAACACGCTAAGTGCTTTTTCACGGAAAGACATTGGCCCTAATTCTTCTAAACCTTTTTTTGCAATAGCTTTATTATCGACTTCTTTTAATTCAGGTGGAGAGACCCAGTAACAAATTAATGGGATTAAGAATAAGCAAATTAAACCAGGCACAGAGGCGGCTAAGAACCATTTAATCCAGGTAGTTTCAAACCCCAAAATTGGAGCCATTAATGAAAGTGCGAGAGCATTAGGCGCCATTGCGGTTAAGAAAATGTAGGACGTGGTTTTTACCACCATATATACGTTCATCATCAAATAACGACCAGCCTTCTTCGGGCTTTTTTCAGGATCTGAACCAAGTGCTACCGCCACACTGTTAATGATTGGAAATATGATACCGCCTGAACGCGCTGTATTAGATGGCGTTGCAGGTGAAAGCAGTAAATCCAAGAACATGGTTACATAACCAAGTCGTAGGGTCGTGCTACCCATGGCGCCAATCATGTGATAGGCAATTCGTTTGCCTAATCCAGTAATTACAAATGCTGAGCTTAAGGTAAAAGCCGTAAAGATAAGCCATGTTGTGCCTGATTTATAACCATCCAACATATTCCCTACTTTGACTAATTCTTTTGCGCCTTCAGTATTACCTATAATGATACCTGAAACAGCAATTGCTGCGAGTAAAATTACTGGTTCTCCGTAAGGCTTTATTACAAGCCCGACAATAGTAGCAATGTAAACTCCGAGTAAACGCCAAGCAATCAGAGAAAGCCCCTCTGGAGCAGGCAATAAGAAGGTGATCAAAGGGATAACCGCTAAGATCGCCAATTTTGCATTTTTTGATAATGCCATATTAATTACCTCTAAATGATAAAAAGAAAATTGCCAGTGCTAGTAAATCAGCACTACCACCTGAACTTAAATTTAGTTCAATACAGGCGATGTCAAATTTCATTAATGCTTGTATCAGTATATTTTTATCTAATACAATTTTATGATCTGCAAGCAGATCTCGAGCTGTGTGTTGTATAAAATTTAACCCATCCAAACCGCCACGGTGAACCACGTTAGTGTCAGGATTGGTCGCCATTAAATGCAACAACAGAATCAGTAAACGATGTTCTTCATCCAATTGATGAAACTCATCAAATTGAGGTAACAACGTTCGAATAAGATTAAAACCACTTTCCGCTTCACCACGAGCGCCGGTTAAACCGTATTTTCTGAATAAGCGTACGCCGGCTGTGACTGGAAAATGCTCGGGATAATGTTTGAGTTCATCTGTTAAACCCTGAGCAAATTGAGCAACAAGTGAGCAGATTGAGTTTATATCAAACTTTACTGAACTTTGAATTACATTTTGTTGAGCTAATAAACGCCCCATTGCAGTACACACCAAGCCGAAGGAAAAAATGGCTCCCTTATGGGTGTTAATGCCATTTGTTGCTTCAAACATTGCCTTTTCTGCTGATAGACCAATTGGACGAATCTCTGCTAAGATTTGTTTTTCAGGCAAATGGGCGGTGGTCATGCCTTTGAGTACGAATTGCGTAAAAAAAGGGCGTAAACTTACCGCACTTTGCTCAAAGGTATGCAGGTTCATGTCTTTGTGCGAACCGTTGTTGATGGTATCCACCAACCCCGGTTTCGGCGACAAGCGTGCTTCTTGCACCAATGCTGAATAAGCCTGCCCACCGATATATTCCGCGATATAATGGCGTTGGGCGCGGGATTGCATTTCTGCCACAATTTCATCAACGGCGTGTTTACGAGTTCTGGTACAGATTTTCGCTTCATTGCCACACACTAGGCAGGCTCTTGGCTGAATATCAAAATCTGCACGGCTCAGCAGATTACCTTTCGCATCGAACACATCCAAATCCCATAAACGGGCAAGGGGTATGCTTTCCTCCAATTCGATCGTTGCCGCTTTCAGCGCACGACCATCAATCGGCAACACAAAAAACGCCTCATGCCCCGTTGCTAACGGACGAATAATTTCCTTTGTGGGCGTGATGTTCAACTGCATAAAAAGTGCGGTCAGATTTTCCAATGTTTTTGTAAAGACATAATCCAACAGGGCATTTTTCTTCACCCCGCCCACCGCTGTTAGGGTGACGCAAAGCAAGGTTTGCCCATATTGGGTTAACAGCTGTTGCTGTAAACTTGCTCGTTCCTCACGCGCCGTTAAAAGCTGTTCTAGAGAAATCTCTGTTCCATCGGTGGAAAAATGATTTAGGGAAATTGTCATATTGCGCTAAAAACGTGTTTAAAAATGACCGCACTTTTGTGGATGCTATAAATCGCCTCTTTATTAAGGAGGGTTAAGGAGGCGATTTTTTGTAGCATTATTCTTTGACTTGATACACCGTATCAATTACCGTTCCGTCACGATAACGAACAACGGCGACCGGTTTATCGGTAAACTCAATTTCTTTTGGTTTGCTGGTTAAACTGTAAGCGCGTTCGCAAAGTTGTTCGATGGTAAATAATGGGATACCTGCATCAGATAAGGCATTGATTAAATCCGGACGTTTCGGATTGACGGCAACACCGTGGTCGGTCACTAAGATGTCGATGTTTTCACCCGGCGTGACGCAGGTAATCACGCTTTCCACTACCGTTGGGATACGACCACGAACTAATGGCGCCACGATAATGGCCACTTGTGAGGAAGACGCCGTATCACAGTGACCGCCGGATGCACCGCGAATTACGCCATCGGAGCCGGTTAATACGTTCACGTTAAATTTGGTGTCGATCTCCAAGGCGGAAAGAATCACTACGTCCAAACGCTCAACGGAGGCGCCTTTGGAACTATAGTTCGCATATTGATTAGCCGAAACTTCAATATGATTAGGGTTACGAGCAAGAGATTCGGCAGCAATCGCATCAAAACTTTGTACGTCTAATAATTTTTTGATTAAGCCTTTTTCGTGTAAATCTACCATGCTGGCAGTGATACCACCGAGAGCAAAGTCAGCTTTAATGCCGTCACGTACCATTTTTTCTTCCAAGAATCGGGTTACCGCCAAGGAAGCACCGCCGGTACCAGTTTGTAAGGAAAAGCCGTCTTTAAAATAACCGCTGGCGAAAATTACTTCGGCACATTTGCGGGCAATTAATAATTCGCGTGGGTTGGAGGTCATACGGGTAGCGCCGCCACCGATTTTTTTCGGATCACCGACAGCATCCACTTGCACAATGAGATCCACTTGATCTTGGCCGATACTGATCGGGTGGTGCGGATAATCGGCGAATTCCTCGGTAAGCAATACGACTTTGTCGGCGTATTCGGCATCTACGCGGGCATAACCTAAAGAGCCACACTTGCTTTTGCCGCTAAAGCCATTAGCGTTACCGAATTTGTCACAGCAAGGCACACCTAAAAAGGCGACGTCGATTTTCAGTTCGCCAGATTTGACCAAATGTACGCGGCCGCCGTGGGAGTGAATGTTTACCGGCTCGTCCAATAAACCACGGGAAATTTGTTCGGCGAGCTCACCGCGTAAACCGGAAGAATAGATTTTGGTTACGACGCTGTTTTTGATATGGTTGATAATCGGGTGGTGGCTGTCGATTAAGGATGAAGAGGCGAGGGTCAGATTCTTAAAGCCCATTTCGGCAATTTTATCCATCACCATATTAACGATGAAATCACCAGCGCGGAAGGCGTGGTGGAAAGATACGGTCATGCCGTCTTTTAAGCCGGAGCGTTTAATTGCTTCTTCCAAAGAGGCACAAAGTTTGCGGTCTTTCGCCGTACGGGCAAGGGATTCGGCTTTTGGAACTGCTTGATACACCGGACGATTGGCATTGAATTTGGCAATGCGTTGTTCTCTTGTTGTCATCTTTTTTCTCCCTTACTCTTCACGAATGCCTGATTTCGCACGTTCTAACACGAGTTTTGCACGATCAATAATCGGCGCATCAATCATTTTTCCGTTTAAGGAAACGACGCCGGAACCTTGTTTTTCCGCTTCTTCAGCTGCTTCAATAATACGTTTGGCCTGCTCCACATCTTTTTGTGTCGGTGCAAACAAGTTGTGCAGGAGTTCGATTTGACGCGGGTTGATTAAGGATTTGCCATCAAAGCCTAACTGTTTAATTAATGCCGCTTCTTTTAAGAAACCTTCTTCATTGTTGGCATTGGAATACACGGTATCAAAGGCTTGAATACCGGCGGCGCGCGCTGCTTGTAAAATCGAACAGCGGGCAAAGAGCAATTCGATGCCTTCCGGCGAACGTTCGGTTTTAAGATTGCGCACATAGTCTTCCGCACCAAGAGCGATACCGATTAAACGCTTGGAGGCGGTGGCGATTTGGTTTGCTTGAGTGATACCTAATGGCGATTCGATGGCCGCTAACATTTTGGTCGAACCTACTTCGCGACCGCAGGCTTTCTCAATGTCGGTAATTGCGTTATCCATATCAACCACATCTTGTGCAGTTTCGGTTTTCGGCATCCGCACCACATCAACACCGGCGCGCACTACGGCATTTAAATCCAATAAACCGAATTCGGAATCCAACGGATTAACCCGCACCACAGTTTCGATTTCTTGATAAAGCGGGTGTTGAAGTGCGTGTGCGACTAATAAGCGGGCAGAATCTTTTTCTTTGAGGGCGACTGCGTCTTCTAAGTCAAACATGATGGAATCTGGTTTATAAATAAAACTATTGCTCAACATCGCAGCGTTTGAGCCTGGTACAAACAGCATACTTCTTCTTAATTTCATAGCACGGCCTCCCAGTTAACGGTTTCATCGCTTGCACGTAATGCGGCGGCTTTTACGCGCGCCTGTAATACGCAGTCTAATGCGCCTTTGTCTTCTATGATAATTAGCGCTTCTGTGACGTTGAGTTGAGCGAGTGTATTTTTGACCGTTTGTTCAATGGCTTCACTGAATTGCTTTCCGACAGAGCTATTGATTTCAATAGATAACGTGTGAGCAGGTTCAATACGAATTAAAGCATCGCTAGACTCAAGTGTTCCAGCGACAGCGGCTTTGGTTATCTTCATAATGATTTCCCTTTAGTAATAAAAAATAAGTAAAATAAGGTGCATTCTAAAGGGTTTTTTATTCAATGGCTAATTATAAAGAGTGATATTAAATGGGTTTTGTGATGCAGATCAAAAATAAGATAAAAAGAAAAAGTACGGCTTGTGTAGAAAAACGTCTTTTGATGTTTTTTTTACACAAGCCGTACTTTAATATGAATAGAATAAATTAAGCCACAACGTTAAATTGTTCTTTCATTAATGCTTCGAAATCAGTGCAACCGCCGATTGGTTTTTCATCGATAAAGATTTGTGGCACAGTTTCCACTTCTTTACCGACAGATTTTGATAAATCTGCTTTAGAAATGCCTTCAGCGATAATATCTACATAGCGATAATCGAAATCCGCCACTTCACCTTTTAATTTTTCAGCAAGGTTTTTTGCACGTACACAATAAGGGCAGCCTGGACGACCAAAAATAACTACGAACATAAAATTTTCCTTTTATTTAAACAAAATTCCTAACGATTTTACTCTATTTCCACAAAAGCAGAAATCATTTTTCAGGATTATTGTGATTGGTGTAATATATCAACTCCTCTTTTCCTAAGGATATAACTGAATGAAATTATTGATGCTTTGCCGTGAGCCTCGCCTTTATAGCTGCCAGCGTTTAAAAGAAGCAGCAGAAAGTTGTGGGCATCAAATGGATATTTTGGATCCTAATCGTTGCATTTTAAAACTCGACAAGAATCAACCGCACTTTTCGTTGTATTATCAACAAAATGCAGAAAGTGAACTTTATTTATTGCCTGATTATGATGCTGTGTTACCACGTTTTGGGACGACAAGCACTCAAATGGGCTGTGCGGTATTGCGACATTTCCAAGGAAAAGGCGTCTATTGCCTTAATGAAGAACAAGCATTTTTAGCCGCTCGCGATAAATGGCGCAGTTTGCAGATGTTATTAGAGCAAAGTATTGCAGTACCAAATTCAGTCTTATCAGGTTGTGAAGTTGAGCCGAAACAAGCCATTAAGCAAACAACCGCGCCAATGATTATTAAAACCTTAAAAGGCTCACAAGGTATTGGGGTGATCTTGGCGGAACGTCCACAAAGTGCGGTCAGTATTTTAGAAACGTTAAAAGATGCGAATGTGCCTGTCTTGTTACAAGATTTTATAGAAGAGGCAAAAGGAACAGATATTCGCTGCTTTGTGATCGGTGATAAAGTCGTCGCCACAATGCAGCGTATTGGACAAGATGGCGAGTTTCGTGCAAATTTTCATCGTGGAGGCACTGCAGAAAAAGTTAAACTCACAGAAGAGGAAAAATCCATCGCCATCCGTGCAACTAAAGCCTTAGGACTTGCGGTAGCCGGTGTTGATTTGATTCGCTCAAAAGAAGGGGTATTGGTGCTGGAAGTAAATGCTAGTCCAGGATTAGAAATGATTGAGAAGACCAGTGGCATTGATATTGCATTGCAGATGATCTTGTTTTTAGAACAGCAAGTGAAACAATAAAGGAAAAGGGCGAACCATATCATGTTCGCCCTTGTTGTTTATCCTTTTGCGTCTTGTTTAAAATCGTAATTTGGTGGTAATTCCGGCATCGTATTTTCTTCATCAAAAGGCTCGCTTGCAGGTTGATGTTGAAATTCTTTGCTATCGTGAGCCGGTTTTTCTTTACCTAATAATTGCGGTTGTAATTTGATAAAACTACTTTTATCTGAAAGCCACACATCAATAAATGCTTGTGTAAACTTTTGATCGAATTCGTGATCTAACACCGTGTCATTTAATACAAAATAGCCTTTATCGGCTAAGGCAACAAAATTTAAGATGTCGTTTGGTGAAAAATCAGGGAAGATTTCCTGCATTTTTTTGAGCCATGCCGTGGTGTCATCTTTACTTAAATTTTGTGATTCCATTTCTTTGGTTAAAGCAATGGCGAAGTTTTTTCCTTCTACTGGTTTTTCATATTTAATCGAAAACATTAACGGACGTTCATTTTTTTCATAGGAACCCGTTTCAGAATATAAGCCGACAGTATAAACATGGAATGGCCCCCATGTGTATTCAGCATTGCCGACAGGTTGCCATTGGGCAAAAAGTGCGGTGGAAAATAAGGCTGAAATGGCAGCAATAATAAATTTCAGTTTCATAGTTTTTTTCATATCAAAAATATTGCCGTGATTATAACAAAAAAGCCCTCTAAAAAAACACAAATAAAAAGGCAGGAATACCTGCCTTTGACATCAAATTATTGGGGGAGTTTACTTTAAGCTACCCACCATATCTTCTGGACGAACCCATTTGTCGAAATCTTCGGCTGAAACTAAGCCTAAGTTAATCGCTTCTTCACGTAAGGTTGTACCATTTTTGTGTGCAGTTTTTGCAATTTTTGCTGCATTTTCGTAACCGATGTGTGTATTAAGTGCAGTC
Organism: Haemophilus sp. SZY H56; assembly: GCF_054332415.1. Classification (NCBI taxonomy): domain Bacteria; kingdom Pseudomonadati; phylum Pseudomonadota; class Gammaproteobacteria; order Pasteurellales; family Pasteurellaceae; genus Haemophilus; species Haemophilus sp. SZY H56. The sequence goes on along the minus strand of NZ_JBTGNX010000011.1, from coordinate 63,767 downwards.
ACTAACATCAATGAATTTTCCAATTGCTGTTTAATGCGTGGGTAGTTTGGTTGAATACCGGTTGCACAGTGTTCGTCAAATGATACGCAAGCATCACCCAATAATTGTGCAGATTGTAAGAAATTCGCCACCATTACAGGGTTAAATACGTTTAATTGGAAGTGACCTTGTGAGCCAACGAACGCGATAGTGGTATCATTACCGAATACTTGTGCACACACCATGGTTAATGCTTCACATTGAGTTGGGTTCACTTTACCTGGCATGATTGAAGAACCTGGTTCATTTTCAGGAATTAAGATTTCACCGATACCAGAACGCGGGCCTGATGCTAATAAACGAATGTCGTTTGCAATTTTGAATAAGCTCATCGCTAATTGTCTAATTGCACCGTGAGTTTCCACAATCGCATCGTGTGCGGCTAACGCTTCAAATTTATTTTCTGCAGTTACAAATGGTAAGCCAGTGAATTTTGCAATGTAATCCGCTACTTTCACATCATAGCCTTTTGGTGTGTTCAAACCGGTACCCACAGCAGTACCACCAAGCGCTAATTGGCTTAAGTGTGGAAGGGTGTTTCTTAGTGCGCGTAAACCGAAATCTAATTGTGCGGCGTATGCAGAGAACTCTTGACCTAATGTCAATGGGGTGGCATCCATTAAGTGAGTACGGCCAATTTTTACCACATCTTTAAATTCTGCTGATTTTTGTGCGAACGTTTTTTGTAGACGTTCCACACAAGGAATGGTGTGTTCAACCACTTTTTTATATGCGGCAATGTGCATTGCAGTTGGGAAGGTATCGTTTGAAGATTGGGATTTGTTCACATCATCATTTGGATGGATGAATGATTTTTCACCTAATTTACCGCCATGTAAAACGTGAGCACGGTTTGCTACCACTTCGTTCACGTTCATGTTTGATTGTGTACCTGAACCAGTTTGCCAAATGACTAATGGGAATTGGTCGTCTAATTTCCCTGCCAGGATTTCATCACAGGCGGTTGCGATTAAATCACGTTTCTCTGCAGGTAATACACCTAAATCACAGTTTGCGAAAGCAGCGGCTTTTTTCAAATAACCAAACGCTTCAATAATTTCGTGCGGCATAGAGGCAGCCGGACCAATTTTGAAGTTGTTACGGGAACGTTCGGTTTGTGCTGCCCAGTATTTATCTGCAGGAACTTGAACTTCGCCCATAGTGTCTTTTTCAATACGAAATGCCATGTGATACTCCTATCATCGAAAATAAAAATAAATCTTCGAAATTCTAACACCTACGAGTTATGAATGGAATGTAACATAAAGGTTAAAAGTTACTTTTGTGATGTAGATCATAAAAGTGCGGTAAAAAATTTCCGTGTTTTTTCTATTTACGTTAATCACTTTGTTGATGATTTATTTTTTAGTGCTTTTTTGATAAAATCCGCCAGTTTACAAAACGATAAATGGGGAAGTCACAATCATGGCAAAAAACGCACAATTTTATCTCTTAAATCCAGAAAAGAAGATAACCGTTGAGCAACTTGCCTGTGATCTTGCCGCTCAAGCGTGGCGTTTAGGCAAGCGAGTTTTAATCGCGTGCGAAACAGAAGAGCAAGCATTTTTAATTGATGAAGCATTATGGCAACGGGATCCGAATGAGTTTGTTCCTCATAATCTTTCAGGCGAAGCAACACAATATGCACCGCCAATTGAGATTAGTTGGAAAGGCAAACGCAATGCCCAACGTCGTGACTTGCTGATCAATTTGCAAATGGAAGTGCCGGATTTTAGTCACAGCTTTACACAATTAATTGATTTTGTACCGGTAGAAGAAACGCAAAAAGCTCAAGCGCGTGAACGTTATAAACAACTGAGACAGTTAGGCTGGACGTTGAGCACGGAGCAGGTATAACGATATAAAAAACACCCCTCTTTGCCAAAGAGAGGGATGGTTACAAAAAACACTTAAAAATTGACCGCACTTTATGAACGATATTACCTTTTATCAACGCTTTGAAGCCGATATTCTCGCTGGGCGTAAAACCATCACGATTCGAGATAAATCCGAAAGCCATTTTAAAGCAGGTGATATTTTACGTGTGGGGCGCTTTGAAGATAATCAATATTTCTGCACGATTGAAGTGTTAAGTGTATCGCCGATTACTCTTGATGAACTGACGGAACAGCATGCGAAGCAGGAGAATATGAGTTTGGCGGAATTGAAACAGGTGATTCGGAGGATTTATCCGATTGAAGAACTGTTTTATGTTATTAGATTTAAAATAAACAAGGGGATTATTAATGAGTTTTGAGAATAACATTAGTCATAATCCTATTAAATGGCTTTTAGGTTCTGTAGTCGCGACAGCTATGACAGTCAGTACAGGAATGTTTTTTCTTATGCAATATATAAACTCTACAAATAATGAGACCTTAAAGAATAGAATTGAGCATTTTTCTCAGATGGAAATAGAGAAAGAAAGTGTTATCAATAAATTAAATAGTGAGAATCAAATTCTTAAAAGTGCCATAGAAAATAAAAAAATAGTCCTAGATGAAATTAATAAGAAATATAACTTACTAGAAAGTGATTATGAAAGATTAAAGAATGAAAAGACTAAACTGATCAAAAATGCACCTTCAAAAAATAGTTCTATCCTGACTAGAATAAAAGAATTGGAAAGTCAAAAGAAAAAATGTAGTGCATGGGTTTATCCTTCAAGTATATCTGAGCAAGAAAAAATAGATTCTTGCAACCAATATAATTTAGATATAGATAAACAAATAAATGATTTTTATAAGTCCTTACAATAATTAGTAATGTAGTAATGTAGGGTGGGCTTTAGCCCACCATTTCAATTTAAACGGTGGGCTAAAGCCCACCCTACAAAAAGAGAATAACAATGACACAAAAATTCGAAATGGCAGACCGTTTTAATCCGTCTGCGGTAGAACAAGCCCTTTATCAACATTGGGAAGAGAGCGGTTATTTTAAACCGTCTGAAAATGAAAACGCGCCGAGCTATTGCATTGCGATTCCGCCTCCGAACGTAACGGGTTCTCTACACATGGGGCATGCTTTCCAACAAACCTTAATGGATACCTTAATCCGTTTTAACCGTATGGAAGGGCATAACACCTTATGGCAAGCGGGAACAGATCACGCGGGTATTGCAACTCAAATGGTGGTGGAGCGTAAAATTGCCGCAGAAGAAGGCAAAACCCGCCACGATTATGGCCGTGAAGCGTTCATCAACAAAATTTGGGATTGGAAAGCCTATTCAGGTGGCACAATCAGCCAACAAATGCGTCGTTTAGGGAACTCAATTGACTGGGAACGTGAACGCTTCACCATGGACGATGGTTTATCCAATGCGGTAAAAGAAGTATTTGTTCGTTTGCATGAAGAAGGTTTGATTTACCGAGGCAAACGTTTAGTAAACTGGGATCCAAAACTTCACACCGCGATTTCTGATTTAGAAGTGGAAAACAAAGAGAGCAAAGGTTCGCTTTGGCATTTCCGTTATCCGTTAGCCAATGGTGCAAAAACAGCAGACGGTAAAGATTATTTAGTGGTGGCAACCACGCGTCCGGAAACCATGTTGGGCGATACTGCGGTAGCGGTGCATCCTGAAGATGAACGTTATCAATCTTTAATCGGTAAAACGGTCGTTCTGCCACTGGCTAACCGTGAAATTCCGATTATTGCCGATGAATACGTCGATCGTGAATTCGGTACAGGCGTGGTAAAAATCACCCCTGCGCATGACTTCAACGACTACGAAGTGGGTAAACGTCACAGCTTGCCGATGGTTAATGTGTTAACCTTAAACGCAGATATTCGTGATGAAGCGGAAATTATTGGCACAGACGGCAAACCACTTGCTGGCTATGAAGCGACGATTCCTGCGGATTACCGTGGCTTAGAGCGTTTCGCTGCACGTAAGAAAATTGTGGCAGATTTTGAAGCGCTGGGTTTATTAGACGAAATTAAACCACACGATCTTAAAGTGCCTTATGGTGACCGTGGTGGTGTGCCAATCGAGCCGATGCTAACCGACCAATGGTATGTGAGCGTGAAACCGCTTGCCGATGTGGCGATTAAAGCGGTGGAAGATGGCGAAATCCAATTCGTGCCGAAACAATATGAAAACCTTTACTTCTCTTGGATGCGTGATATTCAAGATTGGTGTATCTCTCGCCAACTTTGGTGGGGACACCGTATTCCTGCGTGGTATGACGCGGAAGGCAATGTTTATGTTGCGCGTAACGAAGAAGAAGTGCGGTCAAAATATAACTTAGATTCTACGGTTGAACTTAAACAAGATGAAGACGTATTAGACACGTGGTTCTCATCAGGCTTATGGACGTTCTCTACCTTAGGTTGGCCAGAGCAAACTAAAGAGCTCAAAATGTTCCACCCGACCGATGTGTTAATCACAGGCTTCGACATCATCTTCTTCTGGGTTGCGCGTATGATTATGTTTACGATGCACTTCGTGAAAGATGAAAATGGCAAACCACAAGTGCCATTCAAAACGGTGTACGTAACAGGCTTGATTCGTGATGAACAAGGCCAAAAAATGTCGAAATCGAAAGGTAACGTACTTGATCCAATCGATATGATTGACGGTATCAGCCTTGACGATTTACTTGAAAAACGTACTGGCAACATGATGCAGCCGCAATTAGCAGAGAAAATTGCTAAAGCAACGCGCAAAGAATTTGCTGAAGGTATTGCGGCTCACGGTACAGATGCATTGCGTTTCACATTAGCGGCATTGGCTTCAAATGGTCGTGACATCAACTGGGATATGAAACGTTTAGAAGGCTACCGCAACTTCTGTAACAAATTATGGAATGCAAGCCGTTTCGTCTTAACGAATGAAAAATTAGATTTAAGCGAAGGCGAGATCGAATTCTCATTAGCGGATCGTTGGATTCAATCAGAATTCAATCGCACAGTCGAAACTTTCCGTAACTCATTAAGCCAATACCGCTTCGACCTTTGTGCCAATGCAATTTATGAATTTACCTGGAACCAATTCTGCGACTGGTATTTAGAATTGACTAAACCAGTATTTGCAAATGGCAATGCAGCACAAATCCGTGCGGCAAGCCAAACCTTGGTTCACGTGTTAGAAAAATTATTACGTTTAGCACATCCGCTGATTCCATTTATTACCGAAGAAATTTGGCAAAAAGTGAAAGGATTCGTCGATATTACTGCTGACAGCATTATGTTACAACCTTTCCCACAAGTGGAAGAAAACGGCTTTGATCCAGAGGCGGAAGCTGAAATTGAGTGGTTAAAAGAAGTGATCGTTGCGGTACGTAATATTCGTGCAGAAAGCAACATCGCACCAAGTAAAGGCTTAGATCTGTTATTCCGTAATTTAAGCGTAGAAAACGCAAAAATTCTTGAAAAACAGACCGCTCTTTTAAAAGCCATGGCGAAATTAAATAACGTTCAAGTATTAGCCGCAAACGAAACCGCACCACTTGCGGTAGCGAAACTCGTTGGCAATGCTGAATTACTTGTACCAATGGCTGGCTTTATCAATAAAGAAGCAGAGCTTGCCCGTTTAGCTAAAGAGATTGAAAAATATCAAAACGAAGTTAAACGTATCGAAAACAAACTCAGCAACGAAGCCTTCGTCGCCAAAGCCCCGGAAGCGGTTATCGGCAAAGAACGCGAAAAACAAGCGGAATACCAATCTGGATTAGAAAAAATCCAAGAGCAGTATAAAGCGATTGAAGCGTTGTAGTTAGTCTTATTTGGTTGCTTTAAATTTACTGTTTAAACAGTATATCAGCTATGGATAAATTAACCCTTGAGCAACGTAAAAATGTATGAAAGCTAGTAGTAAGAATAAAGGGACAAAGCCTGAGTTACTACTAGCTAAATATTTATGGGCTTTAGGATTAAGATATCGTAAGAATGATAGAAGCATTTTTGGTACTCCCGATTTAAGTTTTAAAAGGTACAAAATTGCAATTTTTATTGATGGTAAGTTTTGGCATGGAAAGGATTGGGATATTCGAAAGTATGATATCAAAAGTAACAAAGATTTTTGGATTTCAAAAATTGAGTATAATATGAATAGGGATAAGAAAGTAAACGATTATCTTATTTCTAAAGGTTGGGTAATATTTCGATTTTGGGGAAAGGATGTATTAAAAAATCCTGAAAAGTTTAGTTTAGAGATACAGAAAGCAATTTATGAAAGATGTGTTAGATGATAACTTGTTAGAAGAACCCGCTGCACAATATAGTTTATTTGAACCGGAGTCTAAGCCTAATTCACAAGAAAAATTTACTTTTATTGATTTATTTGCAGGTATTGGTGGATTTCGTATTGCTATGCAAAATTTGGGTGGTAAATGCATTTTCTCTAGTGAATGGGATGAGCAGGCACAGAAAACTTATGAGGCTAATTTTGGAGATTTGCCTTATGGAGATATTACCTTAGAAGAAACAAAGGCTTTTATTCCTGAAAAATTTGATATTTTATGTGCTGGTTTTCCTTGTCAGGCATTTTCTATTGCAGGAAAACGTGGAGGGTTTGAAGATACTAGAGGGACTTTGTTTTTTGATGTTGCAGAAATTATACGTCGCCATCAGCCCAAAGCATTTTTTTTAGAGAATGTAAAAGGATTAAAAAACCACGATAAAGGTAGAACATTAAAAACTATATTGAATGTACTAAGAGAAGATCTAGGTTATTTTGTCTCTGAGCCAGAAATTATTAATGCTAAGAATTTTGGTGTTCCACAAAATAGAGAAAGAATTTATATCGTAGGCTTTCATAAATGCACTGGTGTTAATAGTTTTAGTTATCCCGAACCTTTAGATAAAATTGTAACTTTTGCTGATATTAAGGAAGAAAAAACTGTTCCAACTAAATATTATCTATCAACTCAGTATATTGATACTTTAAGAAAACATAAAGAACGTCATGAGAGTAAAGGTAATGGTTTTGGTTATGAAATTATTCCAGATGATGGAATAGCCAATGCGATTGTAGTTGGAGGTATGGGACGTGAACGTAATCTTGTAATCGACCATAGAATTACGGATTTTACTCCTACTACAAATATTAAAGGGGAGGTAAATCGTGAAGGAATTCGTAAAATGACTCCACGAGAATGGGCAAGGTTGCAAGGATTTCCAGATAGTTATGTTATTCCAGTCTCTGATGCATCAGCGTATAAACAATTTGGTAATTCAGTGGCAGTGCCGGCTATCCAAGCCACAGGTAAGAAAATTTTAGAAAAATTATGTTATTAGGGAATAGTAATATGGAAATTAGAGGCAATGTTGGCGAATGGAGTGAGCTGTATGTGTTGATAAAATTATTATCAGATGGAGTACTTTATCAATCGGATATAAATCTTTGTAGTGATAGTAATAATGCATATCAAGTGATAAAAGCTTTTAAGGACGAGGCGAATTATAGTTTGGAATTTGATAGAGTAGATAACCATTTAAAAGTATATCGTGTTATTAATGATGAAAATACTTTATTGAAGGAATATACATTTGATGATTTTAATGAGATATCAAAACAAATATTAGATTCAATAAAAACTAAATCAGAAAGAACGTTTTCTATTCCTAATATTCAACAGTTTTTATCTGATAACTGTATTCTTACTGCAAAAGCAAGCTCGAATTCTAAAGTCGACATAAGATTAAGAATTTATGACCATCGTCTGGCCAGTGAAACTGAATTGGGTTTTAGCATTAAATCTCTACTTGGAAGAAAATCTACTTTATTCAATACTGGACCAGGTAATAATTTTAGATATGAAGTTAAATTTTTAACAGACTCTATAAATATAAAAGAATTTAATGAGAGTACTATAATCGATAGACCCAAAATTGTATCGCGAATAAATAAACTAAATGAACTAGGTACAAAAATTTCGTTTGATAGAATTGACTCCAGGCAGTTACAGAAAAATTTAAAAATGATTGATGGTGATTTACCAGAGGTTATAGCTTGGAGTTTATATTATAGATATTTAAAAAACGAATCTTCTCTTTCCCAGATTGCCGAACTCTTGGAAAAAGAGGAACCGTTAGATTTTTATGAGACCGATGATGATAATAAGCAGAGAATGTATGTTTATAAATTAAAAAAGTTTTTAGCAGAATCAGCTATGGGGATGACTTCTGAAAATATTTGGCTTGGGGAATATGATTCATTTGGAGGAGTTATTGTTGCTAAGAATGATGGTGATATTGTTTGTTTTCATATTTATGATTTTAATTTATTTAGGAATTATTTATTGAATAACACAAAGTTTGAACAGGCATCAACTGGTGAGAATGAGAGCCAACCAGGACTAAAGGATCCTAATGCTAAGAAAAAATATTATTTTGGTTGGTTGTATAAAGAGAATGAAAGCCACTATATTAAATTAAATTTACAAATCAGGTTTAATTAGAGGTATAAAATATCTGGAATAATTCATATGTTACTTTCTATTTTAAATTTAAAAATAGCGGTAATTTTACTGTGATTTCAATAAAAGAAAGCGGTCAGATTTAAAATCTGGCCGCTTTTTTATTTTCTACGATATTGTGGTAAGTAGAAAATCTATTTTAGTGATTCAATACTTCAAGCAATGCTTGAACAGGGTGTTTTAAGATGGCTTTTTCATATCGTTTCACTTGGCTACGGCAGGAATAGCCGGTCGCGAGACAATGATTCGGATCTTTACCTTGTAATTTTTTGCCCCAAGATACGTCGTAAATATCTTTCGACATGGTTTGATTTTGTACTTCATGGCCAAATACACCCGCCATGCCACAGCAGCCGACTTTTTCAACGTTCAAGGTTTGTCCAAATTGCGCAAAAATATGTTGCCATTCTTTGGGACTGTTTGGCATGAAGGTGGATTCAGTACAATGAGGGAATAAATGCCACTCAAAAGTGTGGTCAGATTTTGCAATATTTTTCACCGCACTTTGTAATGCGTTACTTTCTAATTGATTGGTCAGCCATTCATGTGCTGTGAGTACATGGAAATCACCGCGAGAATCACCTAAAGCCTCTTTATATTCATCACGATAAGAAAGCACAATAGCTGGATCTACGCCGACCAAAGGCACATTTAATTTAGCGACGCGATTTAAAAACTCCGCTTGTGTTTTAGCGGTTTTACTAAAGCGAGCTAAAAAACCTTTAATGTGCATGGCTTTGCCATTGGGTTTAAAAGGCAGAAGGATTGGATCGAATCCTAATTTTTGCGTGAGAGCCACGAAATCACGTACCACTTTGGCATCGTAATAAGAGGTATAAGGATCTTGTACGATAAAGAGCATATTGGTTTTTTCGACAGCACTGAGACCTTCCAATTCTTCTAATTTTTTGCCTTGGTAGCCAATTTCCACTAATTGCTGTTGAAGGTTTGGCTCTGAAAGGAGAGGCAAATCGGTCATGCCCAGTGTTTTTTCAACTAAGCTTTGAGTAACTTTCAGTTTGGTGAAATAATTGAATAATGCCGGTTGTTTTGCCATATAAGGTGCAGCAACTTCTAAATTTGCCACAATATAATCTTTGGCTGGGCGCAAATAACGACTGTGGTAGAAATGGAAAAATTTCGCACGGAAACTTGGTACATCAATTTTAATCGGGCATTGGCTTGCACAGGCTTTACAAGCCAGACAAGTATCCATTGCCGCTTTTACTTCATGTGAGAAGTCATATTCACCACGCCATTTCTGCACGCTATTGCGGAAACGTTCCACAAGTGCGGTCAGTTTCACTTGTATTTTATGAAAATCTAATTGATCAGGCGATACGTTTTCATTGGCCATTAATCGCAGCCATTCACGCACCATCGCGGCTCGTCCTTTTGGCGAGAATACGCGATTTTTACTCACTTTCATGGAAGGGCACATAATGCTGTGCTCATCAAAGTTAAAGCAAAGTCCATTTCCGTTACAGTTCATCGCGCCTTTGAATTCGTCTCGCATTTGAATTGGAATTTGGCGATCATTGTCCGCACGCATTGGCGAGAGAATGGAATAGAGTTCCGCATCGCTATTAAGTGGCGTACAGATTTTACCTGGATTCAGACGATTGTTTGGGTCAAATAAGAACTTCACATAACGTAACTCTTGCCAAAGTTCAGGCGTAAAGAACTTCTCGCCATAATGAGAACGTACGCCTTTACCGTGTTCCCCCCATAGTAAACCGCCGTATTTCACGGTGAGTTCTGCCACTTCATCTGAAATTTGTTTAAAGAGTTTGACTTGTTCTTTATCGCATAAGTCTAAAGCCGGGCGAACGTGCAATACACCGGCATCCACATGGCCAAACATCCCATATTGCAGATTGTGACTATCTAATAAAGCTCTAAATTCTGCAATGTAATCCGCAAGATGTTCTGGTGGCACACAGGTATCTTCCACAAAAGGAATCGGTTTGGCTGCGCCTTTCGCATTACCTAATAGCCCCACCGCTTTTTTACGCATGGCGTAAATACGTTCAATAGAAGGCAAGTCAGAACAAAGTTGATAGCCGATAATATGATCTTTGCCTTGTGCAATTTTTTCATCTAATTGCTGACAAAGTGCGGTCACTTGGCTGTCGATTTTAGCTTGATTGTTGCCCGCATATTCCACAATGTTTAAACCAAGAATTGGCTTTTGTTCTTCTTCTGTTAAAAGTTCTTTCACTGAATGCCAAATAATATCTTGCTTAGCGAGGTTCAGCACTTTGGAATCAACAGTTTCAACTGAAAGGGCATTGGCTTTCACCATAAAAGGCGCATTGCGAAGGGCGGCATCAAATGAGCTGTACTTCACATTAATTAAGGTGCGATATTTCGGAATCGGTAATAAATTGAGTTTAGCTTCGCAGATAAACGCAAGTGAACCTTCTGATCCCGTTAAAATTTGGGTGAGATTAAATTCACTTTCATCGTTATTAAAGACATTCTTAAGATCGTAACCGGTGAGAAAGCGATTGAGTTGTGGTAAATCTTGAATGATTGAGGCACGTTTCTCTTTACAACGTTGGAAAATCGTTTGATGTAGCGTTTTTCCATTTTCTGCAAGCGGGTAGCTTTCTAAAACATCGTCGGATTTGACCGTACTTGTATCTAATATTTCACCATTCATCAAAACAGAACGTAATGCTAAAACGTGATCAGAAGTTTTTCCGTATTGCAGTGAGCCTTGACCGGAAGCATCGGTATTAATCATGCCACCGAGAGTTGCTCGATTACTGGTAGAGAGTTCTGGCGCAAAGAATAAGCCGTGAGGTTTTAAAAATTGATTGAGTTGGTCTTTTACAACACCTGCTTGCACACGAACCCAACGTTCTTCTATATTAAGCTCCAAAATGCCTGTCATATGGCGAGAGAGATCCACAATAATATTGTTATTAATAGATTGCCCATTTGTGCCCGTGCCACCACCACGAGGTGTAAAGCTTAAGTGAAGGTATTTCTCTTTATTGGCTAATTTGGTGATGCGTACCACATCAGCAACAGATTTAGGGAATAAAATAGCCTGTGGAAGTTGTTGATAGACGCTGTTATCCGTAGCAAGACTTAAACGGTCTGCATAATTTGAGGCAATATCACCTTCAAAATGCTGTTTTTGGAGTTCGTTAAGATAATCGCTTACTACATGATTAAGTTGAGGTACATTAGAAAGACGGGGCAACATAAAATCACTCACCTATATAATAGAGAAGAAAGTGAATTTGATGATATATGAAGCTCAAAAAAAAGTCGATTTTAATAGCTGTTTTTTGTTAAAATTGGAAACGGGTTACGAATCATCCTATTTTTTTTGTGAATAGATGTTCATTTTATTAACTATCTGTTCGTAAAATAACCAAAAAGGCAAAAAAAGTTTGATCTTTAATGTTTTTATAGGATAATAGACTTACTTTTGAACGTTCCTTTGGCTATGGCAAAGGAATTGAATTTGTCAAAAGGATAAGTTAGGGCAAATTCAAAACCCTAGTTAAGCAAATGTTTAGAGTGTTTCTTTTTCGTAAAGTTCACAATAAACAAGGAAACTTTTATTATTAATAACGATGACTAAATAGAGGACATCAAAATGAAAAAAACTGCAATCGCATTAGTCGTTGCTGGTTTAGCAGCAGCCTCAGTAGCTCAAGCAGCTCCTCAAGAAAATACTTTCTATGTAGGTGCTAAAGCAGGTCAAGCATCTTTCCACGATGGTATTAAAGCTAATTCAGCTGGCAAAGCATTAAACTTTGGTGAAGGTTATCTTCGTAACACTTTAACTTACGGTGTATTCGGTGGTTACCAAATTTTAAATCGTGATAACTTCGGTTTAGCAGCAGAAGTTGGTTACGATGATTTCGGTCGTGTTAAATTCCGTGATGCAGGTGAAACCTCATTCAAACACACTAACCATGGTGCTCACTTAGGTTTAAAAGGTAGCTATAATGTTGGTGGTTTAGTATCAGCTTTAGACGGTTTAGATGTGTATGGTCGTGCAGCTGCAGCATTAGTTCGTTCTGACTATAAAGAATATGCAGCTGAAGGTGGTAAATCTTTCAAAGAGCACAGCTTACGTGTTTCTCCGTTATTTGCTGCGGGTGTTGAATATGCATTACCTTCATTACCTGAGTTAGCATTACGTTTAGAATACCAATGGTTAGCTCGCGTAGGTAAATTACGTAATTACAATGGTGTTGAAGGTCAAGCACTTGATTACAACCCATGGATCGGTTCTATCAACGCTGGCGTATCTTACCGTTTCGGTCAAGGTGCTGCTCCAGTTGTTGCACCTGAAGTGGTAAGCAAAACTTTCAGCTTAAACAATGATGTGACTTTCGCATTCGGTAAAGCTAACTTAAAACCTCAAGCACAAGCTGTATTAGAAGGTATCTACGGTGAAATCGCACAAGTTAAAAGTGCTAAAGTAGCTGTTGCAGGTTATACTGACCGTATCGGTTCTGAACAATTTAACTTGAAACTTTCTCAAAAACGTGCAGACTCTGTTGCTAACTACTTAGTAGCTCGTGGTCTTCCAGCACAAGACATCTCAGCAACTGGTTATGGTAAAGCTAACCCAGTTACAGGTGCAACTTGTGATGCGGTTAAAGGTCGTAAAGCACTTATCGCTTGTTTAGCACCAGACCGTCGTGTTGAAATCGCAGTTAACGGTACTAAATAATTTTATTTAGTTATCCATTAACGGATTAACATTAGAAGACCTAAACTTCGGTTTAGGTCTTTTCTTATATAAATTAAACCTATAAATTGAAGGAATTTTTGAATGAAAAAGTGGATTATCTTGATTATTATCGCGGTTGCTGTAGGTTTAGGCTTAATGTCTAGCTACAATGGCTTAGTTAAAGCAGAAACTGAAATCGATTCTGTTTGGGCAAATGTTGAATCATCTTATCAACGTCGTGCAGATTTAATTCCAAACTTAGTGAATACAGTGAAAGGTCAAGCTAACTTTGAACAACAAACATTAACTAATGTAATCGAAGCTCGTGCGAAAGCGACACAAACTAAAATTGACCCGTCTAATTTAACGGAAGAACAATTAAACGAATTCCAACAAAACCAAAATCAAGTGGGTTCAGCATTATCTCGTTTACTTGTTTCGGTAGAACAATACCCCCAATTAAAAGCTCATGAAGGCTTTATGAATTTACAATCTCAACTTGAAGGGACAGAAAATCGTATCAATGTCGCTCGTAATAAATTCAATGAAGCCGCGCGTATTTATAATGAAAAAGTACGTCAATTCCCAACAAAATTAGCGGCAATGATTTTTGGTTTTAAAGCAAAACCTTATTTTAAATCAGCTGCTGGCTCAGAAAATGCACCAACTGTAAACTTTAACTAAGGTTTATCTATGCCATTCTTTTCCAGAATTCCGGTAGATAAAAAGCAAATCGAGGCGGCGATTAGTCGCCTCGAAAGCTTAAGTTCGGCTGAGTTACGTGTTTATATTGAACGCAAAGTACCCAAGGTTTCAACACAACTGTCTGCGATGGAACGTGCTTTAGAAGTATTTGATGAACTGGAAATGCATAAAACAGCGGCACAAAATGCCGTGTTGATTTATGTGGGATATAAAAATCATCTCTGTGCAATCGTAGGTGATAAAGGCATTCATCAATTTGTTGATGTGGCTTATTGGCAGTTACAATGCGATTTAATGATTGAGCAGTTTAAACAAAAAGCTTATACACAGGGCATTGTCGATGCGATTGATCGTATCTGTGATATTTTATCTCGCCATTTTCCTATTCAGCCTGATGATGTGAATGAATTATCTAATGAGGTAATTATTAATGGCTAAGCTTTTATCTTTTATGAAAAGTGCGGTTATTTTTAGCCTTATTTTTTTTGCTCAAATGGTTGTTGCGGCAGAATTTCCGCCTGCACCAAATCCTTTTCATTACATTAACGATTACACCAACACGCTTTCTGCAGAACATAAGCAAATTTTAGAAAATAAACTAATTGCTTATAGTAAAGAAACGAGTTCACAAATCGCGGTTGTTTTGGTTCCGACAACCGGTGAATATGAAATTGCTGATTATACCTTTGCTTTAGGTGATAAATGGGGGATTGGACGTAAAAATCTGAACAATGGCGTGTTGATGCTGATTGCGAAGGATGATCGAAAAGTCTTTATCGCAACAGGGCAAGGTTTAGAAGGTGTATTGCCTGATGCTTTTTTATCGCAAGTCATCCGTTCGGCCATTTTGCCACAATTTAAACAAGGTCAATATGCCCAAGGTATTAATGATGGCTTAAACCAAATTATTGCGGCAAGTAAAGGCGAGTTTGATGCAGCACAAGTTGAAGAAGATGCGTTTGATAAGTACATCCCATTCTTAATGGTATTGGCATTTATTGCTATTGTATTATTTGGTGAATTCCAATATCACAAAGATGAAGTCTATATTAGCCCGAATCAACGTGATCAACTGAATAAAATCATTCGTCAAAGTACGATTTCTCGTCGTCGTGGTGGCGGTTCTGGTTTCGGAGGCGGATTTGGTGGAGGCTTCGGTGGCGGTGGTTCTTCCGGTGGTGGCTTTGGTGGCGGTGGCTTTGGCGGCGGCGGAGCGGGTGGAAGTTGGTAAGACCAAGTCTTTCACTCAGGTTCTATCTTATGCTAGAATAGCGTCTTATTCAGACTTATTTGAACAAGGAACATTATGGAAACATTAGACAAAATCAAAAAACAAATCGCTGAAAACCCAATTTTAATTTACATGAAAGGTTCTCCCAAATTGCCTTCTTGTGGTTTCTCTGCGCGTGCATCTGAAGTATTAATGAATTGCAAAGTACCTTTCGGCTATGTTGATATTCTTCAACACCCAGATATTCGTGCTGAATTACCGGCTTATGCAAACTGGCCAACTTTCCCACAATTATGGGTAGAAGGTGAATTAATTGGTGGTTGTGATATTATTTTAGAAATGTACCAAACGGGCGAACTTCAAACTTTATTAAGCGAAGTTGCGGCTAAACATCAAGCTTAATTGACGATAGATTACCAAGATAAACCTGCTTTTTAGCAGGTTTTCTTTTGCTCAAAAAATGATAAACCTGTTATAAAAATGTGATCAGATTAACATTTTTAAGTTAAATAACTTGTTGATAAAATTCCCTTACGTTAGACTACGTAGAACTTAGTCGGGGTGCCAATATTAATGGCTGAGAAACACCCGTGAACCTGAAACAGATAATGCTGGCGTAGGAAACTAATTATCCCATTATGCTGTTTCGTTATGCAAAAATAAGGAGAACGCATAATGAACAAAACACTTCCCATTTTAACCGCACTTTTTACCGCTTCCGCTTTCGCACAAGCTGCTGCACCTCAAACATTAGATGTTTATACTTATGATTCATTTAGTGCTGATTGGAGTGCTGGACCAAAAGTTAAAGCAGCTTTTGAACAACAATTCCCGCAATGTAAGCTGAATTATGTGGCTTTTGATAATAATGGCACTTTGTTTAACCGTGTTCGTCTAGAAGGTAAAAAAATTAAAGCAGACGTGGTACTTGGTTTAGATAGCTATCAAATTGAAGAAGCACAAAAACTCAATATTTTTGAGCCAAATAAAGTGGATTTAAGCCAGTTACGCTTACCGATTAAATGGAAAAATAAAACTTTTTTACCATTTGATTATGCGCAATATGCGTTTATTTATGATAAAAATAAACTGACTAATCCACCAAAAAGCTTAAAAGAATTAGTTGAGCGTCAAGATCTTAAAGTGTTATATCAAGATCCGCGTACAAGCAGTATTGGACGAGGATTATTGCTTTGGATGAATGCAGTTTATCCAGAAGCAGATGTAGCAAATGCCTGGAAAACCCTTTCTAAACATACGGTCACGGTCACCAAAGGTTGGACTGAGTCTTATGGGACCTTCTTAAAAGGCGAAGGTGATGTGGTTTTAAGCGTCAATACTTCACCGATTTACCATATTCTGTCTGAACAAAAAGATAATTATGTGGCAACAGAATTTGCAGAGGGGAGCGTATTACAAGTTGAAGTGGCAGCCAAAGTGGCTAACCGCAATAATGCCTGTGCTGATGAATTTTTAGGATTCTTACTTTCACCGCAAGCTCAAGCGGATATTGCTAAAAATAATGTGATGTTACCTGTGGTAGAGACCAATATCGAAAGTCATATTGATGCGCTTAATTCTCGCGCAAAATCAATGCGTATTTTAGATACTACTACGGTAACAAGTGAGCAGCTGAAAGGCTGGATCAATCAATGGCAAAAAGCGTTATCTAAATAGTATTAATGAGCTTATTGCAACATCCGCATTTTCGTCCTCGCCATTATTTGGGCGGAAGTGCGGTCATTTTTTTCATTGTTTTACTCTATGGATTTTCACTTTCTGCGGTTTTTTCAGTTGGAAGTGATTATGCCTTATCTGACTTCTTAAAAGACGATTATTTGCATCAAGTTATCGCCTTTAGTGTCGGGCAGGCATTCTTGTCTGCCTTGCTTTCTAGCATAATTGGTACTTTATTTGCACGCGCTTTTTTCTATTTAGATTTCAAAGGCAAATCGCTCATTTTACGTATTTTTTCCCTCACCTTTGTTTTGCCGGCATTACTGGCTATTTTCGGTTTGATTAGTATTTATGGCACAGCCGGTTGGCTAACACAACTGCTGCAAACCTTAGGTATTTCGTGGAAACCCTCCATTTATGGTTTAAGTGGCATTCTCATTGCCCATTTATTTTTTAATATTCCTTTAGCGGCACGAATGAGTTTGCAGGCTTTGCAAAGTGTACCAACCGAACAGCATCAACTCGCGGCACAATTAAATATCAAAGGTTTCACATTTTTCCGTTTAATTGAATGGCCTTATTTGAAAAGCCAAATCGTGTCTGCCTTTGTACTGATTTTTATGCTGTGTTTCACTAGCTTTACGATTGTATTGGCGCTTGGTGGCGGGCCGCAAAATAGCACATTAGAAGTCGCGATTTACCAAGCCATTTTCTTTGAATTCGATTTACCCAAAGCCGCATTTTTTGCGTTGGTACAATTTGCATTTTGTTTTGCATTATTTTCACTTTCACAATATTGGGCGAAAGCACCTGAAACGCAGATTTCGCAACGTTATCGATGGGTTTTACCTGTTTCAAGAGCGGTCAAATTTGGACATGTTTTTGTCTTATTCTCGGTGTGCTTATTTATTTTAAGTCCCTTATTCAATATTATTTTCCAAGGTTTGTCAGCTACCCAATTATTTGGCTATTGGCAAAACCCACAATTATGGAAAGCGCTTGCTTATTCATTAACCATGGCACCGACCGCAGGGATTTTATCGGTATTATTTGGGTTCTTCTTATTGTTACTTTCCCGTCAACTGCAATGGTTATCTCATCCCAAATTAGCCCACTTAATTTTAACGGGGGGCATGATGATTTTAGCCATTCCAACGATTGTCTTAGCAGTCGGCTTATTCCTTTGGTTACAAGATATTGATTTTTCAGCAGGGCATTTGTTTGTAGTGGTATCTGTTTGTAACGCCTTGGCTGCCTTGCCATTTGTGCTCAAAATTCTCAATACACCAATGAGTCAATCGATGCAATATTATGAAAAACTCTGTTTATCGCTGAATATTACAGGCTGGCAGCGTTTTCGTTTAATTGAATATCCGCTACTAAAAGCCCCGTTGAAATATGCCTTGGCACTCGCAACGACTTTATCACTCGGCGATTTTACAGCGATAGCCTTATTTGGTAGCCCTGACTTCACTTCGTTGCCTCATTTGCTTTATCAACAAATCGGACAATATCGAAGCCAAGAAGCGGCAGTGACGGCATTGATTTTATTGGGCTTATGTTTAGGTTTATTTATGTTTATTGAAGGGCAGAAGGAACAACATGATTAAATTAAATAATGTGGTCTTCAATTATCAATCCATGCCGATGGTATTTGATTTACATATTCAAGCCCAGGAAAAAATCGCCATCATTGGTGAAAGTGGCGCAGGAAAAAGTACCTTACTGAATTTAATTGCCGGTTTCGAATATGCCGATAGTGGCGAGATTTGTCTAAATGATGAAAATCATACCAAAACAGCACCTTTTGAACGCCCTGTTTCCATGCTATTTCAGGAAAACAATCTCTTTACTCATCTTTCCGTAGAAGAGAATATTGCTTTAGGTTTAAAACCGAATTTAGCCTTAAATGCAGAAGAAAAAGCCCTTGTAGAACAAGCTGCTAGAGCAGTTAATTTACAGGATTTTTTAACGAGAAAACCGACCGCACTTTCAGGTGGACAAAAACAGCGAGTGGCATTGGCGCGCTGTTTGCTACGAGATAAACCCATTTTATTATTGGATGAGCCTTTTTCTGCACTCGATCCTAAATTACGCATTGAAATGCAGGATTTAATGGATCAATTATGTGAAGAGAAAAAGCTCACCATGTTATTAGTGACACATCAACCCAAAGAAATTGAACGGCATATTGATCGAGTGATTGAAATTCATCAAGGAAAAGTGATCTGATCTCTTTTTATCATATTGCAGAGTAATATGCTCAATTTAATAAAAGCGACGTTGCTTAAAACAAGGAAAATATAATGACAACCACAAATGTAGTACAGCTTTCATCTATTACGCCCCATCCTTCAGTGGAGTATTGGTCTGTTTGTAAAGTCGAAGCACTATTTGAAACACCTTTTTTAGAATTAGTCTATCGTGCGGCTCAAGTGCATCGAGAGCATTTCAACCCTGGCGCGATACAGTTATCGACGTTGATGTCGATTAAAACGGGTGGCTGTCCAGAGGATTGTGGTTATTGCCCACAATCAGCACGTTATCAAACAGGTGTACAAAATCAGCAGATCTTGGATATTGATGAAATTGTTGAAAAAGCCAAAATTGCGAAAGCACGTGGTGCAGGACGTTTTTGTATGGGCGCAGCATGGCGTGGTCCTAAGCCAAAGGATATGGAAAAAGTGACGGCGATTATTCGTGCGGTAAAAGATATTGGCTTAGAAACTTGTGGCACCTTTGGGCTGTTGCAAGATGGTATGGCGGAAGAGTTAAAAGATGCAGGATTGGATTATTACAACCATAATATAGATACCGCGCCAGAGAATTATCACAATGTCATTGGTACACGCCGTTTTGATGATCGCTTAAGTACGTTAGGAAAAGTTCGTCATGCCGGTTTGAAAGTTTGCTGTGGCGGTATTGTGGGCATGAACGAAACCCGTAAAGAGCGAGCAGGCCTCATTGCAAGTTTGGCAAATCTTGATCCGCAGCCTGAGTCAGTGCCAATTAACCAATTAGTGAAAGTGGAAGGCACACCAATGGCCGATGCAGCTGATTTAGATTGGACAGAGTTTGTTCGCACTATTGCCGTTGCGCGTATTACTATGCCGAAAAGTTATGTTCGTCTTTCTGCAGGTCGTCAAGGCATGAGTGAAGAAATGCAAGCCATGTGCTTTATGGCAGGAGCGAATTCCATTTTCTATGGTGATAAATTGTTAGTGACAGGTAATCCAGAAGAAGATGGCGATCAGCTTCTTATGGCAAAATTGGATCTTGAGCCAGAAACGGAAGAAAATAGAAAGCCACTCGACAGAAATTAGTCAGAAAAAAGTGCGGTGAAATTTCACCGCACTTTTGTTAAGATTTACTTAACTTGTTCCGTTAGGCAAGGCTGAATTTTATTTAGCATTTCTTTTAAAATACGCGCTGGTGCAGCCACGATATTGCCTGAGCGTAAATAGCCATGACCCGCATTGAAATCACACACTAAACCGCCAGCTTCACGTACAATTAAATCACCCGCTGCGCAATCCCAAGGTTTTAAGCCCATTTCGAAATAGCCGTCAACGCGACTGGATGCTACATAGCAAAGGTCTAATGCGGCAGAACCTGTACGACGAAAATCAGCTGCTTCATCAATTAAGTTATTCATGATAGCAAATTGAGTTGGCATCAAGCTTGGTTGTTTGAATGGGAAACCGGTAGCTAAAATCGCCCCGTTAAGTTCATTTTGGCTATCGACACGTAAACGCACTTCATTTAATTTTGCGCCTTCACCACGCACAGCAGTGAATAATTCATTACGAATAGGATCGTAAACCACTCCCACTTCGGTACGGTTTTTTACACGGATAGCAATAGAAACAGAGAAATGTGGCAAGCCTTTTACAAAGTTGGTTGTGCCATCTAGTGGATCAATCACCCATTGAATATCACTGTCTTTGCCTTCTAATGCACCACGCTCTTCACTGATAATTGTATGATCAGGATAAGATTTCTGAATAATTTCAATGATCTCAGCTTCAGCGGCTTTATCGACGCTAGTCACATAATCATTAATACCTTTTTTACTTGTTTGGATGTCATCACGGCGCTCATAGTTTTTAGCAATCACGTTGCCCGCTTTTCGTGCCGCACGAATAGCGATATTTAACATTGGATTCATATTTCCACCAGATTTTAAAGAACAGATAAATAGGTCGCCTATTATAAGGGAGTTTTAGTAAATAGCCAGTTGAAAATGTTTAATTCACGGTTTTTCCCATTTTTTAAAGGAAATTTGCGATCGGTATCGCAAAAATAAAGTAGCCAATTTGGCTTTCTTCTAAAGGACTTTTAAAGTGCGGTCAAAAAAGAAGGCATTTTATGTATAAAGGGATAACCTTATTAGAAACCTTGATTGCGTTATTTATTTTAAGCTTAACGTTAGCGTTTGTATTGCCTAAATGGCAGAAAAACGATCCCAAATATTTTCTTGAAAAAGAGCAACAACGGCTTTATTTTTTCTTACGTAATATTCAAGCGAGGGCAGAAAACTCATCGGCGATTTGGTTTATTTTGGCCAATCGAGATACAGCAAATCAACGTTGGTGTATCACAGCTCAAGTAAAAAGCGATCATTTTTGTGATTGTTTTCATCCCCAGAATTGTCCTAAAAACCTTTATGCGCATTTTTACTATCCTTATTTTGAAGAAAAAACGATGCTTATCGGCCCTAAATTATATCCGTCAGAAGTGGCGGTGAAATTTAATGGGGCCAGAAATACCATGGAAACGAATTGTTTTATGTTACAGGCTGAAGAGCATCGAACATTGTTCTCTTTTTTCAATGTAGGCAGTATTAAATTAAAGTCTGATCAAGCAGCGAGTGCATGTACAAGATGAAACCATTAAAAGGCGAAACATTGGTGAGTTTGTTGATTTCACTTGGCTTATCCGCTTTATTATTGTTATTAGTTGCACAATTTTATGCCCAAACTCAACAGCAAAATCAGCGTTTAATGTTACAACTCAAATTACAGTCTGAATTGCAACGTACCATTCAACTCATCGGTAAAGATCTGCGTCGCGTAGGTTTTCGAGCCGTAAACCAAAAACTCATCGAGGATAATCTGGTTTTATTCGAATTAGACGAAAAGGGTACTTCAATAACCATTGCTCAAGCAGACAATGCACCATCAAATAGTTGTGTCTTGTTTTTTTATGATTTAAATACTAATGGTTGTATTGGTGAAAAATACACAAAAAATACCTGCGTAAATGGCGTTAAAAATGTGGCAAAAAATATCGAAAAAGAGCTATTTGGTTACAAACTTAACGGCAAAATGATCGAAACCAAACAAACTTATAAAAATGCGGTAAATGCAGATTGTCGCTCGGAAGAATGTCAGCGTGCTCTAATGCAATCTACTTGTAATGCTGGTGGTGGATGGACAGATTTATTGGATGAAAAAGAGTTTGAGATTTCTCAATTACGTTTTGATTGGTTAAAGGCAGGGAAAGGGATTGAAATCAAACTCGCGGGAAATCTTGCAACACATAAGCATATTCAATATGAAACTTCGCTTGTGGTGCCTTTATTAAATCAAGAAGAATGATGAAAAAAGGGATTGTGACACTGACGGCACTGATTTTACTTTCGGGCTTATTGGCGCTGATCTTATTATTTGATGAACAGATCTTTGCGTTTTTTCGAGCTCAAATGAGTTTGCGAAAATATTACGTAGAACAGAGCCTTCCTTTACAGAAAATCAGTCAGCAACAACAAACACACATTTGCCAAAACTTGCCTTTAAATGGTACTGAAAAAGTGAAACAAATCTTTTTCGAGTCTTCAGGGGCAGAGGATAAAGTGGCCTATTCTGTTTGGTGTAAACGTGCAGAGTTGTTTAAGAAATCGCCCACAAAAGGCATTAATGAAAATATGCTGCGAGATTTTATTTCCAGCGAAAAACAAGCTGATTTTCAACCGCACTTTGTGAAAGTAGATACTACTTTAACTGTTCAAAAAACACCACAAGTGTATTGGATAACGCAAAGCCAATTAGAAATTAAAGGGAATGTGAGTGGTATTCTGCTAGCAGAAGGAGATTTAAGTTTAATCGGCAAAGGGCGTATTAGCGGTGCTGTGATTACTGGAGGCTCTCTTAAGTTGGAGGGAGGCGTGACGGTAGCTTACGGTAAAGCCGTGGTGACAAAACTCGTACAAGAATATAGCCAATGGCGTTTGGTGGATAAAAGTTGGAGTGATTTGAGTGCGCAAGATCAAAGTGAATAAAGGCATGTCGTTAATGTCACTTTTATTAGCCTTATCGATTTTCAGCGGGTTATTTTTGATTTTTAACCGATGGACGACTGAGCAACGAAAAAGTGCGGTCAGAATTTTTCAAGAATTTCAGGCGATTCAAATCGCTGAAAATCAGGCTCAACGTCAGTTTTTAGGCTTGTCTTGTGAAAATAGCGTAGAACAAAATGGCATTCAATTTGCAATTCAATGCAGTCATCATCAAGTGAATATACGCTATCCTCAAGGTGAATTTTTATTGAAAACCGAGTAAAATAACGCATTGTTTTTGCTTTCAAAAGGGCGTTACTTTGTTCGTTACTTATTATTCAAACCAACCAGAAATTCAAAAGGATATTTTAGTTTCGCTGTTGGAAAATTTACCGCAACATGATCCGTTTCAATCTGACATTGTGTTGGTGCAAAGTCCAGGTATGGCACAATGGTTGCAAATGGAAATGGCTAAAAAACGCGGCGTTGCAGCGAATTTCCAATTCCCCATGCCTTCCAGTTTTATTTGGAAACTTTACGCCGATAATTTGCCGAATGTTTCTACGCAAAACCCTTTTGAAAAAGATTCAACGTTATGGCGATTAATGCGATTAATCCCTACCTTTTTACAGCAAAAAGAATTTGAACCATTAAAAAAATATTTAGCGTCTTCACCTGCATCAGAACAGCAAAAGCTTTATCAATTAAGCCTAAAAGTTGCCGATTTATTTGACCAATATCTCGTCTATCGTCCCGAATGGATTGCTGCATGGGAGGAAAATAACGATGAAAAGATCTTGGCTCAAATTGATCAGCAAAAGCAGGGGCTTTCGGCATTAAATCCTACCTTTCTTTCTCAAATTAAAGGCAATATTCACTGGCAGGGAATTTTATGGCGAGCCTTGGTGGATGATGTTCAACGTGATTTCGGTGGAAAAGCAAAGCATCGTGCTGCACTCAATCAACAATTTTTAGCATTATGTCGTGATCCCAATGCGACACTCAACTTGCCGGAACGTATTTTTATTTTTGGTATTCCAGCATTGCCAACGGTTTATCTCAATATTTTCCAAGGTATTTCAGCTAAAACAGACGTGCATTTATTCTTCAATAATCCATGTCAAGAATATTGGGGCGACTTGCGAGATCTGAGTAAATCCTATTTATTAGAAAGACAGCGTTTCGTGCAAGCAAGTGATGATGTGAAGCCTTTAATTTCAGCCGAGCAAGTGTCATGGGAATCTGCTAACCTTGATTACACCAATCAACAAGAAGAATTGTTCAGCGGAAATCCGCTTTTAGCCTCTTGGGGAAAAATGGGACGGGATTTTCTCTATCAATTAGTGCGAGATGAGGAGAATATTCAAGCTATTTCCCGTGATTACTATGCAGAACTTCCCGAAAAAACGTTGTTAGGGCAGATCCAAAATCAAATTTTGACGTTAAGTCATGGTGCATTAAATGTCGCGAAAAATGACCGCTCTTTGGTCGTGAAATCTTGCCATAGCGCGATGCGAGAAGTTGAAGTGTTGCATGATTATTTGTTGGATTTATTCAATCAGAATCAACATAAACCAAAAGAAGAACAGATTACACCAAAAGATGTGGTGGTCATGGTGGCCGATGTTAACCAATATACGCCTTATATTCAGGCTGTCTTTGGTGCGAATAGTGCGGACGCACCTGTTATTCCATTCTCAATTTCTGACAGTAAATTGTCTGAAAGTGATGTGATCGTGTCGAGTTATCTTTCCCTGTTAAATTTAAGAGAAAGTCAGTTTGGCGCGGAAGAAGTACTGGCTTTATTGGATATTCCTGCTATCCGTGATCGTTTTAACATTGCGCTTGCAGATCTCGAACAAATTCGTGAATGGGTGAAAGAGTCGGGTATTCGCTTTGGTTTAGAAAAACTGCAGAACACACTGAATTTTAATGCGTGGCAGGCGGGGCTTGAACGTATGACTTTAGGCTATGCGATGCGTGAAGAGCAAGGTGTTTGGCAAGACAGCCTTGGACTTGATAGTAGCTATGGATTGAAAGGGCAGTTAGTTGGTGCAGTGAATCAATTTTTTACGGCCTTAAATAAATGGCATCAAGATTTGCAAAAGGCACACAATATTGAAAAATGGCGTGAAAAATTGACCGCACTTTTGATGGATTTCTTTGTGCAAAATGAAGAAACAGCGGATACCTTATTTTATATTCAAGATTGTATCAATGCCTTTGCCGATGATTTGCAGACCGTCAATTTTGAAGAAACCTTGCAAGCGGATGTGATTGCGGAAGTGATGTCTGCTCGTTTAGAAGAAACACCAAACAGCCTTCGTTTCTTAGCGGGGAAAGTGAATTTCTGCACGCTTTTACCAATGCGTTCTATTCCTTTCAAAGTGGTGTGTTTGCTTGGGATGAATGAGGCAGATTACCCACGCAGTCATACACCAAATAGTTTTGACTTGATGCAATATCATCATCAAAAAGGCGATCGTGTTCGTCGAGATGATGATCGTTACTTATTCCTTGAAGCCTTGCTGGCCGCAAGATCTCATTTTTATGTGAGTTATGTGGGTTGTTCAATTATTGATAATCAACCCAAAGAGCCTTCAGTATTGGTGAGCCAGTTAATTGATTATATTAATCATTATTCAGACAATGGCTTGAGAATTGAACAACATCCAATGACGGCGTTTAGCCCAAGTAATTTCCAAAATGAAGGGAAAATTAACCGCTCTTTTGCAAAAAAATGGCTACCGATTGCGCAATTCCAAGAAAGAAAATGTCATGAATTTGTTGTGCCGATGGCAGAAAATCAAGAGCCAATAACGGAAATTGAACTCGATCGTTTTGTGAGTTTTGTTGAAAATCCAGTGAAATTCTTTTTTGAAAAGCAGCTTGGCGTATATTTCCGAGATGAAGATGATCGCATTGAAGAAAGTGAAAACTTTACGTTAAATGGTTTGGATCATTATCGCATTAGTAATGAGTTATTGCATTTAGAGGAAGCGAAATTTAACGATTATTTCGCCAAACAGCGAGTAAAAGGCATCATGCCACGCGGCGAGTTTGCGGAAGTTTGTGCGCAATCCATTCGTGCTGATGTATTGGCTTTTAAAGAGAAAATTAAGGATTATTCTTCACCCCACAGTGAGAGTGTTGATTTTGTGGTGGAAACGGCACAAGGCAGTATTCGCTTGTTTGGCTATATGGAGCCATTATTTGGCGATGAAAATCAGATAATCGAATGGCGATTTGCAAAATATAAAGAGCGTTATCGTATTCGCCCATGGCTCTATTATCTCATTCAACTGGCGACAAAAGAGCAGGCACTGCCACCACGTATTATCGCTAAAGATAAGGATTTAACATTAAAAACAATAGAAAAATCAACCGCACTTGAGAAACTGAAAATGTATGTAGAGGCTTATTTACAAAGCCAGCAACAAATTCAGCTCATTCCAACGGAAAATATAGCGAAGTTTATTGAAAAAGATGAAAGTGCGGTCAAATTTGACAATGTTTTGACGAATATCGAATCCCTTGCGAAAGATGATCCTTATGGCTATGGAAAAGCTGATCCTTATTGGGCGAGGGTGTTAGGGCAAACAGAACAATTTAAATCAGAGAAAGGCCTTTTGCAGTTGGTGAAACAAACCACATCTTGGTTTGGAGAAATGTTGTCTTAAAGCGGATCTTCAGATCGAAAAGATCTTGGATTTTTGATAAGATAATGGCTTAAGAATAATTTTGAAAAGGATCTAAAATGCGTTGTCCGTTTTGTTCAACTGAAGAAACTAAGGTGATTGACAGCCGTTTGGTTTCTGATGGGTATCAAGTACGTCGTCGTCGGGAATGCGGGAATTGTCATGAACGCTTTACCACCTTTGAAACGGCCGAATTAGTGGTGCCAAAAATTATTAAAAATGATGGGTCACGCGAGCCGTTTAACGAAGATAAATTGCGTAGCGGTATTCAACATGCATTAGAAAAACGCCCAGTAAGTTCGGATGATGTGGAAAAAGCCATCAGCCATATTATTATCCAATTACGTGCGACGGGTGAACGAGAAGTACCAAGTCATCTCGTAGGTAAATTAGCCATGAATGAGCTGAAAGAATTAGATAAAGTGGCGTATATCCGTTTTGCGTCCGTTTATTTGAGCTTTGATAATATCAATGAATTTACCAAAGAAATTGAAAGCTTAAAGGATTAATATGAGTGACACCTTTTCCCCTGATGACGTGAAATTTATGCAACTGGCTCTTGAGCTTGCAGCAAAAGGGCAGTACACCACTACGCCGAATCCATCCGTAGGATGTGTGTTGGTTAAAAACGGTGAAATTGTCGGGAAAGGGTTTCATTTTAAAGCCGGTCAGCCTCATGCAGAACGAGTAGCGTTGGCAGATGCCGGTGAGAAAGCGAAAGGCGCAACTGCTTATGTGACGCTTGAACCTTGTTCTCATTATGGTCGTACACCGCCTTGTGCATTAGGTTTAATTGAAGCGGGTGTCAGTCGAGTTGTCGCAGCCATGGCTGATCCTAATCCTCAAGTGGCGGGCAAGGGCTTAAAAATGTTAGCCGATGCAGGCATACCAAGTGCGGTCAATTTATTGAACGAACAAGCAGAAGCTTTAAATAAAGGTTTTCTCAAACGTATGAGAACTGGCAAGCCTTATGTACAGCTAAAATTAGCCATGAGTTTAGATGGCCGAACAGCTATGGCGAGCGGTGAAAGCAAGTGGATCACGGGTGAAGCAGCCCGTGCGGATGTACAAAAAATGCGAGCCAAAGCGACCGCACTTTTATCTACAAGTGCTACCGTGTTAGCCGATGATCCAAGCTTGAACGTGCGTTGGAATCAATTCCCCGACGATCTAAAAGCGGAATATGCTGAAGATACTGTGCGTCAGCCTATTCGCATAATCTTAGATTCTAAAAATCGAGTTCAACCAAGTCATCAATTATTCCGCACCCATTCGCCAGTTTGGCTTGTGGGTTCAATTCCACGAGATATGTCTCTATTCCCTGATTTCTGTGAGCAAATGTTACTGCCAGAAAACTATGATTTCGATCTATTGATGACAGAATTAGGCAAGAGACAAGTGAATTCCATTTGGGTTGAAGTGGGCGCCAATTTAGCGGGAAGCCTGATTGAACAACATGCTGTAGATGAATTAATCATTTATGTCGCCCCGAAACTCTTGGGGGATAACGCTCGAGGATTATGCCAACTCCCGCATTTAGAAAAACTTGCGGATGCCCCATTGTGGCAATTGCAAGAATGTGAAAGAATTGGGGATGATTTAAAGCTCAGTTATTTACCTAACTTATTAATAAAAGAATAAAAATGTTTAAAAAACTTTTCCATTCCGCCCTTTGGGGGCTTGCTGCGGCAGGCGTTATTTTATTTGCCGTTCCTAAGCTCAATAACAGCAGCCTTTTCTCTGCTGATGATATTGTTTCATTCAATAGTGCAGTGAGAATTGCTTCGCCTGCTGTGGTGAACGTGTACAACCGATCTTTTTCTTCTGCCAGCATTAATGATAGCGATCAATTACAGGTAAATAACTTAGGTTCTGGCGTGATTATGACCAAAGACGGTTATATTCTTACCAATAAACACGTTATCCAAAATGCGGATCAAATTGTGGTGGCACTGCAAAACGGCAATATTTATGAAGCGAATTTAATTGGTTCGGATAATTTGACGGATCTTGCGGTATTAAAAATCAAAGCAACCAATCTTTCTACCATTCCGCAAAATAAAGAACGCCAGGTACGAGTTGGTGATATTGCTCTTGCTATTGGTAACCCGTATAACCTCGGTCAAAGTGTTTCCCAAGGGATTATCAGTGCGGTAGGGCGTAGTGCCGTAGGGGATTCTTTAGGTCGTCAAAACTTTATTCAAACAGATGCATCAATTAACCGTGGTAACTCTGGTGGCGCGTTGATTAACTCTGCGGGCGAATTAGTGGGGATCAGCACGTTAAGTATTGGTAAAACAGCCAATGAAATTGCAGAAGGGCTGAATTTTGCGATTCCAATTAGTATTGCAAATGATGTGTTATATAAAATTATTCGCGATGGACGCGTGATTCGTGGTTATTTTGGGGTGCAAAGTGAAATTACTTCTAACTCAAACGGTGGTATCGTGATTACTGGCGTGACCGCCAATAGTCCTGCCGCAAAAGCAGGTATACAAGTCGGTGATGTGATTTTGCGGTTAAATAAACAAGATAACCTCTCTATTCGTGAAATGATGCAAATTATCAGTGATACTAAACCGCATACAGAGGTCATTGTTACCGTTTCTCGCTTAGGTAAAGTAATTGATCTTCCTGTGATTATTGAAGAGTTACCGTTTAATTAAGGATGTATTGTGGAAGTTAAAACCAGCCACTTTTTTGCCTGTTTAGATCGTCTTCGCTTAATTCAGCGTTGGTCATTAATGCGCAATATTGAAAAGGAAAACTTGGCGGAGCATAGCTTGCAAGTAGCCTTTGTAGCACAAGCTTTAGCCATTATTAAAAATCACTTTTTTGATGGTAAAGTCAATCCTGAACGTATTGCAGTGATGGCGATGTATCATGATACCTCTGAAATTTTCACTGGTGATTTACCGACCCCAATTAAGTATTTCAACTCTGAAATCACGCATGCTTATAAAGATATTGAAGCAGCTGCAGAATTGCATTTAATTAGTTTGCTCCCGACTGAATTGCAAGAGAGTTTTGCTCCATATTTAGATAGTGAGCAATTTAGCCCAGAAGAAAAGCATTTAGTAAAACAAGCGGACTTGATTTGTGCGTATATTAAAGCTCAATTTGAATTAGAGCATGGTAACCATGAATTTAAAACCGCGAAAAAACGCTTAGAACATCTAATGGAACAATGGCACAGCCAAGAAATGGATTATTTTTTGCAAGTCTTTTTACCAAGTTTTGGACGCTCGATTGATGAGATTGCGTTATAAGCGCAAATAATAAAGTGCGATAAATTTTGATCGCACTTTTTGTTTGAGGATTATTTCAATGTCGCTAGAATGATCTGTTCTGGATCCACATGTAACCACACATCTTGTCCCACTTTCCAACCATCTTTGCTATGAATGCTGGCACAAAATTCAATTGAGCTGTGCTTTAATTGCACAATGGCTTCTTCGTTTTCTATTGAAAGAATTGTTGCTTGGAAAAGGTTATTTTTTTCTTCTAATGGGGTAGCACTAATTTTCACCCAAGGGGCTTTAAACATCACCATCACTTCTTTTTCAGTAATGAGTCTGAGACGCTCAGCACTGCGCATTGTGATTGAAACATGTAATGGATGAGCTAAATCCTGAATATTTACTGCAACAATGCAGCGGGAGTCAACGATATGTTGGCTTGCCACCTTACCGAAAAATTGATTACGCGCGCTACTTTGTAAGGAGAATTTTGCCGTTGCTGAAAGTAGACTGTTTAGTGGGATCGTCTCATCTTGCAGAATATGAAAAGCGTGTTCCTGTGTTTGTTCGAGCAAATCATAAAGCTGCAGTAAACGCTCGGCATAAGTGGTTAATGAAGTACCGCCCCCATTTTTTCCACCAATATTGCGTTCTAAAAGCGGTTTGGGACTGATTTTATTCATCGCCTCAAGGTGATCCCAAGCACTTTTATAGCTCACTTTCGCATTTTTAGCTGCTTGGTTGATTGAGCCACATTCTTTAATTTCTTTTAAGAGGCGAACACGTTTTGGATCAATAAATAATTCTTGATGAAGTTTGATCGTCAGTAAAATTTCAGTTTGTTTCATCATCTCCTCCTAATACACAATTCTGTTTATTTTACTTGATCTTTAAGTTTTTCTGTATGCTTATTTGAAAATTCAAGTTATAATTTACTCGTAGTATATTTTTTTATATATAGTTTCATTTATATAGGAGATAAATAATGAAATTAACTAAATTTGCAACCGCACTTTTAATTGCAGGCATGGGCGTATCTTTTGCTGCATCAGCAAAAGTGACTGTGTTTGCTGCTGCTTCAATGACTGATGCGTTACAACAAATTGCGAATCAATACCAAACTGAGAAGCCAAATAATACCGTGGTTTTCTCTTTTGCTTCTTCTTCCACCCTTGCAAAACAAGTTGAAGAAGGTGCACCTGCAGACTTATTTATTTCAGCTAGCAACAAATGGATGAAATATTTATCAGACAAAAATCTCACTGTAAAAGAAACTGAAAAAGTATTAGCAGGCAATGAATTAGTATTAATTGCGCCGGCTAAAAGTGCTGTTAATTCAGTGGATATTGCCAAAGGTGAATGGATCAAAGGCTTAAAAGACAGCTATTTATCCGTAGGTGATCCTGCGCACGTTCCTGCAGGACAATATGCAGAAGAATCATTAACCAAATTGAATTTATGGGATCAAGTTAAAGATAAATTAGCGCGTGCGAAAGACGTACGTGGTGCATTAGCCTTAGTTGAACGTGCTGAAGCCCCTTATGGTATTGTGTATAGTACCGATGCGAAAGTGAGTAAAGACGTGAAAGCAGTCGGTGTATTCCCGAAAGACAGTTATAAACCGGTTGAATATCCCGTTGCGATTTTAAAAGATCATGACAATGCGGATACCCGTGATTTCCTTAATTACTTAGAATCGAGCGCAGCGAAAAAAATATTTGTTGAATATGGTTTCTCTGTGAAATAATGAGCTAGACTTTATAAAGAAAGGACAGGCAACTGTCCTTTTTGTTATCTCTAAAGAAATTTCGACATATCGACATATACACAAGGAAATATTTTGCTCTCTTGGTTTCAATTAAGCCCGATGGAATGGGATGCGATTCACTTAAGCATGAGTGTTGCATTGAGTTCTATGCTTTGGAGTTTGCCCTTCGCAATTTTTATTGCTTGGTTAGTGGCTCGTAAGGAATTTTACGGTAAGTCTTTGATTACAGGAATTATTCATCTGCCTTTGGTATTGCCGCCAGTGGTTATCGGTTATTTATTATTAGTCGCCATGGGACGTAATGGATTTATTGGCAAGTATTTATATCAATGGTTTGGCTTATCCTTCGGCTTTAGCTGGAAAGGGGCTGTATTAGCTTCAGCGGTGGTGGCATTTCCATTGGTCGTACGAGCGATACGTCTTTCCTTAGAAAGCATTGATTTTAAATTAGAGCAAGCTGCACAGACGCTTGGCGCTTCGCCTTGGCGAGTCTTTTTTACGATTACATTGCCCCTTTCTCTACCTGGTGTATTGGCAGGTTTAGTATTAGGGTTTGCTCGCTCTTTAGGAGAGTTTGGTGCAACCATTACCTTCGTATCTAATATTGCGGGGGAAACTCAAACCATTCCTTTAGCAATGTATTCGTTTATCCAAACACCAGGCGCCGAAGCACAAACTGCACGCCTTTGTTTGTTTGCGGTGATCCTTTCATTAATTTCTTTATTGCTTTCCGAAGCATTGAGCAAACGGATGCAGAAAAAATTGGGGCAGGGCGATGCTACACATTAATGTACAACAACAATTAGGTCGCTTGACCTTACGTGCGGATCTGCAGTTGCCAACTCAAGGTGTGACGGCTATTTTTGGTTTGTCAGGTTCGGGTAAAACCTCATTGATTAACTTGGTGAGTGGTTTAACTCATCCCGATCAAGGATTTATTCGTTTAAATGACCGCACTTTGGTGGATGTGGAGAACGGTGAGAATCTCCCCGTGCATCAGCGCAAAATTGGTTACGTATTCCAAGATGCCCGTTTATTTCCGCATTACAACGTCAAAGGCAATTTACGTTATGGCATGAAGAATGTCAGCCGTGAAGACTTTGACTATATCGTTCAGCTACTTGGTATTGAACCGTTACTCAAACGCTATCCACTTACTTTATCGGGTGGTGAAAAACAACGTGTGGCGATTGGGCGAGCCTTATTAACAGATCCTGATATTTTGTTAATGGATGAACCGCTTTCAGCTTTAGATGTGCCTCGCAAACGTGAGCTTATGCAATATCTGGAAAGTCTATCTAAAGAAATTAATGTGCCGATTTTATATGTGACGCACAGTTTGGACGAATTATTGCGTTTGGCCGATCGTGTTGTGCTGATGGAAAATGGCAAAGTGAAAGCCTATGACACCTTAGAAAATGTATGGAACAGTCCGTTATTTGCCCCTTGGAAAGGCGAATCGGAGCAGAGTAGTGTGTTGGCGTTGCCAGTATATTTACATAATCCAGCCTATAAAATGACCGCACTTTCTTTGGGCGAACAACAGCTTTGGATTAATGAAGTACATCATCAAGCGAATGAAAAAGTGCGCGTCTGTATTTATAGTTCCGATGTCTCGCTTACTCTCAGCAAGCCAGAGCAAACGAGTATTCGTAATATCTTACTCGGGCAAATTGTACAAATCGTTCCGCAAGAGAATCGCATTGATATTGCGGTGTTGGTGGAGAGGCATAAAGTTTGGGCAAGTATCAGTAAATGGGCGTTTAATGAATTGCATTTTGCTCAAGGCATGGATGTTTATGTACAAATAAAAGCCATTTCTGTCGTCTAACAATCACTCTCTTTTCAATCTGAAAAGGGATAAAATCGTTTATCCCTTTTAAATTCTACTTAGTTATATCTCATTCCTAAAAAACATTTTATTTCCTTTGATAAAAACCATTAAATAGACTTAGTTATCAACTTCTTAAGGAATAAAAATGTTATTTCTTACTTTGGTGCTTTTTGTCGCAGTGCTTTTAGGGCTTAATTATCTCTATCGTAGCACGCAAAAATTAGGTCAAACGGTATTTGTTGGTTTGTTATTAGGGCTTGTAGGCGGTGCATTACTGCAATCTTTAGGTGGGCAAGAAACCGTGAAAACAGCCTTGGATTGGATCAATGTAGTGGGCGGTGGTTATGTTCGCTTACTCCAAATGATTGTAATGCCGTTGGTGTTTGTGTCGATCCTTTCTGCGATTACGCGTTTAAATCAAGCCAGTTCATTAGGCAAAATCAGTTTTAGCGTACTTTCCGTGCTTTTAGTTACCACAGCGATTGCGGCATTAATCGGTATCATTATGGTGCAAGTGTTTGGTTTAACTGCAGAAGGTTTAGTGGCGGGTGAGCGTGAGTTAGCGGCACAGGCGAAAGTTGTAGGACGAGTTGATCAAGTCAGCAACCTTTCTATTCCTGCGATGTTGATTTCCTTTATTCCTAAAAATCCATTTGCAGAATTAACCGGAGCGAATCCAACTTCGATTATCAGCACCGTGATTTTTTCTGCATTTTTAGGTGTAGCAGCATTAAGTTTACGCAAAGAAGATCAATCACTCGGTGATCGTATCGCACAAGGGGTTGATACATTAAATAAATTAGTCATGCGTTTAGTGCGCTTCGTCATTCGTTTAACCCCTTATGGTGTGTTTGCGTTAATGATTAAAATGGCGGCTACATCAAAATGGGAAGATATTTTGAACTTAGGTAGTTTTATTGTTGCGTCTTATATTGCGATTATCTTGATGTTTATTGTGCATGGTGTGTTACTTGGTTTATCTGGTATTAACCCAATTACTTACTTCAAAAAGGCATTGCCAACATTGAGTTTCGCCTTTACCTCTCGTTCAAGCGCGGCGAGTATTCCGTTAAACATTGAAACTCAAACAGATAAACTAGGTAATAATCCTGTTGTAGCAAACTTTTCAGCCACCTTTGGGGCAACAATTGGACAGAATGGTTGTGCGGGGATTTATCCTGCGATGCTAGCGGTAATGGTGGCGCCAACAGTGGGTGTCGATCCATTTACGGTGAGCTATATTGCAACATTAGTATTGGTGGTGGCGATTTCCTCTTTCGGTATTGCCGGCGTAGGTGGTGGCGCAACCTTTTCTGCGATTGTGGTGTTATCGACTTTAAATCTCCCGTTAGAATTAGTCGGTTTATTGATTTCAATTGAACCATTAATTGATATGGGACGAACTGCACTGAATGTGAATGGTGCAATGACAGCCGGAACATTGTCTAGCAAATGGTTAAAGCTTAAAGACTAATTAATAGAGAAGAGGGCATATTCAATATGCCTTTTTTTATCAATAAAAAAAGTGCCGTCAATTTCAAAATAGTTTTAAAATTGACCGCACTTTCTGTTTAGGATTATTTACCTAAGTTATCAAAGAATTTCTTCACACCGTCTAAAAAGCTTGAAGATTTCGGGCTATGAGATTTTTGTTCTTTCAAACTTTCTTCCAGTTTTTCTAATAATTCTTTTTGTTCTTTATTTAAGTTCACCGGCGTTTCAATCACCACACGGCAAATGAGATCGCCTGCGTAGCCAGTACGTGTAGAGCTTACTCCTTTACCACGCATACGGAACAATTTGCCTGTTTGGGTTTCCGCAGGAATTTTGAGTTTTACTTTACCGTCTAAGGTTGGGACCTCAATTTCACCCCCTAACGCTGCCATTGAGAAACTAATTGGCACTTCGCAGTAGAGGTTATTTCCATCACGTTCAAAGATATGATGTTCTTTAACGTGAATAACTACATATAAATCACCTGCTGGAGCACCATTTTCACCTGCTGCGCCTTCACCGCTTAAACGTAATTGATTGCCAGTATCCACACCTGCTGGAATTTTAACAGAAAGGTTTTTCTTCTTGTGAACACGACCTTCGCCATGGCAGCTTTTACATGGTTTTTCAATTTTCTTACCAGAACCATGACAAGTAGGACAAACGGCTTCGGTTACGAAGAAACCTTGTTGACGACGAATACGACCAGAACCATGACAGCTTGGACATGTTTCAACTTTTGAGCCTTTTTCTGCACCAGTGCCATCGCAGCTATCACAGTGAGCAAGCGTATTGATTTGGATGTCTTTGGTTGTACCTTTTACGGCTTCTTCTAACGTAATTTGGATGTCATATCGTAAATCTTCACCGCGAACTACACGCTGACGACCACGTCCGCCACCGCCAAAGATATCGCCGAACATATCACCAAAAATATCACCAAAATCAGCGCCGCTGAATCCACCACTGAAGCCACCGCCTCCCATGCCGCCTTGTTCAAAGGCTGCATGACCGTATTGATCGTAAGCAGCACGCTTTTCTTTATCGCCTAAGATTTCATAGGCTTCTTGGATTTCTTTAAATTTTTCTTCTTTGGCTTTATCACCTTTGGTTCTATCAGGGTGATATTGCATGGCGAGTTTTTTGTAAGCACGTTTAATTGCTTTTTCATCTGCGCCACGTTCAACACCAAGAACGTCGTAATAATCTTTCTTTGCCATAATGTTTCCGTATTTTTATTTGCAAATATTTTGTCATTTCTGACCGCTTACATTCGCTATTTTTAGCAATGTGGGCAAATTGAAATGTAAATATCCACTTTTCCATTTGGATAATATTTTTCAAAATCCACGTTATAAGCACGTTTTAATAAGCCTTGCTTTTCTTTATTCCAAATATGTTGCCACGTTTGAACTACTGATTTATAAGTCGTAGGGAAGATTTCATACCAAGTCAGATCTTCAATTTCAATGGTTGAAAAACTGCCTTCAGGTTTACTTTCTTGAGCAACAGCAACATCATAATAGCCCGTAAAATCCGATTCGTAATTCAGATAAACACCATAATAAGGCTCATTTTGAGGCAATTTGGTAAAATTATTCTGCCAAAGCTGTCCAATCTTTTCTGCGGGATTTTCCTTTGTGTTATGCGTACGAATTTTAGCAAGTGGATAAAG
Source organism: Haemophilus sp. SZY H56 (assembly GCF_054332415.1). Taxonomy (NCBI): domain Bacteria; kingdom Pseudomonadati; phylum Pseudomonadota; class Gammaproteobacteria; order Pasteurellales; family Pasteurellaceae; genus Haemophilus; species Haemophilus sp. SZY H56. Next base: position 27,008 of record NZ_JBTGNX010000011.1, on the reverse strand, counting down.
TGTAAGTGGCATAACCATTACTTAAATTTACAAAATTCTGGGTAAATTTGACCGCTTGTAACATACTCCCTTCTTTAGCAAAGAGGGGCGGGGGGAGATTTGGCAGAAGTAAATTTAGCTCATAAGAAAATTTGATATCGCTATCAAATCACCCCTCCCCCCTCTTTTCTAAAGAGGGGAACTTGTTAGATACACCAAAAGGGCGTGTTTCCACGCCCTTTGTTTATGGTAAGAAGAGCGGTGAATTATTTATTGTCTTTCACTTCTTCAAACTCAGCATCAACAACATCATCATTTGGATTGCTACTTTGAGCTTGTTGTGCATCACCTTGTGGTTGAGCCGCTTGAGCAAGTTTTTGAGCCACTTCTGCAAGTGCTTGAAGTTTAGCTTCGATTGCTGCTTTATCTTCACCTTTCGCTGCAGTTTCTAAATCGCTTAATGCGCTTTCAATTGCGGCACGATCTTCAGCTGGAACTTTGTCACCTGCTTCTTCTAATTGTTTACGTGTGCTGTGTACAAGGTGATCTGCTTGGTTTCGCGCTTGTACTAATTCTTCAAATTTACGGTCTGCTTCAGCATTTGCTTCTGCATCACGAACCATTTGTTGAATTTCTTCATCACTTAAACCCGAAGAGGCTTTGATGGTGATTTGTTGTTCTTTACCTGTACCTTTATCTTTCGCAGAAACGTGGATAATACCGTCAGCGTCGATGTCGAAGGTTACTTCAATTTGTGGCATACCGCGTGGAGCAGGGTTAATACCTTCAAGGTTGAATTGGCCTAAAGATTTATTCGCTGATGCTTGTTTACGTTCACCTTGTAACACGTGAATGGTTACTGCACTTTGGTTATCTTCTGCTGTTGAGAACACTTGTGATTTCTTAGTTGGAATCGTCGTGTTTTTCTCAATTAAGGTAGTCATTACACCACCCATGGTTTCGATACCTAAAGATAACGGTGTTACGTCTAACAATAATACATCAGTTACATCACCTGCTAATACACCACCTTGAACTGCTGCACCGATAGCAACGGCTTCATCTGGATTCACGTCTTTACGAGGTGCTTTACCGAAGAACTCTTCTACTTTTTGTTGTACTAATGGCATACGGGTTTGACCGCCCACTAGGATAACATCATCAATTTGTGATGCACTTAAGCCAGCATCGTTTAGTGCAACTTTTACAGGTTCAAGTGATTTAGCCACTAAATCTTCTACTAAAGATTCTAATTTAGCACGAGTTAATTTAATGTTTAAGTGTTTAGGACCTGTAGCATCTGCAGTGATGTAAGGTAAGTTCACATCAGTTTGTTGTGCAGAAGAAAGTTCAATTTTCGCTTTTTCACCTGCTTCTTTTAAACGTTGCATTGCAAGTGGATCGTTACGTAAATCCACACCTTGCTCTTTTTTGAACTCATCTACTAAGTAGTTGATTACACGGTTATCGAAGTCTTCACCACCTAAGTGAGTATCACCGTTGGTTGCCAATACTTCAAAGGTTTTTTCGCCGCCTACTTCATCAATTTCGATGATAGATAAGTCGAATGTACCACCACCTAAGTCATATACGGCGATAGTTTTGTTGCCTTGACCTTTATCTAAACCGTAAGCTAACGCTGCCGCTGTTGGTTCATTGATGATACGTTTAACTTCTAAACCAGCGATACGACCCGCATCTTTTGTTGCTTGACGTTGCGCATCATTAAAGTATGCTGGAACGGTAATTACTGCTTCAGTTACTGGCTCACCCAAGAAATCTTCTGCAGTTTTCTTCATTTTCTTCAATACTTCTGCAGAGATTTGTGGAGGCGCAAGTTTGTCACCTTTTACATTTACCCATGCATCACCGTTGTCTGCTTTGGTGATTTCAAATGGCATAATGTCGATATCACGTTTGACTTCAGCATCTTCAAAACGACGACCGATTAAACGTTTAATTGCAAATAACGTATTCTTAGGGTTAGTCACCGCTTGGCGTTTTGCCGGTTGACCCACTAAAATTTCGTTATCATTTGTATAAGCGATAATTGACGGGGTAGTACGATCACCTTCTGCGTTTTCGATTACGCGTGGTTTATCACCATCCATAACTGCAACACAAGAGTTTGTTGTACCCAAATCAATACCAATAATTTTTCCCATTTTGTTACTCCTAAGTAAATTTTAAATTCGTCGTAAATCATTACGATGAATAAGATGTGGATATTTTTTCGCATTTCAAGAGGCTTGATTTAAATTTTTTCATCCTCTTAAAGTGCGGTCGCTTTTGTTCTTGTTTTACAAAATAAGTCCAACGAAACAAAGTTCAAGGGGGAATATAAAATTATTTTGGAAAAATAAGAAAAAGATTGTGTTTTATGATAAATTGCTGACAATTTTAATCATCTATTAATTTAGCAAAGGAATCAAAATGAAAAAATCAACCGTAGCATTAGGTGTGATTATGGCTCTTGGTGCGGTAGGTGTCGGTGGGGCCTGGTTTACAGGCGAAAAAGCACAAACTGAATATTTACGCCAAATTGAATTAGCAAATAAACAAGCTCAGGCTTTAGGCTCATCTGATTTATTTAAGGTTGTTTATCAAAATAAACAGTTTGAGCGCGGTTTCTTTACTTCTCAAGTGGAAGATGAAGTGGTTATATCTTTACCCAAAGAGGGGAAGGTATTTACTATTCCATTTTCAACTAAGCTTTATCATGGTCCATTTCCTCTTAATCAGCTAGAAAAATTCAACTTTGTACCAACAATGTTTTCAGCACAAGGTGTGATTGGTAAAAATGAAACAACCCAACCTTTATTTGATTTGCTTAAATCAGATAAACCTGTTCAATATCAAGCAACTACTAGCTATAACTTATCGACAAAAGGTAAAGTTGAATTAGCAGGTGGAGAGCTAACTGATCCAGAGTCACCAGGAACGAAAGTCACTTGGTCAAATATCAATATGGGCTTTGATGTCAATAAAGATCTCGCTGGCAAATATGATATGACCTTAAATGAAGTGAGTGCTACCGTCTTGCCAGAAGTTATGGAGGAGCAAGATGGCGAAGATATGCCTAAATCAATCACAATGAAAATGAAAGGCATGAAAGTCGAAGGTTCATATAATCCAACTAAGTGGGCTTACATTTATACGGGAAAAAGCACTTCTTTAATTGACAGTTTTGAAATGGCTACGCTCGATCATGCGGGAAAAGAGAGCACTGTAGTCGAAAAGGGTTTTAAAGCAAAATCTGATATTTCGCTCGATGGTGATTTCGTGAGTGCCAAAAGTGAAAATACGGTAGACTCGATAGCTGTTGATGGGAAGGATTTTGGAAAATTAACTTATAATGGTGAATTAAACCATATTGAAGCGAACGCAGCAAATGCTTTGATTGAAGCACTTTTCACCGTCTTTAAGTCAGTAAGTGATGATAAAAATGTGAAGAATGAAGTGGTATCTGAAATTTTAAGTTCATGGGTTGAAAATCATGGTATGGTTATTTTTAATAATCAGCCTCAAATTAAACTTAACCCAGTGTCAATTTCAGATAATCAAGGTAAAGTGTCATTAGATTTAAATGTGGCATTAGCGAAAGATCCGAAATTTGATTTAATGGCGGGTAGTTTATATAAACAATTTACGGATTTCGCGGTAAATATTCATGTAGATAAAGCGACAGCAGAAAAAATCATGACACAATTTGCTCCAGAAGAAGATAAAGCTTTGGTTAAAGAGAAAATTGAAGAGCAAGCGAAACAAGCGGCAGCACAAAATATTGTGGTGAATAACGATAAAAATGTGACGCTTACCTTAGTGCTCGAAAAAGGCGAACTCAAACTTAATGGTCAACTGATTCCAGAAGAACAAGTTCAAGGCGTATTATTTATGTTAATAATGGGCGCAGCAATGCAGACAAGGTAATAATCGTTAAATAATCAGAAGGAGATAAAGCAATTTATCTCCTTTTTTATTTGGTCGGGATTATTTGATTTTTAATCTAAACGCGCCTTTAAATACCCGTCATAATCGGGGATATCAATATTGATTTCTTGATCAAATAAGCTTGATGTTAACAGAAAATCGGCTGTACTTTGATTGATCGCAATGGGAATATTCCAAACGGTTGCAATACGTATTAAGGCTTTTACATCAGGATCATGGGGGGCCGCATTCATCGGATCCCAAAAGAAAATCATCATATCAATCTTTTTCTCAGCAATCAGTCCGCCAAGTTGTTGATCTCCACCCATAGGGCCACTCAATAGCGAAGTTATTTTTAGTCCTGTTTCTTTCGATAAAAGATGGCCTGTCGTGCCCGTTGCATAGAGCTGATGATGGGTGAGCACGGATTTATGTTTTTGAACCCAAGTAAGTAAATTTTGCTTACAACTATCATGAGCTACTAAGGCTATATGCTTATAGGAAAAGATTCGGCGAGTAGTGGTGTTCATTATTTTTCCTTGGACTAAATGAAAAATCTTTATTGACGCTTTAAATTAATCTTAGTCAGCGCTATCATATTAATAGGCAATAAGTATCAGAATTGTACTAAAATAATCGTACGATTGACAATCTGCATAAAAATAATACGGGTAAATGCACCAGTATAATGAAAATTTACTATCTTTATTATAAAAAATCTTATAAAATTTACAACATTTGTTAAATGTTTGTAACATGGATGCAAGCTTAATTTTCATTTTCGCGTTTGGTTATGAACCAAATTTTATTTTCACTCAGTAAAAATAAGGAAAGACTATGTCAGATACCTTAGTAAACGATATTGACCCAATTGAAACGCAGGATTGGCTGTCAGCAGTTGATTCATTGATTCGTGCAGAAGGCGTAGAGCGTGCGCATTACATTATGAATCAAGTAATTGAACAGGCTCGTAACGGTGGTGTGAATATTGCTAAAGGTGGATTTACTACCCCTTATGTCAATACAATCCCCGCTTCTGAGCAACCTGTATATCCAGGTGATAAAACGATTGAGCGTCGTATTCGTAGTGCTGTTCGTTGGAATGCTATCATGGCGGTATTGCGTGGACAGAAAAAAGATCTTGAATTAGGTGGCCACATTTCAACTTACCAATCTGCAGCAAGCATGTATGAAGTTTGTTTTAACCACTTCTTTAAAGCGGCGACAGATAAGAATGGCGGTGACTTAGTCTTCTTCCAAGGCCACGCAGCGCCAGGTATGTATGCTCGTGCATTTGTTGAAGGTCGTATTACTGAAGAACAAATGAATAATTTCCGTCAGGAATGTGAACCAGGTAAAGGCCTTTCTTCTTACCCACACCCGAAATTAATGCCTGAATTCTGGCAATTCTCTACGGTATCTATGGGACTAGGTCCAGTGAATGCTATCCGTTCTGCTCGTTTCTTAAAATATTTAGATAATCGTGGTTTAAAAGACACTAAAGATCAAAAAGTGTATGCTTTCCTTGGTGACGGTGAGATGGATGAAATCGAAGCAAAAGGTGATTTAACATTCGCAGCACGTGAAGGCTTAGATAACTTAATCTTCGTTGTAAGCTGTAACTTGCAACGTTTAGATGGTCCAGTAACGGGTAATGGCAAAATCGTTCAAGAATTAGAAGGTTTATTTGCTGGTGCGGGTTGGGAAGTGATCAAAGTCATGTGGGGTAGTGGCTGGGATAAATTATTTGCAAAAGATACTAGCGGCAAATTAACCCAATTAATGATGGAAGTGCTTGATGGTGACTATTTAACCTTCAAATCTAAGAATGGTGCATATGTTCGTGAACACTTCTTCGGTCGTTATCCAGAAACTGCTGCATTAGTGGCTGATATGACAGATGATGAAATCTGGGCATTAAGACGTGGTGGTCACGATTCAGAAAAACTTTATGCCGCATTCCATAAAGCGCAAACTGCAGGTAAACCTGTTGTGATCTTAGCGCACATGGTTAAAGGTTATAAAATTCCTGAAGCAGAAAGTAAAAACACTGCGCACCAATCTAAAAAAATGTCGATTGAGAGTTTAAAATCTTTCCGCGACCATTTCCAATTAGATATTAAAGATGAAGATATTCCTAACTATCCGTACATCACATTCCCAGAAGGTTCGGAAGAGTACAATTATCTTCACGGCAGACGTAAAGCGTTAAACGGTTACTTACCAAAACGTTTACCAAAATTTACGACCGAATTTAAAGTGCCAGCATTGGAAGAGTTTGCGCCATTATTGGAAGAGCAAGCGCGTCCAATTTCAACTACAATGGCATTTGTACGTTTCTTAAATACCTTATTGAAAGATAAAAATATTGGTAAACAAATTGTGCCAATTGTTGCTGATGAAGCGCGTACTTTCGGTATGGAAGGTTTATTCCGTCAAATCGGAATTTACAACCCGCATGGTCAAAACTATGTGCCTTCTGACCGTGAGTTAGTCGCTTACTACCGTGAAGCGAAAGATGGTCAAGTATTACAAGAAGGTATCAATGAATTAGGTGCGGCATCATCTTGGTTAGCGGCAGCGAACTCATACTCTGTAAATAATCTTCCGATGATTCCATTCTTTATCTACTACTCAATGTTTGGTTTCCAACGTGTGGGTGACTTAATGTGGGCAGCGGGTGACCAATTAGCTCGCGGTTTCATGATCGGTGGTACTTCTGGCCGTACAACATTAAATGGTGAAGGTTTGCAACACGAAGATGGTCACAGCCATATTCAATCTCTGGTTATTCCTAACTGTGTGTCTTATGACCCCGCTTACGTTTATGAAGTGGCCGTTATCCTACAAGACGGTATCAACCGTATGTACGGTGAAAAACAAGAAGATGTGTTCTATTACATCACCACATTAAACGAAACTTACGAACAACCAGCAATGCCAAAAGGCGCAGAAGAAGGTATTCGTAAAGGTCTTTATAAATTTGAAACCGTTGAAGCGAAAGGCAACAAAGGTCATGTTCAATTATTAGGTTCCGGTGCTATCTTCCGTCACGTTCGTGAAGCGGCACAAATCCTTGCAAATGAATATGGCGTAAGCTCTGACGTGTATAGCGCACCTTCATTCACAGAGGTGGCGCGTGAAGGTGCAGATGCCGTACGTTGGAATATGCTACACCCAACTGAAAAACCACGTGTTCCTTACATTGCTCAAGTAATGAATGATGCACCAGCAGTTGCGGCTACTGACTACATGAAGTTGTTCGCAGAACAAGTTCGTGCCTTCATTCCAGCACAAAGCTATCACGTATTAGGTACTGACGGTTTCGGTCGTTCAGATAGCCGTGAAAACTTACGTGAACACTTCGAAGTGGATGCGCGTTATGTTGTGGTTGCAGCATTGCATGAGCTTGCAAAACAAGGCAAATTTGATGCGAAAGTGGTCGCTGATGCAATCGCAAAATTTGGTTTAAAAACTGAAATTTTAAATCCACTTTACGCTTAATAAAGAATATCCTGTGTGTGAAAGCACACAGGATCATCTACAAATAAAGTGCGGTTAATTTTAACTGCGTTTTTTAAAGGTAAGATAACATGTCAAAACAAATTCAAATTCCTGATATCGGTAGTGATGAAGTTACCGTAACAGAAGTGATGGTGAAAGTAGGTGATACCATTACAGCTGATCAAAGTATTATCAATGTTGAAGGTGATAAAGCTTCAATGGAAGTACCAGCACCAGAAGCTGGTGTAGTAAAAGAAGTATTAGTAAAAGTGGGTGATAAAGTCACAACTGGCACCCCAATGCTTGTTTTAGAGTCAGCGGATGCGGCAGCGCCTGCTCCAGCTGCAGCAGCATCTGCGCCGGCAGCCGCACCAGCAGCTGCAAGTGTAGTTGAAGTGAATGTACCAGATATCGGTTCAGACGAAGTAAACGTGACTGATATTATGGTGAAAGTAGGCGATACCGTTGAAGTAGACCAATCAATCATCAATGTTGAAGGTGATAAAGCCTCAATGGAAGTGCCTGCTCCGGTTGCTGGCGTAGTAAAAGAAATTTTAATCAACGTGGGCGATAAAGTTGTTACTGGTAAATTAATCATGAAATTTGAAGTAGCGGGTGCAGCACCAGCCGCAGCGCCTGCTCAACAAGCTTCAGCGCCTGCAGCAGCACCAACAGCTTCAGCCATTAAAGAAGTGAATGTACCAGATATCGGTGGCGATGAAGTTAATGTAACTGAAATCATGGTTGCAGTTGGTGACAGCGTTTCTGAAGACCAATCTTTAATTACCGTTGAAGGTGATAAAGCCTCAATGGAAGTGCCAGCTCCGTTTGCGGGTGTGGTAAAAGAAATTTTAGTGAAATCAGGTGATAAAGTTTCAACTGGTTCATTAATTATGAAATTTGAAGTGGCAGGCGCAGCACCCGCTCCTGCAGCAGATCCGGCAGCGGCAGCTCCTGCGCCTCAAGCAGCATCTGCAGCAGCGCCGGCAGCACAATCAGGTAATGTATCTGGTTTAAGCCAAGAACAAGTTGTCGCAAGCGCAGGCTATGCACACGCAACACCGGTGATTCGTCGCTTAGCGCGTGAATACGGTATTAACCTTGATCGCGTAAAAGGTACGGGTCGTAAAGGTCGTGTTGTGAAAGAAGATATTCAAGCTTACGTGAAAACTGCTGTTAAAGCGTTTGAAACAGGCACTGTATCTTCTGCAGCTGCGGGTAATGGTGTGGCAAATGGTGCGGGCTTAGGTTTATTACCATGGCCGAAAGTTGACTTCAGCAAATTTGGTGAAGTAGAAGAAGTTGAATTAAGCCGTATCAACAAAATCTCTGGAGCGAACTTACATCGTAACTGGGTAATGATTCCACATGTTACTCACTTCGATCGCACAGATATCACCGATTTAGAAGCATTCCGTAAAGAACAGAACAAAATTGTTGAAAAACAAAAATTGGATGTGAAAATTACACCTGTTGTGTTCATTATGAAAGCGGTAGCAAAAGCATTAGAAGCGTTCCCACGTTTCAATAGCTCGATCTCTGAAGACGGACAAAAATTAACACTTAAAAAATACATCAATATTGGCGTAGCGGTAGATACACCAAACGGTCTTGTTGTACCTGTATTTAAAAACGTGAACAAAAAAGGTATTATCGAACTCTCTCGTGAATTAATGGAAATCTCCAAAAAAGCACGTGACGGTAAACTTTCAGGTTCTGATATGCAAGGTGGTTGTTTCACCATTTCAAGCTTAGGTGGTATTGGTACAACTCACTTTACACCAATCGTAAATGCACCTGAAGTAGCTATTTTAGGTGTGTCTAAATCAGAAATGCAACCGGTATGGAATGGTAAAGAATTTGAGCCACGCTTAATGCTTCCATTATCATTATCTTTCGACCACCGTGTGATCGATGGTGCTGATGGTGCTCGTTTCTTAAGCTATATCAATGGCGTATTAGCTGACTTACGTCGCTTAGTGATGTAATTAACGCAGTAAGATGTGAGTGATTAGGCTCACATCTTACAGAAAGGATCGCAAGTGCGGTCAAAAATTTGAACGTTTTTACGAGGTAAAAATGAGTAAAGAAATTAAAACCCAAGTTGTGGTACTTGGTGCTGGTCCAGCAGGTTATTCAGCGGCATTCCGTTGTGCGGACTTAGGTTTAGAAACAGTACTTGTTGAACGTTATTCAACATTAGGTGGGGTATGTTTAAACGTAGGTTGTATCCCTTCTAAAGCATTACTTCACGTAGCGAAAGTAATTGAAGAAGCAAAACACGCAAACAAAAACGGCGTGTATTTCGCCGAGCCTCGCATTGATTTAGATGAAGTGCGCGCAGGTAAAGAAGCGGTTGTGGCGAAATTAACAGGCGGTCTTGCAGGCATGGCTAAACAACGTAAAGTAACCGTTGTTGAAGGTTTAGCGGCGTTTACCGATCCACATACATTAGTGGCACGTGATCGTGATGGTAAACCAACCACAATTAAATTTGATAATGCGATTATCGCAGCGGGTTCTCGTCCAATTCAATTACCATTCATTCCACATGAAGATCCACGCGTTTGGGATTCAACGGATGCACTTAAATTAAAAGAAGTACCGAAAAAACTTTTAATCATGGGTGGTGGTATCATCGGTTTAGAGATGGGTACTGTATATGATGCATTAGGTTCTGAAGTTGAAGTGGTTGAAATGTTTGACCAAGTAATTCCTGCGGCAGATAAAGATGTGGTGGGTATTTATACCAAACAAGTTGAGAAAAAATTCAAGTTAATGCTTGAAACTAAAGTGACTGCAGTTGAAGCAAAAGATGATGGTATCTATGTTTCAATGGAAGGTAAAGCATGCAACGACACTAAACGTTATGATGCAGTATTAGTCGCAATCGGTCGTACGCCAAACGGTAAATTGATTGATGCAGGTAAAGCAGGCGTTGAAGTGGATGAGCGTGGTTTCATTCATGTTGATAAACAAATGCGTACCAATGTGCCTCACATCTTTGCAATCGGTGATATCGTTGGTCAACCAATGTTAGCTCACAAAGGTGTGCACGAAGGTCATGTTGCGGCAGAAGTGATTGCAGGACAAAAACATTACTTTGATCCAAAAGTCATTCCTTCTATTGCTTATACTGAACCAGAAGTGGCTTGGGTGGGTAAAACTGAGAAAGAATGTAAACAAGAAGGTTTAAACTACGAAGTGGCTAAATTCCCTTGGGCAGCTTCTGGTCGTGCGATTGCTTCAGAATGTGCTGAAGGTATGACTAAATTAATCTTCGATAAAGATACTCACCGTATACTTGGTGGGGCTATCGTAGGTTCTAACGGTGGTGAATTATTAGGTGAAATCGGTCTTGCGATTGAAATGGGTTGTGATGCAGAAGATATCGCATTAACTATCCATGCTCACCCAACACTTCATGAATCTATAGGTCTTGCAGCTGAAGTATTTGAAGGTTCAATTACCGATCTTCCAAATGCAAAAGCGAAGAAAAAATAATCAATTCTAATCTTTTTAAGGGCGGCTCATTGAGCCGCCCTTATTTTTTTGAGATCTCACTCACAAAATTGCATAAAAATTCAATAAAGACTGGCGAGCATAATGACTTTTTGGTAGAATCCACCCAGTTTTTTTTATATTTTTTTATTATTTGAAAGCGATGTTAAAGAAGATTTTGATTATTGTAGGGTTGGCTGTATTAACAACAGCCTGTTCTAACGGTCCTAGGCATGCCCATAATGGTGTAATTACAGAGACTGATGATGTGGAGCTAACAGGGTTAATTGCTGGTTTAGATGGAAAAAAAGGTGGACTTCACCCTAAATTAAGAACAAACCGTCCTAAATCTGGTTTAATTGGTGATAAAGCACTTGATCAAGTTTATGACGAATGGGTGGGAACACGTTATAGAATGGGAGGAACTACAAAACGTGGTATTGATTGCTCTGCATTTATGCAAACAGCTTTCCTTGATGCTTACGGTATGGAACTGCCACGTTCAACTTCAGAACAGCGTTATTTAGGTCGTCAAATCCAAAAAAATGAATTGCGTAAAGGCGATTTAGTATTCTTCCGTCGAAATAACCATGTAGGTGTTTATATTGGTAACAACCAATTTATGCATGCAAGTTCAAGCCAAGGTGTAACAATTAGTTCATTAGATGAAGATTACTGGGCAAGAACCTACACACAATCTCGTCGTGTGATGTAATGACAATTTTGTTTCAACAAAAAAGTGCGGTTAATTTTAACCGCATTTTTTCTTTACGTAGATCATTTATTGGCTTAAGCCGCAAATTTCATTAAGTCTCTTCTTGGTTTCATTTGATGGATGGTATTCGTTACCGTGCCAACTAATGGAAGGTTTGTCCATTGTGTTGTTTTAATATTTTCCACTTTAGAATCTAATGCCATGAATACAAATTCATTACCGCTTACGCCGGCAAATTCATAAATATGGAATTCATCTTGTTTTTCTAATACTACAAGATCACCAATGAAAAGGCTGTCATTTTTTTCAACCACTAACATATCGCCCATTTCAATTCCCCAAGCAAGCATATTCGGATTGGTAACACGAATGAAGCAAGTTTGTTGTGGACGTTTTATGCAATAAAGGTTGAGATCTAATTTTTTATTAAATGTCGATTTACTTTCAACATCATTGAAAAATGGCATAGGATGATAAGAAAACGTCATATCATTTTGTGCAACTGTATTTGCGTAGTTCATCATCTTGTGTTCCTTTTAGTTAGTGTATTTTTAATCATTGGTTGTTTATACAGGTGCAATATACTGTAGTTAAATACAGTATGTCAATAGGGCATAGAAAAAATTTTTTTATAGGCGGAAATTTTAGAAAAAATTCATTCCAATCTTAAAAAGTTCAATTTTTTAACAAAATAATAAAGAAAAAATTTTCTTTTAAACAAAATTTAAGCTATCTTTACTCTGTTTCGGTGGATCGTAACGATCTGAGGTTCAACTTAATCTTCATTTAAAACTATTATGAATACATCACGTTTATTTCATTTTTTGTTTCAAGGTAATTTGGTAAAACGAATTGCTATTGGTTTGGTACTCGGGATCCTTGTTGCGTTGGTGAATGAGAATGTAAAAAATTCAGCAGGTATAGATCTTGCATCTAGCTTTGGTGTGTTAGGTCAAATTTTTGTGAAAGCATTGCGTGCAGTTGCACCAATTTTGATTTTCTTCCTTGTTATGGCTGCACTGGCTAATAAGAAAGTGGGTTCTAAAAGCAATATGAAAGAAATTGTCGTGCTTTATCTTGTGGGAACTTTCTTAGCCGCTGTTGCTGCGGTAGTGGCAAGTATGGCATTCCCATCAGATGTAGCGCTTGCGGTAAAAGAAGATGCGAGCTCTGCGCCTCAATCTATTGGCCAAGTGATGCTTGCTTTAGTATTGAACGTGGTTGATAACCCATTAAATGCAATTTTCAAAGCAAACTTTATCGGTGTTTTAGCGTGGTCTATCGGTTTAGGTTTAGCCCTTCGTCATGCATCAGATGCAACAAAACAAGTGGTGGCTGATTTTGCAGAAGGCATTTCTAAAATTGTTCACGTGATTATTTCATTTGCACCTTTCGGTGTATTCGGTTTAGTAGCTGAAACATTATCTGACAAAGGCTTATCTGCGTTAGGTGGATATGTTCATTTATTATTCGTGTTAATTGGTACAATGTTATTTACAGCCTTTGTACTTAACCCCATTCTCGTTTATTGGAAAATTCGTCGTAATCCATATCCATTAGTGTGGACTTGTGTACGCGAAAGTGGTGTAACTGCATTCTTTACGCGTAGTTCTGCAGCAAACATTCCTGTAAACATTGAATTAGCAAAACGCTTAAATCTTGATGAAGAAACCTATTCTGTGGCGATTCCATTGGGTGCAAATATCAATATGGCGGGGGCGGCAATTACCATTACTGTATTAACGCTAGCAGCTGTTCATACATTAGGTATCGAAGTCTCTTTCATTAGTGCGCTGTTATTAAGTATTGTTGCTGCGCTTTGTGCGTGTGGAGCGTCTGGTGTGGCAGGTGGTTCATTATTGTTAATCCCATTAGCTTGTAGCTTATTCGGTATTAATGATGACATTGCAGCTCAAATGATCGGTGTCGGTTTTGTTATCGGTATCTTACAAGACTCAACAGAAACTGCACTTAACTCTTCAACTGATGTACTATTTACTGCGGCAGTATGTATCGAAGAAGAGCGTAAAAACGGTTAATTAAATTCATCTAACAAGGCGGGCAATTGCTCGCCTTTTGTTTTTAAGGGAAAGAGAATGACACTTTTAATTCAGCAAGCAAAATTTGAACTTCATCAAAAACAGGCCTTAAACTTACCGCACTTTGCGATTGAGCCACAGCAATATTGGGTTGTGGTGGGGAGCAATGGGAGTGGGAAATCGGCGTTTGCTTTAGCCTTGCAAAATGAGTTGCCTTTACAGGAAGGGGAGTACCATAATTCCTTTAAACGTGTTCACTTCTTTTCTTTTGAAAAACAACGAGAAATTCTTGAAGCGACATTAAAGAACTTAAATAACGATGATACCGATCCCGATTTTTTTGGTCAAACAGCAAGAGAAACCATTTTAAATGGTAGTACGGCGCTTACTTTTTGTGAACAAATTGCAGAAAAATTAGGAATTACTTATCTCTTAGATCGTTTCTTTATCAAACTTTCTACTGGGGAAACGCGTAAAGTGTTATTGGCACAAGCGTTATTACAAAAGCCTGATTTGTTGATTTTAGATGAGCCTTTTGAAGGGCTAGATCAACAATCTGTGCAAGATTGGATGACGATGTTAAACGAACTGAAAAAAGAATGTGCAATTGTTCTAATTGTTAATCGTTTGGCCGATATTCCTGCTGAAGCGACTCATTTAGCCATGTTGGAAAATTTAGAGTTAGTATTAGAAGGTGAACGCCAATTCATTGAGCAACAAAGTATTTATCAACAATTAGTTTATGCGGAACAGTCTGTTGATGTAGCTTTGCCTGAGCCAGCCTCACCATTACTAAAATTGCCTGAAAACCAACCGCACTTTGAGCTTAAAAATGTCACGGTCCAGTATGGCGATAAAGTCATTTTGGAGCAGTTAAACTGGGTTGTTCAGCCAAATCAAAATTGGTGGATTAAAGGACCTAATGGCGCAGGAAAGTCTACGTTACTTTCGTTAATTACAGGTGATCATCCTCAAGCATTTGCGAATCATGTAGTGATCTTTGGTAAACAACGTGGATCAGGTGAAACCATTTGGGATATTAAACAAAAAATTGGCTACGTAAGCAGCCAACTGCATTTAGATTATCGTGTGAATTGTTCCGTGCTAGATGTCATTATTTCAGGCTTTTTTGATAGTATTGGGATTTATCAACAAGTGCCAGAGGCAATTCGTTTAAAAGCCATGCAGTGGTTAGCTCGTTTAAATCTGACTCATTTAGCCAAAAAGCCATTTCGTTCACTTTCTTGGGGACAGCAACGTTTATTGCTCATTACTCGTGCGATGGTGAAATATCCACCTGTTTTGATTTTAGATGAACCTTTTCAAGGGCTTGATGGATTAAATCGCAAGCTCGTAAAAAATTTTATTGAGCAACTGGTCAATAATAGTAAAACCCAACTTTTATTTGTCTCTCATCAAGATTTAGATGCCCCGAATTGCATTACGCATCTTTTTGAATTTATAAGAGAAAACGATAAATATATTTATATACAAAGTGCGGTCTAATTTGATAGACTTTTCTTATATTTCCTCATCATTAAGGAGCAATCTATGGAAGGCTTATCTATTGCCGCAATCGTCTTTATTGTATTAGCCGTTGTTGTGCTATTTTCGGCACTTAAAACCGTACCGCAAGGTTACAACTGGACGATTGAGCGTTTTGGGCGTTATACCCACACCTTAATGCCGGGCTTGAACTTTGTGGTGCCGTTTGTGGATCGTGTTGGTCGTAAGATCAATATGATGGAACAGGTATTAGATATTCCCTCACAAGAAGTTATTTCTAAGGATAACGCGAACGTATCCATTGATGCGGTTTGTTTTGTACAGGTGATTGATGCTCGCAGTGCAGCTTATGAAGTAAATCATTTGGAACAAGCAATTATCAATTTAACCATGACCAACATTCGTACTGTATTAGGTTCGATGGAGTTGGATGAAATGCTTTCTCAACGTGATTCCATTAATGGCCGTTTATTGGCAATTGTGGATGAAGCGACCAATCCTTGGGGGATTAAAGTCACCCGTATTGAAATTCGTGATGTGCGTCCACCACGTGAATTGATTGATTCCATGAATGCACAAATGAAAGCGGAACGTAATAAACGTGCGGAAGTGTTGGAAGCGGAAGGTATTCGTCAGGCGGAAATTTTACGTGCCGAAGGGGAAAAACAAGCCCGAATTCTGAAAGCGGAAGGGGAGCGTCAAGAAGCTTTCTTACAAGCAGAAGCGCGTGAACGTGCGGCAGAAGCGGAAGCGAAAGCAACTCAAATGGTGTCAGAAGCGATTGCTAGCGGTGATACCAAAGCAATCAATTACTTCATCGCACAAAAATATACAGAAGCCTTAAAACAAATCGGTGGTTCACCGAATAGCAAAGTGGTTATGATGCCGCTTGAAGCCGGCAATTTAATCGGCTCGGTAGCGGGCATTGCCGAACTGTTAAAAGGCGACAAAAAAGCATAATTTCCTAAAGTGCGGTTAAAAATGACCGCACTTTTTCTCTCAAGGAGTTGATATGGCAGATTGGTTGACAACTTGGTCGGTGTGGCATTGGTTAGTATTAGGTTTTGTATTATTAATCGCTGAAACCCTCGTACCTGGCGTATTTTTATTGTGGTGGGGCTTGGCCGCGATTGTGGCTGCTGGCGTGATGGCGTTGGTGCCAAGTTTATCCTTAACCGCTTTAGCCGTTTTTTATGCGATTTTAGCGATTATTCTCTCGCTGCTTTGGTGGAAATACCAACATAGCAAAGATAATCAGGATCAATCACGTACAACCTTAAATCAACGAGATCATACTTTGTTAGGTAAAAAAGGCACGGTATTAGAAATCGGTTCTAACGGGATTGGTCGTGGTGCCTTTGGCGATACCACATGGCGTATTCAAGGCGAGCATTTAACAGTGAACGATCTTGTGGTAGTAGAACGCGTTGATGGCATCACATTGTTAGTGAAAAAGGTCACAGAATGAATCATTTAATTATTTTTGCACATCCCAATAGCCAAAAAAGTTTTGGTCGCGCCATCGTGGATCGCATTGTAAAAGCAAGCCAACAGCTTGGTGTTGAAACCCATTTGCGCGATCTTTACACCATGGAATTTAATCCGATTATTTCCTTTGAAGAATTACAATCGGCCAATAAAGGGATTATTCCGGTAGAAATTCAGCAAGAGCATGAGTTTATTCGCCAAGCAGATTTGATTACGATGGTTTATCCTTTATGGTGGATGGGTTTTCCTGCAATGCTAAAAGGCTATTTGGATCGTGTATTAAGCCATGGTTTTGCTTATAAAACAGAAAATGGTGAATCCAAAGGTCTGCTTCAAGGTAAAGTGATGCAACAATTTATCACTATAGGGAGTAGCGTAGCAAAATATCAAGAATACGGCGTGGATAAATCTCTTAATCATTGTTTGATCAATGGTTTATTTAATTATTGCGGTATCGAGAATGTGGATTACACTTTATTCGGTGATATTCATATTATCGATGATGTTGCTCGCCAAGCGATGCTTGACGAAGCCGCCGAAAAAACAACGGCAAAATTGACCGCACTTTTAGCTCAATCGTGAGCACAATCATAGGAAAGCAACAGATGTCAGAAACTCAAGTGAATAATTTTTCTTTAATAAGCCGTCTATTTGGCAATTTATTTTATCGCAGCCCTACAGATCCAATTTTGAGTGGGGTATTTGATTGGCTGCAGCAACAAGGTTTAAGTCAAGTGTGGGCACTTTCTACGGATAAAGAAAGCAAAGCGGCCATTGATAATTTACAAATGAAAATTGATTTAACGTTGCTTGATCAAGAATATCAAAAATTGTTTGGTCCAAACGGTAACGTACCAACGGCTATTTCAAGTTATGATATGGATGTGCAACGTTTTGTGGATTTTCGTCATGCGCGTAATGTGCCTGAAGCAGAGAATGTTGATCATTTCGCCTTGTTATTGCTTACGGCTTCTTGGTTAGAAGACAACACGGAATCGCTATCTGCTCAACAAGATTTATTCGGTGATTTCTTATTACCTTGTGCAGCGAAATTCTTAACCCAAGTAGAAACTTATGCAACGCTTCCTTTCTATCGCTCATTGGCATATTTAACCCGTGAAATTCTTGCGGCAATGGCTGATGAGTTAGAGGAAGGTGAGTCGTTTTCATCAATAGAATAGATCTCTAAAAGAGATTTTTAGATGCCAATAAAAAAGCCCCGCGAATCAAAACGCAGGGCTTTTATTTAATAGAAGATCAATTATTCTTCAGAAGTTACATCTTCAGTGCCTTCGTCTTCATCATCCACATCACAAACACGTTCAAGACTGACTACGTGCTCATCTTCTGCGGTACGAATTAAACGAACCCCTTGGGTGTTACGGCCAACGATACTGACTTCACTTACACGAGTACGCACTAAGGTACCCGCATCGGTAATAAGCATAATTTGGTCGGTTTCTTCTACTTGTGTCGCGGCAACGACTTTACCGTTACGTTCGCTCACTTTAATCGAAATCACCCCTTTGGTATTACGGGATTTGGTTGGGTATTCGCTTAATTGCGTGCGTTTACCGTAACCATTTTGTGTCGCGGTAAGAATTGCACCATCATTTTTCGGTACAACTAAGGAAACCACTTTATCGATGTTGAGATCGAGGGTTTCTTCTGCATTATCGTCAGAAACCTCTTCAATTTCGACCGCACTTTCATCGTCAGCGATGTCGTTGGTGAGAGCGAGTTTAATACCGCGTACACCTGTTGCTAAACGCCCCATTGCACGTACTGCGCTTTCAGCGAAACGTACCACGCGACCTTGAGAAGAGAACAACATGATTTCGTTAGAACCGTCAGTGATATCCACACCGATTAATTCATCTTCATCACGTAAGTTCAAGGCGATGATTCCGCTTGAACGTGGACGGCTGAATTCAGTTAGCGCAATTTTCTTCACAATACCGCCAGCGGTTGCCATGATAACGAATTTATCTTCTTCATAAGCAGAGATTGGTAGGATTGCGGTGATACGCTCGTTTTCTTGTAACGGTAGAATATTTACAATCGGACGACCACGCGCACCACGGCTCGCTTGTGGTAATTGATAGACTTTCAACCAATATAAGCGGCCACGGCTCGAGAAACAGAGAATTGTATCGTGAGTATTCGCCACTAAGAGTTTTTCGATGAAGTCTTCATCTTTCATCTTCGTTGCGGATTTACCTTTACCACCACGACGTTGTGCTTCGTAGTCGGTAAGCGGTTGATATTTCACATAACCTTCGTGAGAAAGGGTCACTACCACATCTTCTTGAGCAATTAAATCTTCTAAATCAATATCACCGGAAGCGGCAGTAATTTCGGTACGACGTTCGTCAGCGAATTGAGCACGTACTTGTTCAAGCTCTTCACGAATCACTTCCATCAAGCGCTCAGGGCTGTTGATGATGTGGAGAAGTTCTGCAATTTTAACCAATAACTCTTTGTATTCATTGATCACTTCTTCGGTAGCAAGACCGGTTAAACGGTGTAAGCGAAGTTCTAAGATTGCATCAACTTGTTCTGGAGAAAGATAGTAATCAGAACCTTGAATACCAAATTCAGCCGCTAATTCAGCCGGACGTGCCGCCGCATCAAGCAAGCCTAAAATGTCGTTATTCAGTTTCCAAGGGCGAGAGATTAATTTTTCTGCCGCTTCTTTACGCTCTTTCGATTGACGGATGATGTCGATGATTTCATCGATATTTGATGTTGCAACCGCTAAACCTTCTAAAATATGGGTACGCTCACGGGCTTTGCGTAATTCAAATAAAGAACGGCGAATCACCACTTCGCGACGGTGCATCACAAAGGCTTCAATGATTTGTTTTAAGTTGAATAAACGTGGTTGACCGTGATCCAAGGCCACCATGTTGATCCCGAAGGTCACCTGCATTTGGGTGAGGGCATAAAGGTGATTTAAAACTACTTCACCCACCGCATCACGTTTGATGTCGATTTCAATGCGGATCCCTTCTTTGTTCGAAAGGTCGATAATATTGCTGATACCTTCGATTTTTTTATCTTTGATAAGCTCAGCAATTTTTTCCACTAATTTCGCTTTGTTCACTTGATAAGGCAATTCGGTCACGATGATTTGCTCTTTGCCTTTATCCGTTGTTTCTACGCTAGCACGAGCACGAACATACACTTTGCCGCGCCCCGTGCGATAAGCTTCTTCAATTCCTTTACGGCCATTAATTAATGCCGCTGTCGGAAAGTCTGGGCCCGGGATATATTGCATTAATTCATCAATGGTGATGTTTTCGTTATCAATATAAGCCAAGCAGCCATCTAAAACTTCATTTAAGTTATGCGGTGGAATGTTGGTTGCCATCCCCACCGCAATACCGGAAGAACCGTTTGCTAAAAGTGCAGGAATACGGGTTGGCAATACATCCGGAATCATTAATTCGCCATCGTAGTTAGGCGAGAAATTCACGGTTTCTTTATCCAAGTCAGTTAATAACGCTTGGGTGATTTTTTGCATACGGACTTCGGTATAACGCATTGCCGCTGGTGCGTCACCATCGATTGAACCGAAGTTACCTTGCCCATCTACCAACATGTAGCGCAATGAGAACGGCTGTGCCATGCGCACAATGGTGTAATACACCGCAAAATCACCGTGTGGGTGATATTTACCGATTACATCACCTACCACACGGGCAGATTTTACGTATTTTTTGCCGGCAGTGATGCCAGATTGATCCATGGAGAAAAGCACACGTCGATGCACCGGTTTTAAACCGTCACGTACGTCGGGCAAAGCACGCCCAACAATCACCGACATGGCGTAGTCAAGGTAAGAAGATTTGAGTTCTTCTTCAATATTGACTGGAGTAATAGAGGAATGGATTGAATCCGTCATTTTTATTCCTTTTTTGATCAAAAAATTGTGACGGATTATAGCATAAATTTAAGCGTTTTTGTGTGAAAAGTGCGGTTGATTTTAAAGCAGTTTTTTAATGCGGAAATAAATAAGGCAGACATTAAGTCCGCCTTACGATTGAGAGAAAATCGTCTATTTCCAATTTTCTCGTTTGGCTTTTTGTAGTTTAGCATAGGCACCAAGTAAAGCTTGGTGTTCTTTAAAGTTTTCAAGCGTTTCATCACTGGCTGGCAAGTTATAGAACGGGTTACCTTTTTCTGCCACCGCAGCCCAAGCTTGTTGAACGGCTTCTTTACCATACATTCTTTCAAATGCACTGCGATATTGTAGTGGATCGCGAGTATTGTCTAAATGCAATTCAATGATGCTGATTAAAGCACGATAGTAATTTGCACGCTCTGGTGTAAATACAGAGCTATTCATATTCATCGTCCAGTTTGCCCAATCTAAGGCTAATTCTAATTCACCTAATGCTAAGTAAAGCATGGATTTCAGTTCACCAACACGTAATGTTGTCCAACCGCTTGCTTTTGGTGCAACGATACCGATAAATTCGCGAATACGAGTGGCATCGTCAATATCTTGCTCATCTAATTCTGCTAATAATTCTTCATAAGTTTCAGCATCATGATGATGGTGCGGTAGATCCAATAAGATCTCACGCCAGTCCATACCCATATTATTATTGGCATAAATGAGGTCATCAGCAGGATAGATATCAGACATGCCTGGTACGATAATGCGGCAAGCGTAAACGTCTAAATGGTTGTAATCCATGATATAGACTTCTTTTTCCTCTGCATTAAAGATTGCCATCAAGTTTTCATATTCTTCTTGCGTTGAACCTGAGAAATCCCAATCTACAAATTCATAATCTGGCGTATTTTTAAATAAATCCCAAGAAATTAAACCGCTAGAATCAATAAAGTGTGTTTCAAGGTTAGCATGCTCTGCCACATCATCATTATTGAATGATGGAGGCGAGAATACATCCAGATCTTTTAAGCTGCGACCTTGTAAAAGCTCCGTTACGGTACGCTCTAATGCCACTTGGAAATTCGGATGTGCACCAAAAGAAGCAAAGCACGTGCCATTATTTGGATTGAGCAATACCACGCAAATGACAGGATATTTGCCACCTAGTGACGCATCAAAGGCATAAATAGGGAAGCCTTCTTCCTCTAATTTTGTAATAGAGGCTTGAATAGATGGATAGCGATCCATCACGGATTTTGGAATTTCAGGAAGACTGATTGCTTCTGCAATAATGCGATTTTTTACGTAACGTTCAAAAACTTCTGAAAGCCCTTGCACTCGAGCTTCATTTTTTGTGTTACCGGCAGACATCCCGTTAGAGACGTATAAATTCGCAATGATACTTTGTGGAATATAGACGGTTTCTTGATCGGATTGACGCACATAAGGCATCGCAACAATACCACGATCGTAATTACCGGATTGCAGATCCACAAGCAATTCTGGGGTTAGTTCTTGATTTGGATCGAAATAATCCCATAAGTAATCATCTAAAATCCCTAATGGTAAAAGGGCGTCATCTTCAATAGGAAACCATTTTTCAGTGGGATAGTGGACGAAATCACCGTTAGCAATCTCTTGCCCTAAATAGAAATCAGCAAAGAAATAGTTGGTGGAAAGACGTTCGAAATATTCACCTAATGCAGACGCTAATGCGGCTTTTTTACTCGCGCCTTTACCGTTAGAAAAACATTGTGGGCAATCTTTATCACGAATGTGTACAGACCAGACATTTGGCACAGGATTAAGCCAAGAGGCTTCTTCGATATTGAAACCAAGTGCGGTCAATTTTTGTTGAAATTTTGAAATACTGTCTTCAAGTGCGGCATCTTTGCCAGGAATAAATGTTTGTCCGTTCATAATTGTTCCTGTTATAAAAAACTTTCGGATCATAGGGGAGTTTGAGATGCTAATCAAGCATAAAATTTATACGCTTTAGCGCTTGTTTTCCTTGATTTTTAAGGGTAAATTAGCTTGGCGCAGAAAGGCGTTTTCTGTGTAGGTAAAATTATAAACAAATCAATCAATTGGGAGACATCATGGCTCAAGGATTTTATGAATTAAAAGTGGCTAAAGACGGACAATTTATGTTCAACTTAAAAGCAGCAAACGGACAAGTTATTTTAACTAGCGAACTTTACAAAACAAAAGCATCAGCTGAAAACGGCATTGCATCAGTGCAAAAAAATGGTGTGGATGCGAAAAACTTTGAATATCGCGTAGCGAAAAATGACAAACCTTACTTCATTTTAAAAGCGGCTAACCACCAAGAAATTGGTCGTAGCCAATATTATTCTTCTCAAGCTGCAGCAGAAAAAGGCGTTGAGTCTGTAATGAATAATGCATCTTCTGCAGTAATCAAAGAAGTGACAGAATAATCATTCTGTTCTGATTTCTTTAAATGCACCTGCCGGCTCTAAAAACGCCGGCATTTTTGATCGCGCTTTCTCTGGATTCAGTGTTAAGGGATAAGTTCGTTTTTGGGCAACGATTACAGTAAGCGGAGAGCAGAGCGTACTCTTTTCTTGTTTTATGGCTAGTCTTTCTTCTGCAATCACATCAAAATTTAATAACGATAGCCAGTCAATGACTCGCCAAGTAGCATATTGTCGGAATTTAAACTCACCTAATTTCGGTTTGAAAAGTAATGGACTCATCGGATTAAATAACGTGATGAAAATCCAGCCGTCATCCTTTAAAACACGATGTGCTTCACGCAATATTTGATGAGGATCTTGCGCAAAATTTAAGGTGTTTGCCAACAAGCAGGCATCCATTTCTTTTTCAATAAAAGGCAAGGCTAATGGCGATGCTTGGAGCAAGCTATCACTTTCATTTAAAAGTGCGGTAGGAAAATGCGCTGTTTTTTCAGCTAACACAATTTGATGACGTAAAGGCAAGTCAAAGGCAATTTCGCCACTTAAGGCACCGACTTTCAGAATTTGATAGCCTAAAATTTTTGGTGTCCATTCTGTAAAATAATGAGTCAATACGTTACAATAGACATTGCCTTGTGGTAATTCTTTCCAGCTTTCAGGTGAACGAAGTGGTTTGTGCCATTTGGCTTTCCAATTCAATGTTAATCCTATTTTCATCAGGTAATTTATGCTAGTTCCTATTCCTGCACTCAATGATAACTATATTTGGCTTTATAGACGAGAAAATTTCCCCGTAATTGTGATCGATATCCCAGAAATAACCCGTTTAATTCCGTATTTAGAATCCAATAAGCTAGATGTAGAAGCGGTGTTATTAACCCATAATCACGATGATCATGTGCAAGGTGTCGCAGCGTTTAAGCAATATTATCCTAATGTGCCTGTTTTCGGTCCGACAGAATGTGCCAATAAAGGGGCAACCAATATCGTTGAGAGTGGTGTGATTAATACGGCACATTATCATATTGAAGTTTTGCCAAGTGGTGGTCATACGGCAGGGCATGTCAGCTATTTGGTGGATGGGCATCTATTTTGCGGTGATGCGTTATTTTCTGCAGGCTGTGGTCGCGTATTTACAGGAAATTTTGCTCAAATGTTTGAATCTATGCAACGTTTTAACCAATTACCAGATGAAACCGTGGTTTGCCCGGCTCATGAATATACGCTGGGTAATTTAGCTTTTGCGGAAACCGTATTGGCGGATAAAAGTGCGGTTGAAAATCAACGTGTTTTGGTGGAACGTTATCGAGCTGAGGGTAAACCGAGTTTGCCAACAACAATGGGATTAGAGAAACAAATTAACCCGTTTTTACAAGCAAAAAATTTAGACGAATTTACGCAATGGCGTTTAGCGAAAGATAAGTTTTAACTCGTTTTAGTTATTTGTTTGAGTTTTTTCTCTTGAAATTTGCTCAATTCTCAACAATTCATTAAAATAGCGAAACTTTTACTTTCTACTTAAGTCGCATATTGATAAAAGTGCGGTTGTTTTTATTAGATTTTTATGACCCTTCTTGTTCTAGGCATTAATCATAAAACAGCTTCTGTCGCTGTTCGTGAGAAAGTCGCTTTTTCTGAAGAAAAGCGGCAGCTTGCCTTACAACAAATTCACCAACAAGATTTGGCTGAAAGTGCGGTTATTCTTTCTACCTGTAACCGTACAGAGATTTATCTTCACCATCGTCAAATTTCCCCCCAAGAGTGTAAGCAATGGCAAACGAACTGTACAAATTGGTTTGCTAATATTCATCAGCTTTCTGTCGATGAATTAAATAAAAGTATTTACACCCATCAAAATCAACAAGCTGCGAATCATTTGATGCGCGTGGCGTGTGGTTTGGATTCATTAATTTTGGGCGAGCCACAAATTTTAGGACAGGTAAAACAAGCCTTCCAAATCAGTGAAGATTATTATCAAGCGGCAAATATTCCACTTTCGAGCACGCTTTCTCGTTTGTTCCAAAAAACTTTTGCTACGGCAAAACGTGTACGCACTGAAACTAATATTGGTGAAAGTGCTGTATCAGTCGCTTATGCGGCTTGTAGCTTGGCGCGTCAAATTTTTGAATCTTTACGTGAATTACAAATTTTGCTCGTCGGGGCAGGGGAAACCATTGAATTGGTAAGCCGTCATTTATTACGCCATGGTGTAAAAAAATTGATGATTGCTAACCGCACTTTATCTCGCGCTGAACAGTTGGTAGAGACTTTAGCCTCCAATACACCGATTGAGGTGTATTCTCTTGAAGAGTTACAAACTCCACTAAATCAAGCGGATATTGTCATCAGCTCAACAAGCAGTACGAATGTTTTAATCACCAAAGCAATGGCTGAAATTGCGGAAAAAGCACGCCAATTTAAACCGACTTTAATGGTGGATATTGCGGTGCCGCGTGATATTGATGAAAACGTCTCGGAATTAGAAAGTGTGTATCATTACACCGTAGATGATTTGCAAGATATCATTCAACGCAACCTTGCTCAACGTCAGCAAGCATCAGAGCACGCACAAGACATCATTACACAAGAATGTACGGATTTCTTTGAGTGGTTGAAGGTTCATCAGTTCTCTAATTTGATTCGTCATTATCGTGATGAAGCGGAGAATACTCGCCAAGAATTACTCGAAAAAGCCTTACACCAAATTCAACAAGGTGAAAATGCTGAAAAAATTCTGCAAGAATTGAGTTATAAATTAATGAATAAACTCATTCATGCACCAACCCAGTCCATGCAATCGATGATGAAATCCGGTAATGCAGAAGGGTTGCATACCTTTTCAAATGCTTTGCATTTAACCCATCCTTTAAATGAAAAAAGCAATTAAATTTTTGAGCGCACTTTTCAGTAGTGCTGCGTTACTGATGAGTGTGCAAACCCTAGCTGAATATCGAACTTTTGATGATGGCAATATTACTTTCGGGATTTTTCAGGCAAAGCCTGAAGAAGTGCAGCTACATTGGAAAGATGCTGAAGGTAAAGATTATCAAAGTTTAACTCGTCTTAAAAATGCTTTAGAGCCTAGCTATAACGTGAAAATGATCATGAATGCAGGTATTTATAGTATCAATAATACACCAGCAGGATTATGGATTGAACGAGGAAAAGAGCTTAGTGCTTTAAATACTAAATCAGGTAAAGGTAATTTCCATGTGCAGCCTAATGGAGTGTTCGCTGTTGCTGGAAATAAGCCCTATATTTTAACAACCGCCGCATATCAGAAAAGTAAACTTAAGCCAGATTTTGCTCTGCAATCAGGCCCGATGTTAATTATTCATGGAAAAATGAATCCACAATTTCGAGTAAGCCTAGAAAGCTATCATAAGCGTAATGCAGTGTGTTTGACGAAGCAGAATGAATTACTTTTTTTGATGACGATAAAAGGTGAACCTAACCTTTATACATTGAGCCAAGGGTTGCTGAAAGTAGGTTGTTATGACGCCTTATATCTTGATGGAACAATATCTAATTGGTACATTCCAGGGCAATTTAACACCTTGCATTGGAAGCGTTTTGTTGGAATGATCTCCGTTCTTGATATGAACAAAAAATAGCAAAAGCGTTTTATTTATAATCAATTAAATCAAAAAAAACGTTTTTTGCAAAAAAATGATTGACGAGAATGGACTAAATCAGGATAATACGCCCCGCAAAGCCGATAAGGTAAAGCAAATGATGGCTACATAGCTCAGTTGGTTAGAGCACAACACTCATAATGTTGGGGTCGCAAGTTCGAATCTCGCTGTAGCCACCAAGTTTGCGGGACTGGCGAAATTGGTAGACGCACCAGATTTAGGTTCTGGCGCCGAGAGGTGTGTGGGTTCAAGTCCCTCGTCCCGCACCATTTATCAGCTTGCAGTCAAATAGTAGTTGGGGTATCGCCAAGCGGTAAGGCACCGGGTTTTGATCTCGGCATCCCTAGGTTCGAATCCTAGTACCCCAGC
>NZ_JBTGNX010000010.1:0-92528 GCF_054332415.1 Haemophilus sp. SZY H56 | reverse complement strand
ATTGTGTAGTGTTTACCCATAAAAAATCTGCACCTCAATTGTTGGTTTGTTGAGTCCAACTTTTGGGGTGCAGATCATTTTGACCGCACTTTAAAGTTTAAAAATTTAATTAATTCAAGTATTTAAATGCTTTGACGACTTTTTGAACACCAGACACTTTACTTGCAATTTCTGCCGCTGAGTCACCTTGTGATTGAGTGACGTTTCCGAGTAAGAATACTTCACCATTTTCGGTGATCACTTTCACATCTGTTGCTTTTACATTATCGCCAACAAAGAGTTTTGATTTAATTTGTGTGGTAATCCAGCTGTCTTTAGTAATTTGACCAAAGTTAATTTTATTGCCCACACGTAATTCATTATAGACGTCATTCACGCCGTCCACGCCTTTTGCAAGACTGGTTGCGGTTTCTTTCACGCCTTCACTCGGCACTTGACCAATCAATAATACACGACCACTATAAGAAACGGCATGTACACGACCTTCTGATTTAATTTGTGCATCTTTATCTAATGCATTTTCAACTTTTATTTCTAACGTTTCATCATCGACTTGCGTCCCCATTGTGCGAGGATCCGTTGCAACTTTAGCACCAGCAGCTGCGCCACCAAGTACAGCAGCCACACAGCCTTGTAACATAATCGATGCACCAAGTACGAAGGCGAGTTTTTTTAATGGGGTTAATTTCATTATTAATCTCCTTTTTATAAATGAGTGAGTTAACTAGTTAGTCAATTAATTTTAGAAATAGTTTGGTTGGAAAAGCCTTTAATGTCAAGCTCTTGGGAAAAGCGTGTTATCAACAAGCTCACAAAGAGCATTAATAACAAATAAATGATTTTCCAAAATCCGTGCTTCTTTCGTCGCGGGAATAGAGATTTCTAAATCAGCTTCAGCTAACACACCTTGAATCGCATCATTGTTTGCACCGGTTAAGGCAATGACCTGAATTTCTTTGTTGACGGCATTCGCAATCGTATTCAGTACCGCTTTTTCTGTTCCAAGCGGCGCAAAGGCAATCAATAAATCGCCAGGCTTCGCGATAGCGTTGAATTGATGCTGATACAGTTGATCAATAGGTTGATCAAAAACCAGTGAAGAACCGACCGCACTTTCAAGGCTAAGATGTACGGATGGCAGGCTAGGGCGCTCAAAATCATAACGATTAAGCAAATTTGATACTAAGAATTGTGCATTCGCATAAGAGCGAGCGACACCACAGGCAATCACTTTATGACCACTTAACAAACATTGCATGACCATTTGTGTGGCAGTTGCAATATTTTCTGATAATAGACTCGAAGCAGAGATTTGAATCTGAATACTTTCGCTATAAATATCTTTAACTTTTTGTAACATAATCGGAAAAGGTTAATCGAGAAAATTAGGAATCCATTGGATATCACTGGCGGTTTTTCCAAAGGCGATAAGATCAAAACGACAATCCGCATCTTCAAGGCTTAGGTTACGTTTGGCTAGCCATAAATTTGCGGAATTTAGCCATTTTTGTTGCTTTTGCCAATCCACGCTTTCAACAGCGGATCCAAATGTCGAACTGGATCGTTGACGTACCTCAACAAAAACAATCGTTTGACCGTCTTGCATAATAAGATCTAATTCACCGCATTTGAAATATTGATTCGCCGCGATGAATTTAAGGCCTTTGGTTTCTAAGAAAAGGCGGGCTTGATGTTCAAAGCCCGCCCCTTGTTGGCGTTTTAATGAAAACATAGATTAGTTTGCAACTGTAACTACGTGACCATCTTGTACTTGATACCATGTCATATCACGATTTATATTGCAGTTTGAATCGGCATTAAGCTGCCCAGTTAAACCGCTTAAGGTATAACCCGGTACTTGGCGTAATTCGTTAAAGTGATTGATGAGCAACCATGCATCAGCACCCATTGCATATAAACGCATTAATTGGAACTCACCACCGGTTGAACCCGCTACTTTTTGGTATTGTGAAGAATCATTTTGTTTAAAGAACGGAATATCACTAAATTGAACGCCATTCATTTTTGCATAGTATTCCGCAGTATTGCTTGCCGCATTTGAACGAGAACTTGCATAAATGCGAACATTCGGATTGCTGGTATCTAAGTAACCTTTAATTTCTGCTAATTCATCTGGCGATGACACGACATAAAGCCCAGCTGTATCTTGTGAAGCACCTTGGAAGAAATAGGTAATATCAGCTGGTAAGTTATAGTAGCGAATATTCGCATCTGTACCCGCTAAACGTTGCCAACGTACATTGAACGCATTACCAACACGTTGTCCTAAATCATTTTGTGGCATCGCAACGATGGGCTGGCGAATACCATCTTGCCACATTTTATTTGCAGCCGATTCCGCTTCATCCTCTGGAGATAAACCGTAATAACACATTTGGTTAATTGTGCGCACATTCGGTGTCGCATTTAATGCTAACACATCTATACCTTGCACTTCTGTAGGATTTGAAATAATCGTATCCACATTCTGTTTGAGCAATGGTCCGACTAATGCTTTAATGCCAGCGTTTTTAGCTTGTACAATAATTTCGTTAATTGGTGTGGTTGATGAGTCAAAGACCTGCACTGGGATAGTTGAGTCACCTTTGGCATTATTGAAACCTGATTGAATCGTTGTACCTAAAATTTGTCCATCTCCACTTAAGGGTAAGATTAACCCAATTTGAGCTAAATTTGTTTGTTGGAAATTTAATAAGCTTTCTAGCTCTTTAGGGAAAAAAGTAGCTGCAACGTGACTTGGATAAGCGGATTTCCAGCTTTGTAGCGCTTGACTTAATTGTACTGGCTGACGAATGTTGTCATTATAGGCTTTAATTAAAGTGAGCCACCCCCCGAGTGCTACGCTGCCTTCATCTGAGGCATTATTAATGACCCCTGTATTAGCAGAGTGGAGTAATGCCCAAGTCTTATCGACATTATTTTTACGACGTTGTATATCTGTTAAGTTTTCATCCATTTTGATGCGTGCTTTCACCGCTTCAATCACATCTTTACGATTTTCTGCAGTTTGCGCAAAGGTTTCGTAATAACGGGATTTTTGTGATGGACTTAATTTCGTAAGATCAAGCGCACGTAATTGACTTTCAGCCATCTCAT
Source organism: Haemophilus sp. SZY H56 (assembly GCF_054332415.1). Taxonomy (NCBI): domain Bacteria; kingdom Pseudomonadati; phylum Pseudomonadota; class Gammaproteobacteria; order Pasteurellales; family Pasteurellaceae; genus Haemophilus; species Haemophilus sp. SZY H56. The sequence continues at coordinate 89,411 of NZ_JBTGNX010000010.1, read as the reverse complement.
TAGCGCCTTTCGCCGCAGAGATACTCGCTTCAACTAACGTACGGTCTAATTGTTGCGCTTCGTTTAAGTCAACTAACTCCGTTAATAGCTCTTCCGCTTGGGGTACTTTATTTTCAGTAATTAATACACGTGCCGCTAAGAGTTTGTAAGTTTGTTGATCTTCTTTATCTTGTGCTTGTCCTAATTTATTCATATAAAATTCAGAACTTGCATTGGCATCACGTTGTAATGTTTGGGTAAAGCTGCTATCGAATAAGTTAGAACAACCTGCTAATGCAACAGACAATAAAATCGGCATTAAACGTTTTTTAAAACGACCGCCTTGTAATAGAATAGACATATTCGCTCCATAATGAATAAATCAATAATGGGCGATCTTACTTATCTCACAATGTAAAAGCAAACAAAAATGAATGATTTAACCGGAATTTTATATATTGTCGCTACGCCAATCGGGAATTTACAAGATATTACGCAACGTGCTTTAGAGACCTTTTCGCATGTAGATTTAATTGCTGCGGAAGACACGCGCCACAGTGGTTTATTGCTCAGTCATTATGGTATCAAAAAGCCTTTTTTTGCCTTGCATGATCACAATGAACAAGAAAAAGCACATGTGTTGGTAGAAAAGCTAAAACAAGGTATCAATATTGCATTAATTTCCGATGCAGGAACCCCCTTAATTAGCGATCCAGGTTTTCATTTAGTGCGTCAATGTCGTGAAGCGGGCATTAAAGTAGTGCCACTACCAGGTGCTTGTGCAGCGATTACTGCATTATGTGCATCAGGCATTGCGTCAGATCGTTTTTGCTTTGAAGGTTTTTTACCTGCGAAAACTAAGGCACGTAAAGATAAGTTAGAAAACGTCGCAGAAGAAGACCGCACTTTAATTTTCTATGAATCAACGCATCGCATTTTAGATACCCTTGCCGATATGCAAGATGTATTAGGTGGTGATCGTTATGTTGTGCTTGCACGTGAAATTACGAAAACGTGGGAAACCATTGCAGGGGATAAATTAAGTGATCTTCGTCAATGGTTAAGTGAAGATCCGAATCGCACAAAAGGTGAGATGGTGTTAATCTTGGAAGGCAAACCCAAATTAGAAGATAGCGAAGAATTTTCACCACAAGCAATTAAAGCACTCACTTTGATTGCCAAAGAACTCCCTTTAAAAAAGGCTGCGGCGATTGTAGCAGAACTTTATGGTTATAAGAAAAATGCCTTATACCAATTTGGATTAGATAATTTAGATTAGTCAAAAAACTATCTCCCTCTTTAGCAAAGAGGGGATAGGAGAGATTTGGCTGAATTAATTTTTATAAATTTCGGAGAACAAATGTTAAAACAGGTTTCAGATACCTTACTTGCACCAAGCAATTTATCGCATCAATCATTGCTTAATATTTTTGATGTAATGTCGCATCGTCATATTGATTATGCGGATCTTTATTTTCAATTAAGCCAAGATGAAAGCTGGGTATTAGAAGACAGCATTATTAAAGAAGGTGGCTTTCATATTGATCGCGGTGTTGGTGTGCGCGCCGTTTCGGGTGAAAAAACAGGCTTTGCGTATTCTGATCAAATCAATTTAGCCTCATTACAACAATGTGCTGAAGCTGTAAAAGGCATTGCACAAATTAAAGAAGGTAATTTAATTTCGCCTCAGGCATTTAATGCGGTGAATGCGGTTCAGCGTTATGCGGCGATTAACCCGTTAGAAAGTTTAAGTAAAGAGAAAAAGATCGAGTTATTATACTTAGTGGATCATACAGCTCGATCTGAAGATCCTCGTGTTACGCATGTTTCCGCAGCATTAAGCTCAATTTATGAAGAAGTGTTAGTGGTCGCAACGGATGGCACTCTTGCTGCAGATATTCGCCCGCTTGTGCGTTTATCTATTTCGGTTCTCGTGGAAGAAGATGGCAAACGTGAGCGTGGTAGTTGCGGTTCAGGTGGACGCTTTGGCTTAGATTGGTTCTTTGACGTGGTAAATGGGGATATTCGTGCCGTTAATTTTGCCAAAGAAGCGGTTCGTCAAGCCCTTGTGAATTTGAGTGCGGTCGCTGCACCAGCAGGATTAATGCCTGTGGTATTGGGGGCAGGTTGGCCTGGCGTATTGCTTCATGAAGCAGTAGGGCATGGTTTAGAAGGGGATTTCAACCGCAAAGAAAGCTCTCTATTTACAGGAAAAATTGGTGAGTTAGTGACGTCGCCATTATGCACAATTGTGGATGATGGCACATTGCAAAACCGCCGTGGTTCTTTAACCATTGATGATGAAGGTGTGCCTAGTCAATGTAACGTTTTAATCAAAGACGGGATTTTGCAAGGCTATATGCAAGATAAACTCAACGCTCGATTAATGGGTGTGAAACCAACAGGAAATGGTCGTCGTGAGTCTTATGCACATTTACCAATGCCGCGAATGACAAATACCTATATGTTGGCGGGGCAAAGCAAATTTGAGGATTTAGTAGCCTCTGTGGATCGTGGTATTTATGCACCGCACTTCGGTGGTGGGCAAGTGGATATCACTTCGGGTAAATTTGTGTTCTCGACTTCTGAAGCTTATCTGATCGAAAAAGGTAAAATCACCAAACCGGTTAAGGGCGCTACATTAATTGGTAGCGGTATTGATGTGATGCAAAAGGTGTCTATGGTCGCAGATAAAACAGACTTAGATCTTGGTATCGGTGTATGTGGCAAAGATGGCCAAAGTGTGCCAGTCGGCGTTGGTCAGCCCGCCTTGAAAATAGATGAAATCACCGTTGGTGGAACCAATTAAACATACAGCCCGATAAACCATGTCGGGCTTTTTATTCCTCCATTTAAGTGCGGTCAATTTTTTAGGTATTTTTATCAATCGATTTTTGATGAATAATCATTGAGTTATGTGAGAAACTAAGCGTACCATATTTCTATTTCAATCCTTTTGTGATCCCTATCACAATATCTTGTAAAACCAGTTAAAAATTTCCCCAAACAATCCCAATAAGTGGTACATTTACCGTGCATGACTTTTTGTCATTTAAGAGGTAGAGACAGGCGTGAGCTTGTCTGAAATTTTATCAACTAGAGGGAAACATTTATGTTAATTGGTGTACCTAGAGAACTGCTTGATAGCGAAAATCGTGTGGCGGCGACGCCAAAAACGGTTCAGCAGATCTTAAAACTGGGCTTTGACGTCATCGTAGAACACGATGCGGGATTCAAAGCAAGTTTTGAAGACCAAGCATTTATCGACGCCGGCGCAAAAATTGGCTCAAGTTCAGAAGTGTGGCATTCGGATGTGATTTTTAAAGTGAATCCACCAACGGATGCAGAAATTGATCAAATGAAGGAAGGTGCAACACTTGTGAGCTTCATTTGGCGCGCACAAAATCCGGATTTAATGAAAAAACTCACGTCGAAAAAAATTAATGTATTAGCGATGGATTCTGTGCCACGTATTTCCCGTGCGCAAGCGCTTGATGCATTAAGCTCTATGGCGAATATTTCTGGTTATCGTGCGGTGATTGAAGCAGCTCATGAATTTGGTAGTTTCTTCACTGGACAAATTACTGCAGCAGGTAAAGTACCCCCGGCAAAAGTGTTAGTCATTGGTGCGGGTGTTGCAGGTCTAGCGGCGATTGGTGCTGCGAATAGCCTTGGTGCGATTGTACGTGCTTTTGACTCTCGTCCTGAAGTAAAAGAACAAGTACAAAGTATGGGCGCGTCTTTCTTAGAAATTGATTTCAAAGAAGAAGGCGGTAGTGGCGATGGTTACGCGAAAGTGATGTCAGAAGAATTTAACCGTCGTGCGATGGAGCTTTATGCGGAACAAGCGAAAGAAGTGGATATCATTATTACCACTGCAGCAATTCCAGGTAAACCAGCCCCTCGCTTAATCACAAAAGAAATGGTTGATTCCATGAAACCAGGTTCTGTGGTGGTGGATCTAGCGGCTGCAACAGGCGGTAACTGTGCTTACACTGAAGCAGGAAAAGTCGTCACCACTGAAAACCAAGTGAAAATCATTGGTTATACCGATTTCCCAAGTCGTTTACCAACACAATCTTCCCAACTTTACGGTACAAACTTAGTTAATTTATTAAAACTACTTTGTAAAGAAAAAGACGGCAAGATCAATATCGATTTTGAAGATGTGGTATTACGCGGTGTGACTGTGGTACGTGATGGGGAAGAAATTCCACCAGCACAAATCCAAGTGTCAGCACAACCAAAACAAGAAGCGAAAGCGGCACAAAGTGCGGTTAAAAAAGAGGAAGAAAAACCGGCGGATCCTCGCATCAAATATGGTGTGATGGCGGGTGTAGGTGTGTTATTCCTCTGGCTTGCATCTGTGGCGCCAGCGGCATTTCTTTCTCACTTCACCGTATTCGTATTGGCTTGTGTAGTCGGTTACTACGTGGTTTGGAACGTCAGCCACGCTTTACACACCCCACTTATGGCGGTAACCAATGCGATTTCAGGTATCATCATTGTGGGTGCATTACTGCAAATTAGACAACCAACAGGCAACTTCTTTATTGATGCATTAGCCTTTGTGGCAATCTTGGTGGCAAGCATCAACATCTTTGGTGGTTTCCGTGTAACCCAACGTATGTTGGCGATGTTTAGAAAAGGTTAAGGAGAAGACGATGTCTGAAGGTTTAGTACAAGCAGCCTATATTATCGCTGCATTACTTTTCATTATGAGCTTAGCCGGTCTTTCTAAACATGAAACGGCAAAAGCTGGTTGTTGGTATGGTATTGTCGGTATGACAATTGCCCTTATTGCAACCATTTTCGGCCCGCAATCTGAAGGTACATTATGGATCATTATTGCGATGATCATCGGTGGCGTGATTGGTGTTCAACGTGCATTAAAAGTTGAAATGACTGAAATGCCTGAACTCGTTGCGATCCTTCACAGTTTTGTAGGTTTAGCAGCCGTGCTTGTAGGCTTTAACAGTTACGGCTTAACACACGAAACCGATCCTGTGTTAATGAATATCCATAACGTTGAAGTATTCTTAGGGATCTTTATCGGTGCGGTAACATTCACGGGTTCTATCGTAGCATTCGGTAAATTAAGCGGCAAAATCAATTCAAAAGCATTAATGTTGCCACATCGCCATAAATTAAATTTAGCGGCGTTAGTAGTTTCTGCTTTATTGATGGTCGCTTTCTTAAACAACCCAGATAATATCTTCCCAGTGTTACTCATGACCGCGATTGCACTTGCATTCGGCTGGCACTTAGTGGCATCTATCGGTGGTGCGGATATGCCGGTTGTGGTTTCAATGCTTAACTCATACTCTGGTTGGGCAGCGGCTGCAGCAGGTTTCATGCTAAGCAATGACTTGCTTATCGTCACCGGTGCATTAGTGGGTTCTTCTGGTGCGATTCTTTCTTACATTATGTGTAAAGCGATGAACCGCTCATTTATCAGCGTTATCGCTGGTGGTTTTGGTAATGATGTTCAAGTATCTTCTGATGAAGAACAAGGCGAATACCGTGAAACAACCGCAGAAGAAGTGGCTGAATTACTCAAAAATGCAAGCTCTGTGATCATCACGCCAGGATATGGTATGGCGGTAGCACAAGCGCAATATCCAGTGGCTGAACTTACGGCGAAATTGCGTGAGCGTGGTATTAACGTGCGTTTTGGTATTCACCCTGTTGCAGGTCGTTTACCGGGTCATATGAACGTACTTTTAGCCGAAGCGAAAGTGCCTTATGACATCGTGCTTGAAATGGATGAAATCAATGATGATTTCGCGGATACTGATGTGGTATTAGTTATCGGTGCAAACGACACCGTAAACCCAGCAGCGATGGAAGATCCAAACAGCCCAATCGCAGGTATGCCAGTGTTAGAAGTATGGAAAGCACAAAACGTTATCGTATTCAAACGCTCTATGGCGGTGGGATACGCGGGCGTTCAAAACCCATTATTCTTCAAAGAAAACACTCAAATGCTCTTTGGTGATGCAAAAGAACGTGTTGATGACATTCTTACAGCATTAAACAAATAAGAAAAAAACTGAAGTAAAACAGGCCGCACTTTGAGAGATTAAAGTGCGGTTTTTTTACATTAACGTTGAATCAAATAGCGTAATTTGGTGCCATCTTGTTCTACTCTTAATAGAGTGTAGCCGTGGTTTTTAGTATCAACAGGAATGTTGTTGATAGATTGAGCACAGTCGCTTAATAGTTCTAAGATTTCGCCTTTTTGTAATTGAGGCATGGTTTCGAGCATCACGATTGCTGGATACGGGCAAGGTTCACCTAGCGTATCTAACGTGTAATCTGGGGTGATGTCTTTCGGATCTTTATCTAATTTTTGAACAACGATAAATGCCATAATAATGTCCTCTTTTTTTGAAGGAATTCGTTAATATTTAATTAGCAACCACAAGCTTGTGGATTTGCTGCCGCAATTTTTGCTTTAGCCTTTTTCAAGAAGTGATGTTCCCACCAAATGACAGCGATTAAGCAAAGAATAAGCAAGCCATAATTCACTAATAAACCGCCAACAGGGCCAAAGGATTTCAATAAGTTAAGTTTTTCGTAATCTAATGCGAGCACTGGTGCAAGATCGTCCCATGCATAGGCTAAATAAGTTGAACCGATAACATTACCCACGCCCACCCACATAAAGTGAACTTGACCTTCCATTGAGCGATACATCCAACCGGTTTCACATCCGCCCGCTAACACAATACCGAAACCGAATAATAAACCACCGATAATGGCATTTGGGCCTGCCCACATGATTTTGGCTGGTACGCCTAATTGAATATAGCTGAATACGCCAAGTGTACCTACGATAATACCGAAGATAATCGCTTTTGCCATATAAGCACGACCTGTTACCCATAAATCACGGAAAGCAGAAGTAAAGCAGATTTGAGCACGTTCAATTAATAAGCCGAAAGCTAAACCGCAAAGCATTGCAAAGCCAAGTTTGACGGAGTTTGTCATCACATAAAGGGAAGCGATAAGATAGGCAAAAAAGACAACCATACCAATCCAGAAACGACGATTAGCTTGTTTCGGGTCTGTTTCTTGTAATTTTGCTGCACCTTTTTTCAATTCTAATTTCACGCGAAACATCGGTAGTAAGGTCACTTTTACCCCTGCATAAGTACCTACAGCAGTTGCAATAGTGAAGAACCAAGCGTGAACCGAAAATTGTGGAATACCGGTGAAGAGAGAGGCAAGGTTACAACCCATCGCTAAACGAGCACCAAACCCCGCTAATGCACCACCAATAAGGGCTTGGACAATACGACGTTTGTGTGGTTGATTACGCCATTTTACGTTGTTTGCCCAAAGTGCAGCAGAAATACACCCCGCAAACATACCTAAAATCATCACACCATCAATACGGGTGAAGATCGTGCCTTGCATGCCGATAATTTTATAATAGCTCCAGTCGGACACATCGACGCCTAGCGCTTGCAAAGCATGACCGCCCCAACGGGTAAATTCCCCAGTAACCGCCCAATAAGTGCCCGTTACCCCAAAGTAATAAGCTGAAATGAGTCCGGCTGCAATAACTGCCGCGACAGGATTCCAGTATTTGATCAGATAATTTTGTTTGAATTGCTGCAAAATCTCTTTCATGAGTGAATAAATCCTTAAATTGAAATGATGATTTGCAAGTGCGGTATAAAATGAAGAGATTTTTGAAGTGTCTGCCATTTTCCTATACACAAAACTTGCGATATAAGACAAATGAATTGTCGAGCAAGATAATAGCATTTGTTTTTTGTTAATGCACGAGGGGAGGGATAATTATTTGTGGGTAATTTAGGATTTAGACAGACTTACTGTCTGTCTAAATGTTAAGAGAAAACTTAAACGGGCAATTTCATTTCTCGTACACGCATGGTTAATCCATCGATTAACAATAAGCGTCCACATAAATTTGAACCGATTTTTAACCGCACTTTGATGGCTTCTAAGGCTTGAATTGAACCCACAATCCCCACGATTGGCGCCAGTACGCCAGCTTCTACACAGCTTAAAACATTTTGCCCAAAGAGCTGACTAAGCTGGCGATAGGTTGGGGTATTGGGTTCATAAGTAAAGACGGAAACCTGTCCTTCTAAACGGATCGCAGCACCGGAAACAAGCGGGATCTTCGCTTGTTCGCAACCACGATCTAACATATTACGAATATCCACGTTATCGGTACAATCTAATATCACATCAAAGTGCGGTATGATTTTCGCGAGTTTTTCTTCGGAAAGTTGTGCATTGATGGTTTCAATTTCGACGTGTGGATTAATCTGTTGTAATGCGATTTTTGCCGATTCCACTTTAGGCATATTCAATCGGCTATCCGTATGCAACACCTGACGTTGCAAATTAGAAAGCGATACGGTGTCAAAATCCAATAAGGTTAAATGACCCACGCCAGCCGCTGCAAGATATTGACTTGCCGCACAGCCTAAACCGCCTAGACCGACAATTAACATTCGGCTGTCTTTCAGCTTTTCTTGTCCGTCAAAATCAACCGCTTTTAAGATGATTTGGCGGTTATAACGCAGTTCTTCTTCGTAGCTTAATTCAGCCATTATTGCCCCAATAGGTGATTAAACGGTTCAATGGTGACGATTTCGCCAGCTGCCACATTACTACGATCTTTTTCTAAACGAATAAAACAGTTACTTTTCACAAAAGAACTGAATAAATGCGAGCCTTGGAAACCCACCGGTTGCACTTCAAGTTGACCATTTTCATTGATTTGATAGAAACCGCGTTGGAAATCTAAACGACCTGGTGCTTTTTTCAAATTGGTTTGAGCAATCGCTTGAAAGTGCGGTTGTTTTTTCGGGTGTTTTTTACCGCTTAATTTGGCAATAGCCGGTTGCACTAATTGATAGAATGTCACTAATGCAGAAACGGGATTGCCAGGTAAACCGCAGAACCAAGCATTTTCTAACTTACCGAAAGCAAATGGCTTGCCGGGTTTCATCGCAATTTTCCAGAAATTCACTTGGCCCACTTTTTCTAACACGGTTTTCGTAAAGTCAGCTTCCCCCACCGAAACACCACCACTCGTGATGACAAGATCGGCCTGAGCTTGTGCTTTCACAAAGGCCGCTTCAAATTCTGCTTGGTTATCTGGCAGAATACCAAAATCGAGCACATCACAATTTAATTTTTCTAGCATTAATTTGACGGTGAAACGGTTGGTATCGTAGATTTGTCCCGCTTGTAATGGTTGGCCGACAGGCACTAATTCATCACCCGTTGAAAGCACGGCCACTTTTAAGCGAGGGTAAGCTTTCACTTCAGCGATGCCTAATGACGCGAGTAAAGGTAAAGAAACGGCATTTAACTCATCCCCTTGATGTAATACCACATCACCTTTTTTCACATCTTCACCAATACGGCGAATATTCTGATTCGCTTTAGGTAATGCTGCAAAGGTAACAGAACCATCTTCATTGACGGTGACATCTTCTTGCATAACTATCGCATCAGCACCTTCAGGAATCATCGCCCCCGTCATAATTCTGACCGCACTTTGAGCTACCCATTCCCCTTGAAATGGATTACCCGCAAAGGATTTTCCTGCGACAGAAAGCGTCATGGATTGCTGTAAATCGGCTAAACGAACTGCATAGCCATCCATCGCAGAGTTATCAAAAGAAGGCACGTTAATCGGAGAAATCACATCTTCCGCACAGATACGATCTGCAGCTTCAGTTAAAGCCAGTGTTTCAGTTTTTGTTGGGAAGGGAAGTTGGTTGAGCATTTGCGCCAAGGCATCTTCAAGTGGCAACATAATCAATCCTTTGGGTTGAGCAAAATAAACGTGGATATATTGTAGCCCGAAATACAATATGAAGGAAATTAATAAATTAGGGTGATTTTTCGCATTTTACGAATAATTCATCTTTTGTTAAAATAACACAATATTTTTTATAAATGGAAAGTAAATGAACGCGATTTCACCTGATGCGGAAAGTGTCCGCCGAGCCTTGGTAGCCAAAGGCATCGAAACACCAATGATTGATCCGACTCAATGTAAAGATGAGCGCCGTGCGGCGATTGCTTCGCATATGCGTGAAGTGATGGAATTGATTGGATTAGATCTGCATGATGATAGTTTAGAAGAAACGCCAAATCGCTTAGCCAAAATGTTTATTGATGAAATTTTCAGTGGAATGGATTATGCCAATTTCCCGAAAATGACGAAAATCAAAAACCAAATGAAAGTGAGCGAAATGGTGCAAGTGAATGACATCACCTTGACCAGTACTTGCGAGCATCATTTTGTGACAATTGATGGCAATGTTGCTGTCGCATATTATCCAAAAGATTGGGTGATTGGCTTGTCTAAAATCAATCGCATTGTGGCGTTTTTTGCGCAACGCCCACAAGTACAAGAGCGTTTAACTGAACAGCTTTTAACGGCATTTCAAACCATTTTAGAAACTGATGATGTGGCCGTTTATGTGAAAGCAACACATTTCTGTGTGAAAGCTCGCGGAGTAAAAGATACCCACAGTTATACCGTGACATCAGCCTATGGCGGGGTCTTTTTAGAAGATCGCGAAACTCGAAAAGAATTTTTATCTTCTATTTAGAAATAACGAAAAAAGCACCGAGCATTCGGTGCTTTTTTATGTTTTTAGCTTCGAACACTTAATTTCTCAAATTCATCGAAGAATGTTGGGAAGGTTTTAGCCGTACATTTTGGATCTAAAATCGTGACGGGGGTATCCGATAAAGCAATCAACGCAAAGCACATTGCCATACGGTGATCGTTATAAGTCTCAATTTCGGCATGTTTAAATTGAGAAAGGGGAAGCGGTTGAATTCGAATAAAATCTTCACCTTCTTCAACCTCTGCACCGACTTTTCGTAACTCGGCAGCCATAGCTGAAAGGCGATCGGTCTCTTTCACACGCCAGTTATAAATGTTGCGAATAACGGTTTCACCCTTGGCAAATAAAGCGGTTGTGGCAATCGTCATAGCCGCATCAGGAATGTGGTTCATATCCATATCAATGCCGTGGAGTTCAGCTTGTTCTGCTTGAATAAAATCTTCACCCCAAGTGATTTTAGCGCCCATTTTTTCTAGCACGTCAGCAAATAGGCGGTCGCCTTGAATGGAATGTTTGCCAATTCCCGTCACTTTTACGTTGCCTTTAATCGCGGCAGCGGCAAAGAAATAAGAGGCAGATGAGGCATCACCTTCGACCATGTATTTGCCAGGTGAAACATAGGATTGGTTACCTTTCACCTTAAACACTTGATAATGTTGATTTTCAACCGAAACACCAAAATCTTTCATCATCGCGAGGGTAATATCAATATAAGGTTTTGAAACTAAATCACCCACAATATGGATATCTAAATCGCCTTCAGCAAGAGGCGCAGTCATTAAAAGTGCGGTCAAAAATTGAGAAGAAATTGAACCGTCAATTTTAATCATGCCACCTTTAATCCCTTGATTACGAATTGCAACTGGTGGGTAACCGTCATTTTCTAAATAACGAACATTGGCGCCTGCTTGAAGAAGTGCATCAACCAAATGTTTGATTGGACGCTCTTTCATACGGGGCTCACCAGTCAAAATAACTTCGCCTTCTGTATCGCCTTTTAAACAAAGCGCAGCGGTTAAAGGTCGCATAGCGGTGCCAGCATTGCCTAGAAACAGCGACAAGCCATTTTCAACCTGAAATGCGCCACCTAAGCCTTCAACTTCACAGCAAGTTTTGTCTTCGGATAGTTGGTAATTCACCCCTAAAGATTTAAGGGCATTTAACATATGACGAATGTCATCACTGTCTAACAAGTTAGTGACCGTTGTGGTGCCTTTAGCTAATGCTGCTAATAATAATGCACGGTTTGATAAACTTTTCGAGCCAGGTAAGTTGATCTCACCTTCAATGCGAGAAATTGGCTCTAAAGTGATTGCTTTCATTACAAGACCACCGTTTTATTTTTATACACAAAAATACGATCATGTAAGGCAAGATCAAGCGCACGGCTTAATACGGTTTTTTCCACATCACGGCCTGCACGCATCATGGCATCGGCAGAGTAAGTGTGATCCACATTTATTACATTTTGCATAATGATCGGACCTTGATCTAATTCATTATTAATAAAGTGAGCCGTTGCACCAATAATTTTTACGCCACGTTCATAGGCTTGTTGATAGGGTTTTGCTCCAATAAATGCGGGTAAGAATGAATGGTGAATATTGATGACGCGATTGGGATAACGCGCCACGAATTCTGGATTTAATACACGCATATATTTAGCTAACACAATATAATCAGGTGCATATTCATCAATTTTTTCAGCGAGTAATTTATCGTGTTCCACACGAGTGAGCCCTTCATGACTGACACAATGGAATGGAATATCAAAGCGTTCAACTAATTCGCGTAAATTATCGTGATTTCCAATTACTGCCGCAATTTCTACATCTAATGCACCGTAGTAATTTTTCATTAAAATATCACCTAAACAGTGCGCTTCTTTAGTCACTAAAATTACGATACGTTTACGTTTTGCACTGATTAGCCGACAGTTTGTCCCTTTCGGCAAACTATAATCTAAATCAGCTAGCAAGGTGTCTTCATTAAAAATCCCTTCTAATTCGGTACGCATAAAGAAATGCTTTGTTTCAAAATCAACAAACTCATTATTGTGTAGGATATTTAATTGATGTTTGTAACAAATATTGGTGATTTTAGCGATTAAGCCTTTGTCATCTGGACAGTCGGTCAGTAATATTTTCTTTTCTAACATAATGAATATTTTGCAAGGTAAATAAAAAAAGAGAACCCATAAAAATGGGTTCTACATAGTTGATAATGAAATTAGATTTCGAAAGAAGCTAAAGATACACCTTTATCCAAGGCCTTTTGAATCACACGAGGTGTACGACCTTGGCCAGTCCAGGTTCTTTCTTGACCTGTTTCATCAGTATATTTGTATTTTGCTGGACGAGGTTCACGTTTTTTACGAATTGAAGCTGGGGCAATACCAATAATTGCCGTTAATTCTTCTGCCGTGATACCTTCTTGTTTAATTAACTCTTTATATTTGGCAATACGAGCACGACGTTCTTGTTCAGCTTGTTTAATTTCAGCGGCTTGAGCGCGTTTTTCTTCAACAGCAGCTTGTAATTTTAAAAGTGAATTTTCAGCTTGCTCTAATGTTAAATCGCGTATAGCTGCGCGCAAGCTACGAAGATTAGTTAAACCTTTTGTTAATTCGTTCATTACTACCTCTTTTTACGTGTGTGAATGCTTAATTATTTTCAAAACATATGATAGCGAAAATAATATATTTGGTAAATATGAATTAACAAAAATACAATAATTAATTAGTCGAATGTCATCATATTTATATTATCAATTGAATTATTCTTATATTGTTTTCCTCATATAGAGGTTAAATTTCTTAACAAACACGTAACAATCTTATAAGTAATGGTAAATAAAACAATAGATCTAGGAAAAAACATAAGATTTTATTGGTAATATTATCTGTTTTAATGTAATCTTTCTATATCCTATACAACAGTAGAGGTGCGATTACTATAAGTATTTTCTTAGAGTGGATAACGTTGAAGAGAAAGGAAAGGAGTGGTTGCCGAAATCGAATAAAAGTCATTTTATTCGGTTGGTTGCGTGTTCGAAAGGAACGTGACTGTCATAGTTTTATGTATTAACTATGGAGCGCTACGGTTCGGTCTGGTTATACTTGATTGTATCTTTTCTTGCCGTTGTCTCCATTAATTTATAGGTATAACTTAATGGAACTAATTGATTATTCTTCATCTATTTATTCAGTTATACCCGCATTTCTTGCGATTGTTTTAGCGATTGCAACGCGTCGGGTTCTGGTTTCTCTAAGCGCAGGGATTATTGTTGGGACGTTAATGTTGGTTGACTTCCATCCATTGGATGCGCTTATTTATTTAAAAGATAATGTTGTTGCGTTAGTTTATAGTGACGAAAATGGCATGAATTCAAATATGAATATCGTGTTTTTCCTCGTTTTACTTGGCGTATTGACCGCACTTTTAACGGTATCAGGTAGCAATCGTGCTTTTGCTGAATGGGCTCAAAAGAAGATTAAAGGTCGTCGTGGTGCAAAATTATTAGCCGCATCTTTAGTATTTGTGACATTTATTGATGATTATTTCCATAGTCTTGCTGTGGGGGCAATTGCTCGTCCAGTCACCGATCGTTTTAAAGTTTCTCGTGCTAAATTAGCGTATATTCTTGACTCAACGGCCGCACCTATGTGTGTCATGATGCCAGTATCTAGCTGGGGAGCATATATTATTACTCTCGTAGCCGGTTTATTGGCAACCTATTCTATTACATCTTATACGCCAATGAGTGCATTCGTTGCCATGAGTTCAATGAATTACTATGCGATCTTCTCATTATTAATGGTGTTCTTTGTTGCTTATTTCTCATTTGATATTGCGGCGATGGCTCGCCATGAAAAATTAGCCATGGAGCGTGATTATAAAGAAGAAGTCATTGAAGGTGTAAAAGGTAAAGTTCGTAATTTAATTTTACCGATTGTGGTTTTAATTGTGGTGACTGTATTTATGATGATCCACACGGGGAGTGAAGCTTTAACTGCTGATGGAAAACCATTTAGTATCTTAGGTGCCTTTGAGAATACAACGGTGGGAATATCACTGGTTGTAGGTGGTTCAAGTGCGGTTGCAATGTCAACATTATTGATTATCCTTGAGCGTCAAGTTTCTTTACAAGAATATGGAAAAGCCTGGATTGTTGGTATTAAATCGATGTTAGGGGCAATTGCCATTTTATTCTTTGCTTGGACAATTAATAAAGTAGTAGGTGATGCACAAACAGGTAAATACTTATCTTCTTTAGTGAGTGGTAGCATTCCTGTTCAATTTTTACCTGTTCTTTTATTTGTACTTGGTGCGGCAATGGCGTTCTCAACAGGGACAAGTTGGGGAACATTCGGGATTATGTTGCCAATCGCAGCAGCAATGGCGACCAATTCAGCACCAGAGTTATTACTCCCTTGTCTTTCAGCCGTAATGGCTGGTGCAGTATGTGGGGACCATTGTTCACCGGTTTCTGATACGACGATTTTGTCATCAACTGGGGCGAAATGTAACCATATGGATCACGTCACCACACAATTACCGTATGCGGCAACAGTAGCAACAGCAAGTGCTGTCGGTTACATTGTAGTTGGTTTTACAAAATCAGGTTTAGCGGGATTTGTAGCAACTGCAGCAGTATTAGTTGCTTTAGTGTTTATCGTGAAAAAACGTTAATCAATAAGTAAAAGAAGAAAGGGGCGTACTATGCAGTACGCCCTTTTTGCATTCATTATCAAAATTATAATAATGGACTAAACAAGAAAAACAATCGTTCGATAATTCGATGATAGAGAGGGCGATTAAGCCATTCTTGCATATCGAGTTTAGATGAATTCGCTAAGTAATTTTCGTGGAGTGTTGCGACTTCATTCGCAAAATTACGATCTTCGACGACAATGGTGATTTCAAAATTAAGTAAAAAACTACGCAAATCCATATTTACTGTACCAACAAGTGCAAGTTTATTATCAATCAGTATACTTTTTGTATGCAGAAGCCCCGCCTCAAAATGATAAATTTTTACTCCCGCTTCTAGCAAATCATCAAAGAAGGTACGGCTTGCCCAGCGAACCATTAGGGAATCATTTTGTTTCGGTAAAATAAGCGTGATATCAACGCCACGGAATGCGGCAATACGTAATGCTTCAGCGATATTGTGACTTGGTACAAAGTAAGGCGAGGTGATAACAATACTTTCCCTTGCTGCATAAATGGCGGTAGCAAGAGATTGAGCGATTAGATCATCAGGAAAAGCGGGTCCACTCGCAATGACTTGCACTGAATGCGTGTCGTTATCGTCAATTTCCATAATCGGGCAGTTTGGTAATAAAAGCGGTAATTCTTCCGTCGTTTCAATTTCCCAATCCCAAGCGTGTAGGCTGTTTAAAATCGGCGAAACAGGACCATTAATTCGCACCATTATATCTACCCAATTGCCCACATTACTTTCTTGTTTGAAGAAATTAGGGTCCACCATATTCATACTACCTGTATAGGCAATTTGATTATCAATGACGATAATTTTACGGTGTTGGCGTAAATCAATTCGGTTGAAGAACATACGGAATAAGTTTACGTGTAGCGCTTCTGTAATCTCAATGCCTTTCGCTCGCATTGCTTTACAAATAACACTTTTAAGAAAGGCTCTACTACCAACGGAATCCAGTAAAAGACAAACTTTTACGCCACGTTGCACAGCTTCTTCTAACGCTTGTTTAACCTCATTAATTAACCCATCATTACTCCAAATATAAAAGACCATATTAATGGAATGGCGAGCTTGTTGAATATCACCGATGATACTTCGAATAATGGTTTCCGGGGTATCGAGAATATGTAATTCATTTCCTCGAATATTCGGAATGCCTAAGCGTTGGTGGACTAATTTAAATAAAGCACGATAACGTGGGTCTTTAGAGTGAGTGACCACATCTTTTTGCTCTGAAAGCAGATTAAGCCATTTGATGTATTTAGGTTTTAACAACTGAAATGCTTTGGCACGGCGAGCACCGAGTTTCACTTCACCAAAAATTAAATAGGCAATGACACCAATCAGCGGCACGAGGTAAATAATCATCAGCCATGACAACGTAGCGGAAACCGCTTGTTTTTTGACGAGCAACCGCAAGGTGACAGAAATAACCGCCACCCAAATTAACACGGGAATAATATAAACCAGTATAATATGTTCAAAATTCATTAAATTTTAACCACACTTATGAAATTAGACATTGTTTATCAGACTGATGATTTTATCATTATTTACAAGCCTTGTGGTCTGAGCGTGCATAAAGATCAAAGCGAAATTGGTTTAACCACTTTGCTTGCTGAGCAGCTTGGCGTGTCACAAGTTTGGCTTGTACATCGGTTAGATAAAGTGACATCAGGTTTACTCATTTTAGCATTAAACGCCGAAAGTGCGGCTGAATTTTTCCGACTTTTTTCTGAACACCATATTCAAAAAACTTATCTCGCTCTTAGCAATCAGAAACCCAAAAAGAAACAAGGATTGATTGTAGGGGATATGCAAAAAGCCAGGAACGGAGCCTGGAAACTCTGCCAATCGAAAGAAAATCCTGCTATTACTCGTTTTGAAAGTGTAAGTTGTGAGCCTAATTTACGATTATTTATTTTAAAGCCACAAACAGGCAAAATTCATCAATTACGTGTTGCGATGAAAAGCTTAGCTAGTCCCATTTTAGGCGATGCGCTTTATGGCAAAAAGACGGAAAAAATTGACCGCACTTATTTACATGCTGCAAGATTGCAATTTGAATTTAAAGGTAAAGCATTTGATGTGTTTACCCCTCCGAAAGAAGGAGAGTTGTGGCATCGTGAGAGCGTCCAATCTCAGATTCAAAAATTTGGCTCAGAGCATGCTGAGTCAACTGAACAGGAAAAGTGCGGTTAAGATTTCAATTATTTTGTATAATAGCCACAATTTTTCACATTAGGAACAAAAATGAAATTTATCTCTTTTAATATTAATGGTTTACGTGCCCGCCCTCATCAGCTTGAAGCAATTATTGAAAAATACCAACCGGATGTGATTGGTTTACAAGAAATTAAAGTCGCGGATGAAGATTTTCCTTATGTAATTACCGACAATCTGGGGTATCACGTTTTTCACCATGGGCAAAAAGGGCATTACGGTGTAGCACTGTTAATCAAACAAGAACCCAAAGCGGTGCGTTGTGGTTTTCCAACAGATAATGAAGATGCACAAAAACGCATTATTATGGCAGATTTAGAAACGCCATTTGGTTTGTTAACGGTAATCAATGGCTATTTCCCACAAGGCGAAAGTCGTGCACATGAAACCAAGTTTCCAGCAAAAGAAAAGTTTTATGCCGATCTTCAACGCTATTTAGAACAAGATCACGATAAAGTAAACCCTGTTTTAATTATGGGTGATATGAATATTAGCCCAAGCGATTTAGATATTGGCATTGGCGATGAAAACCGCAAGCGTTGGTTGCGTACCGGCAAATGTTCTTTTTTACCCGAAGAGCGTGAATGGTATCAACGTTTATACGATTATGGCTTGGAAGATACGTTCCGTAAATTAAACCCAACAGTCAATGACAAGTTCTCGTGGTTTGATTATCGCTCAAAAGGTTTTGATGACAATCGTGGATTACGTATTGATCATATTTTAGTGAACCGTCAATTAGCAGAGCGTTGTATTGATGTTGGTATTGCATTAGATATTCGAGCGATGGAAAAACCGTCAGATCACGCTCCAATTTGGGCAGAATTTAAATAGGGAAGCAAAATGGATATGGCAAATTGGCAGAATTATCGTTCACAAGTGAATGGTATGCCTGCTGTGTTTACTGCAAATATTGAAGATTTAGATGTTTACCATGGTAAACATCTTAGTAAAGTAGTGCAATTTACCGTGTCTTATCAAGGTGATGAGGACGGTTTGCCGAATGAAGACGAATATGAAAAATTGATTAATCGTCTTTTTAAAGTTCTTGCTCAATTGACCGCACTTCCGAATGTTTTTTTTGCTGGGCACTTTATTTGCAACCATCAGGCAAAAATGCATTTCTATTGTGAACATGATATTTTGCTTAAAGAAACCCTTCAACAGCTTGATTTTGTTTCAGAAATCAACGTACAGAATGATCCTAATTGGGATACCTATTTCGATTTCTTATTGGCTTCACCATTAGAAATGAAATTAAATGCGACAGAAGAAATTTTGAGCATGCTGAATAGCAAAGGGCGTAATTTAAGTGATACTTATTTAATCGAACATACTTTCCATTTTGATGAAGAAGAGAAAATGTTTCCCTTTATGGATGAATTAACGCTCGGACAAATCTCTTTTAATACGTTGAAATATTCTAGCCAAGCCATTCAAACAGAAGAAGATGAAGAACCTTACTTTATGGTGAAATTAGAGCAAGAGCTTTCATTAGATAGCAATGAGATCTTCCAGTGGGTAGAGCGCTTTGAAAAACTAGCCATAGAATTTTCAGGCGATTATATCGGCTGGGAGTGCGATAATTTAATCGCTGATCGTTCAGCATTAAATTAGTGCGATAATTCATTAAATCAGTATAGATTAGATAAAAATAAAGCCCATCAATACGATAGGCTTAAATTCTTTTGGCTACTAATTTAGGATTCGTAAAAGGAGACAAACGAAAGCTAAACCAAAAGAGAAAGTTGGCTCCTCCTGCGGGACTCGAACCTGCGACATATGGATTAACAGTCCACCGTTCTACCGACTGAACTAAGGAGGAATAAACTTAGTATCACAAAGAATAGGCGCGCATTTTAATGATTGAAGCGATGTTTGTCAATAAAAAAAATGACAAAAAAGTGAGAGTTTTTCTATCCACAAAGCCTGTGGATAACTTTGTGGATTGTTTTTGTTTAAAATGCTTAACCACTTGTGCGGACTGGCTTTTCCTTAAATTGTTCACCTATTAGCCATAAGTAAATATTTTTTTTAATATCAATATGTTGCATAAAGTCCAGCAAAAAAAATGAAATATTTTTCAATTTTGAAGTGCTTAAGGCTTGACAGGTCTAAGTATGTGTAAAACTTGGATTTTTATTGCTCAAAATGGAGTAATAAATGTGCTAAAATAGCTACACTTCTAAAATAGCTAAAAAATTAACAGCACTTATGGTAGAGAAAATTAATACTAAGCCTTTTATCCTTCATTCCGATTTTCAACCTTCTGGCGATCAGCCCCAAGCAATCGAAAAATTAGTCGAAAATTTAGAGGATGGTTTGGCACATCAAACACTTCTAGGAGTAACGGGGTCAGGTAAAACATTTACCATTGCAAATGTCATAGCGACATTAAATCGCCCAGCGATGCTACTTGCCCCAAATAAAACCCTCGCTGCTCAGCTTTATGCAGAAATGAAAGCATTCTTTCCTGAAAATGCAGTGGAGTATTTCGTTTCATACTATGATTATTATCAGCCGGAAGCTTATGTACCGAGTAGTGATACCTTTATTGAGAAAGATGCTTCTATTAATGATCAGATTGAACAGATGCGTCTTTCTGCCACAAAGTCGTTCTTAGAACGTCGAGATACTATCGTAGTGGCGTCCGTATCAGCGATTTATGGTTTGGGGGATCCTGATAGCTATTTAAAAATGATGTTACATTTACAGCAAGGTGCCATTATCGATCAACGTCAGATTTTAGCGAAGTTAGCGGAATTACAATATACCAGAAACGATCAAGCCTTTCAGCGTGGTACATTCCGAGTGCGTGGCGAAGTGATTGATATTTTTCCTGCTGAATCTGACGATCGAGCGGTACGAATTGAATTATTTGATGATGAAATTGAACGTTTAAGTTTATTTGATCCTTTAACTGGCACAAGTTTTGGCGCAGTTCCGCGTTTTACGGTGTATCCAAAAACTCACTATGTCACACCAAGAGAACGTATTTTAGATGCGATTGAAAAAATCAAAGCGGAGCTTGTGCAACGCCGTGAATATTTCATCAAAGAACATAAATTACTAGAAGAGCAGCGTATAACCCAACGTACGCAATTTGACATTGAGATGATGAATGAGCTCGGCTATTGCTCAGGCATCGAAAACTATTCACGCTATCTTTCAGGCAGAAATGAAGGCGAACCGCCTCCGACATTATTTGATTATATGCCGTCTGATGCGATTTTGATTATTGATGAATCACACGTGACAGTGCCGCAAATTGGCGGGATGTATCGCGGAGACCGTTCTCGTAAAGAAACTTTGGTGGAATATGGTTTTCGTTTGCCTTCAGCATTGGATAATCGTCCATTACGCTTTGAAGAGTTTGAACGTTTAGCGCCGCAGACGATTTACGTTTCCGCAACACCAGGTCCTTATGAGTTAGAAAAATCGGGCAGTGAAATAGTCGATCAGGTGGTACGTCCAACGGGCTTGCTCGATCCACAAATTGAAATTCGTCCAGTATCCATTCAAGTAGATGATTTGCTGTCTGAAGCGCGTCAAAGAGCGGATAAAAATGAGCGTGTTTTAGTCACCACGCTGACGAAGAAAATGGCGGAAGATTTAACGGATTACTTAGACGAACACGGCATTCGTGTACGTTATCTGCATTCAGATATTGATACTGTTGAGCGTGTAGAGATTATTCGTGATTTACGTTTAGGCGAGTTTGATGTGTTAGTCGGTATCAACTTATTACGTGAGGGTTTAGATATTCCAGAAGTTTCTCTTGTCGCCATTTTAGATGCCGATAAAGAAGGTTTCTTGCGTTCTGAGCGTTCTTTAATCCAAACCATCGGTCGAGCCGCTCGAAACTTGAACGGTAAAGCGATTTTGTATGCAGATAGCATTACTAAATCTATGGAAAAAGCCATTACCGAAACGAATCGCCGTCGTGAAAAACAAATGAAATACAATGAAGAAAAGGGCATTGTTCCACAGGCATTGAATAAGAAAGTCGGCGAGTTATTAGATATTGGTCAAGGTGCAAATCAAAAAGCTAAATTGAAACAGCGTGGAAAAACGGCAGCTGAACCGACCGCACTTTACAATACACCTAAATCCGCCAAAGAATACCAACAACAAATTAAGAAATTGGAACAACAAATGTATAAATTTGCTCAAGATCTCGAGTTTGAAAAAGCCGCCGCAGTACGCGATCAGCTTCATCAATTAAGGGAGCAGTTTATGATATCGGAATAAAGTAAAAGAGCGGTCAAATCAAATTGACCGCTCTTTCATTTTATTGCACTAATAAGTAGAAGTTGTTTTGACCACGTAAGATATTAAGTGCAATGGCAGATGGTTTTTCATCTAGCGCTTTGCGTAAGTCTTGTATGCTTTCAATTGGCTGACGGTTGATGCCGATGATGATATCACCTGATTTTAAGCCGCGTTGTGCTGCCATTGAATTTGGCTGTACTTTGCTAATTTCCACACCTTTCACGCCTTTTACATCATAGTTGTTTAAGGTTGCACCGTCTAATGCAGGAAGTTCGGTTTTACTTGTTGTTGGTGTACCATCGTCTGCTTGCAAGGTCACTTTTACGTTTTCAGTTTTACCATCTCGTAAGTAAGTGAGCTCAATTTCTTTACCAACACCAGAAGTCGCGATTTTTGCACGCATTTCGGCAAAGCTTGAGATTTTTTGACCATTCATTGCGGTAATCACATCACCCGCTTTTAAGCCCGCTTTTTCGGCAGCAGAATTTGGAATGACTTCACTCACAAAAGCACCTTGTTGCGCACTGACATTAAAGACTTTTGCCAAGTCTGCATTTAATTCGCCACCTTTAATACCGAGTAAACCACGGCGTACTTCACCAAATTCTAAGATTTGTTGAACGAGATTGTTGGCTTGGTTGCTTGGAATTGCAAAGGCGATCCCAGCGTTACCGCCACTTGGAGAAATAATTGCGGTATTAATGCCAATTAATTCACCTCGTAAATTCAATAATGCACCACCAGAGTTACCACGGTTTACCGCAGCATCGGTTTGAATATAGTTTTCATACGCTCCGCTATCTGAACCAGTAGAGCGGCCAAGTGCTGAAACGATACCAGAGGTTACAGTTTGACCTAAACCAAATGGGTTACCGATAGCCACAGTAAAATCACCGACACGTAATTTATCGGAGTCCGCCATTTTGATAGCAGTAAGATTAGTTGGTTTTTCAATTTGTACTAAAGCGATATCAGATTGTTCGTCTTTTCCAACGAGTTTTGCTTTGAATTCACGTCCGTCTTGTAATTTTGCGGTAATTTTATCCGCACCATCTACCACGTGATTGTTAGTTAAAACATAGCCTTTATCTGCATTGATGATCACGCCAGAACCTAAACCACGGAAGTTGCGTGATGAGCCACGGTTTCCACCAAATTGTTCGCCAAATTGATCACCAAAGAAAAATTTAAATTCTTCTGGAATATCATCAGGTAATACTGAACGGCTGTTTGCTTTTGCTTTGCCTTCAACAGAAAGAGTCACGACTGCTGCTTGCGCTTTTTCTAACATTGGCGCAAGGCTGCCTTGTTCTACGATTTCATTCGGAATAGCTGCTTGAGCGGATAAAGAGGTCGCAAATACGCTTAAACCTAATGCGATACCGGTTAATACAAAATTTCTTTTCTTCATAAGTTCTCCAAGTAAAAATAAATGACTGAATCAGTGTTCAATCAGACAAAAAAATGAGGGGAATGTTCAGTAAAAACAAGGGAGTTTAAAAAATATTTAAAAAAGTGCGGTTGGAATTGAAATTGTTTTTTATGACCACATTTTATTTAAATTTATTTATTCATTTTAGAGGATAAAAGAATAATCTATTTTAAATGGAGCAGGTACAACCTATTTTTACGCCAAAATCCTTGCCAGATAAGGTGAAAGGTAGTTTAATAACGAGTTACTAGGATTGCTTAACGAGTACAAGTTTTATGCAATTGTATAAAATTAGTGTATGAATTTAAATGAACTAGTTTACTAGTACAAAAAATGGGTGTAGAGTAACGCCATGAGATTGAAACACAACATTTAAGATTTAGAGAGTGACATATGGCGACGAAGAAAGAAGAAATCGAAGTAAAAGTTGCAAATGATGATACCCGAATTGAAAAAGTCGATCAGGTATTACCTCCCATTGCCTTATTAGAAAAATTTCCTGCAAGTGAAGAAGCGGCAGATTTAGTTCATGAAACCCGTTTGCATGCGCACAATATTATTCATGGTAAAGAAGATCGTTTACTTGTAGTAATTGGTCCTTGTTCGATTCATGATCCTAAAGCCGCATTAGATTATGCTAAACGTTTAAAAGTATTACGTGATGAATATAAAGATACACTTGAAGTGGTGATGCGCGTTTACTTTGAAAAACCGCGTACAACAGTGGGTTGGAAAGGCTTAATTAATGATCCTTATTTAAATGATACATATCGTTTAAATGATGGTTTGCGTATTGCACGTAAATTATTATCTGACATCAATAACTTAGGCGTACCATCAGCAGGTGAGTTCTTAGATATGATCACACCACAATATGTAGCGGATTTCATGAGCTGGGGCGCAATTGGTGCGAGAACAACTGAATCTCAAGTTCACCGTGAATTAGCTTCAGGCTTATCTTGTGCGGTAGGTTTTAAAAATGGCACAAATGGTGGCGTAAAAGTAGCATTAGATGCAATGGGCGCGGCAGAAGCTTCGCATTACTTCTTATCTGTGACAAAATTTGGTCATTCGGCTATTGTTTCAACAAAAGGAAATGAAGACTGCCACATTATTTTACGTGGTGGGGATAAAGGTCCTAACTATAAAGCGGAAGACGTTGCAAAAGTTTGTGCAGACATCGAAAAATCAGGTCGTATTCCACATGTCATGGTTGATTTTAGCCATGCAAATAGTAGCAAACAATTCAAAAAACAAATGGATGTTTGTGAAGATGTTTGCCAGCAAATTGCAGGTGGTTCAAAGCAGATCTTCGGTGTCATGGTAGAAAGTCATATCGTTGAGGGGCGTCAAGACTTAGTCGATGGTAAAGCGCATACTTACGGACAAAGTATCACTGATGCTTGCATCGGTTGGGAAGATACAGAAATCGTGTTAAAACAGTTATCTGATGCCGTAGCGGCTCGCCGCCGAGTAAATAACTAATAATTTTTTATTTTTCAGATAATTAAAAGTGTGGTTAATTTTGACCGCACTTTTTTATGCGCTTTGAAAAAGGGGGAGAAAAGGGGTATGCTAGCCTCAGTGGAATAAGAAAGGAGATGTATGATGCAGGATATGATAAATGGCTTATTAATTGTCTTAGTACCGATGGTGTTAGGCTATCTACTGAAGGTCAATAATAAATCCTATATCGCAAAGATTAATCATATTGTCATGTTTTTGCTTTACATCATCCTTTTCTTAATGGGGTATTTACTTGGTCAATTGGATGATTTAGAACATAAACTTCCTATTATTGGTACAACCGCATTGACGCTATCGGCGATCATTTTGGGTTCAAATATGATCGGTCTGATGCTTTATGATCGTTTTAATCCTGCTGAGCCACTTAAATCACAAGGTAAAATTGATTCTCGTTGGCATTCCTTAATCGATTCTCTCAAGCTTTCGGGCACAGTGGTACTTGGTACTCTTTGTGGTTTCTTTTTTAAATCCTATCTTATGTTGCCTACAGGTATAAATCTATATGTATTGATTGTGCTGATTTTCTTTGTGGGTATTCAACTAAGAAATAACGGCATTTCCTTAAAAGAAGCACTTTTCAATAAACATGGTTTCCAAACAGGGATGGTGTTTACGTTTACCTCGTTACTAGGTGGCGTGGTTGCTGCTTTCGTTTTAGCGATGCCCATTACTCAAGGACTCGCTTTTGCCTCTGGAATGGGCTGGTATTCGTTATCTAGTGTGGTATTAACTAATGCGTGGGGACCGGTGCAGGGTAGTATTGCCTTTTTTAATGATTTATCCCGTGAAATTGTGAGTTTATTTGTCATTCCATTATTTATGCGTCACTTCCGTTCAACCGCGATTGGAATCACGGGGGCAACTGCAATAGATTGTACATTGCCGATTATTCAAAAAGCAGGGGGCATTGAAGTCACGCCAATTGCGATTTCATTCGGCTTTGTGACGAATATTCTGCCACCATTGTTATTGGTTTTCTTTTCCAGTATTCCGCTATAAAAAGATAAAAAAGAAATACAAAAACAAAAGCGTTAATCGTTATTTTTCGATTAATGTGGGGGAGTGACAATATTTGCATAAAGGAAAAGAAAAAATTTGGCGGGAAAAATTTGGCTTAGGGCTTGTGTGGTGCGGGGTTGGGTGATTTGCTGGTCGGATTTATGCAAAAAATGAAAATGGTGGGAAAATCTGTAAAATGGTCGAAAATTGGGTTTTATTTTGCATAAAAATGAACGGTGGATTTGTGGTTTTTAAACCGTTTTAAAATTTTAAAAAGGTTTTAAAGTTTTTAATAAATGAGTTTAAGGCAGGTTCTATGTGGGAACTGCCTTTTTTATTGGTTATTTATGGTTGTTTTGGTGCGTTTGGGTGAAATCTAGCGGTTTGTTGTGTGTAATTATGGGTAGAATTAGCGAAAATGCGCCATTATTGGGCGGTATTTGAAAGGAACACTGGCATCCGTGCCGTTGTGTTTTAAAATATTAAGAAAGCACTTGTTATGCTGTTTTTTGGGATGTTACCGACATTGATGTCGGTGACATATTAGAAGTCCCGATAACCACGCACAACTTGCCCTATCACGACAAGGCTGTTTGCTTCTTCTGTGTCTAGTTTTAATGGGCGATAGGATGGGTTGTCACTAATTAGCTCTACTCCACCGTAGGTAAACTGTACTTTCTTTACCAACATTGATCCGTTGTGGTTTAGTACAAATATTTTCCCTTCTGTTAATTCGCGCTTAGAGCGGTCAACAATGATTTCTTCGCCATCTTTCAAGGTAGGCTCCATGCTTTCCCCTTTTACGGTAAACATTGCACAATGTTTTGATTTATTGCCAGTTCTTTGAAACCAAGAGCTTTCAACCATTATGTAAGCTGAATCATATTGTTCTTCATTTTCTAAACCTAAGCCTGCTGAAACTCTGACACCCCTAAAATCATCAATAGGTTCGTAGTGATCTCTGTTCATCTGTTTAAAATCAGCAAATCCATTCTCTTTTATAGCGTGCTCTTCCATAGCTTTGAATGCATTACTCTTTATGGATTGAATGCTATCTCTTAGCCCTAAAGACATCTGTGCTTCTTTTGGCAATGTAGATATATGGTATTCGAACCCACCTCCTTTTATACCTTTAGCTTCTCTAGATAGCCAATTTTCATTTTTAGCTTTCCTTGTGATGTTTGTTGCATGAGATGGCAGTCCATTTAGCTTTAAAGCCTCAAGTTCTTTGGCAGTAAACCAAACTTTATCTAATGATTTCATAAATCACCTTTCTTAATCAAAATAATTTAAAAAGATTCAGCTGATTAAGTTAAATAAAATCAATAATTTAAACACCGAATAGAAAGATTTTATAAAATTTTATTAAATCACCTATTGATTAAGAAAATGATTTGATATATATTCTAAATCGTAGATGATTAAGTACTTAATCAAGTAGTCAAACAACTAACTTTTAAGGATCGCACAAAATGAAAGAAAAAGGAAGATTTAATGATATGCATAGAGCTGACATTAGAGCTGAATTGATTAAGAAAGGGATTTCATTAGCTCAATTAGGGATTCAGCATGGATTAGCAAAAACAACTCTAAGAAATGCGTTTGATAAACGCTATCCAAAGGGGGAAAAGATTATTGCTGATGCACTAGGTAAGGAACCAAAGGATATATGGCCAAGCAGATACTTAGACTAATAAGGAAGGATTATCGTGAAACTATGGTTTATTCATGAACGTGAGGAACGCGAAGAGCGTGAGCGTAAAGAACGTGAGGAACGTGAAGAGCTAAAAAATAGAGAAGAACTAATCTATAAGTATCTAGCGAAATGGCTAACAGATAACTGGTTACAAAGTGTGCGCGAAAAATCTTATGATAAATACTTAAATAAGTATGGTGCGAAGGCTCAAGTAAATCAAAATGGACTGCAAGCTTTACTCGACATACCATTCGAGCGAGATGCATATGGTTCAGATGGGGTTATTAATCCTGACGCCTACGCCGACGCTAAGACAGCGATGTTAAACGAGTTAGAGCGTATTAAAAAAGGCGAGGTAGATTTAAATGCGACCAAAGATTTTGAAATCGTAAAATATGATTATAAAAACATTTTATAACTCAAAGTGCGGTCAATTTGGGCCGCATTTTGTTATAAGTCAATGATTATAAGAGATAATAATGACAAACAAACAAACAAACAAACAAACAAACAAACAAACAAACGGAGTGTACTATGTTTAAACAAGCACCACTACCGTTTGTTGGGCAAAAGAGGATGTTTTTAAAGTGCTTCGAGGAAGTGTTAAACGCCAATATTAAGAATGATGGCGAGGGCTGGACTATCATTGATACATTTGGCGGGAGTGGTTTATTAAGCCATGTAGCAAAACAGCTCAAGCCTAAAGCACGCGTAATTTATAACGATTTTGATGGGTATGCTGAACGATTAGCACATATTGATGACATTAATGCACTTCGCGCACAGCTTTACGCGGTAGTTGATAACGCTACGCAAAAAAACAAAAGATTGACGAAGGATTGTAAGGCAGAATGCATCAAAATCATTCAAAATTTCAAAGGTTATATTGACCTAAATAGCCTGGCAAGCTGGCTTCTTTTTAGTGGCCAACAAGTGGCAACATTGGACGACTTATTTCAGCGCGATTTTTGGCATTGTGTTAGACAGTCTGATTATCCGAAAGCGGATGGATATTTAGACGGACTTGAGATTGCGCGCGAGTCATTCCACACGCTTTTACCTAAATTTAGCAGCGACCCTAAAGCATTATTTGTTCTAGACCCGCCATATTTATGCACCCGCCAGGAAAGCTATAAACAGGCGACGTACTTTGATTTAATCGACTTCCTCCGATTAATCAACATCACGCGCCCTCCTTATGTATTCTTTAGCTCAACAAAGAGTGAATTTGTTCGCTTTATCGAATATATGGTAGAGGATAAAGTTGATAATTGGGAAGCTTTTTACAACTCCGAGCGCGTTGTTGTTAAGGCTTCAGCAAGTTATTCCGGCAAGTATGAAGATAACATGGTTTATAAGTTTTAATACTTAAAATTTAAACGCCCTTTAATGATGATTTAAAGGGCGTTTTTATTTCAGTTTGATTTGTGATTCATTTTACATAAAGGTTTCAGGATTATGCAAAATAAATTCCAATTTTATGCAAAAAGTTTTGCGAACTTATATTAACTCTTTTTCTTATATTTTAATATTAGGAATTATCAGTTTCTATGCATGGCAATAACAGCCTGACCTAAACTGAGGCCTCCATCACCCATCGGTAGTTTATGCGCACTTAATACATGGAATTCGCTCAAATTTTCTTTTAATAAGCGACGTAGTAGTTGGTTATGCATCACACCACCAGATAACACGATAGTACGGCATTGGTATTTGCGAGCTTGATTTGCAGCAAGTTCAGCAAACCCTTGGGCGAGAGCATAGTGAAAGGCGAAGGCTTTATCTTCAACAGAAGCATGATAATTCAACCAACTTTGCCAAAAGTAAGCCAAATCCAGTTTATTGCCGATAAGCGGCATTTTTACTGGAATATTGATCGCACTTTTTGGGTGTGTAGCAAAGGATGAGTTATTTGCCAGAACTTCTAGATGGCAGGCGGCTTCGCCCTCCCAAGAAACAATGGTTGGTGCAATACCGAGAGCATAAGCTACGGCGTCAAATAAACGACCAGCAGATGATATAGGTGGACAATTGAGTCCGCGCTCAATGGCATTGACTAGTATTTGCCAATTCGGTTCAGCACAAGTTTTTGTGAGTATTTCTTGCCACTGTGGCACAAATTGATGCAGGTGAGCCAGCCAGTTGCGCCAAGGTTGTTTCGCTGCAAGATCACCGCCTGGTAGAGCAACAGCCGGCAGACCACCTAAATATTGACTATGTTGATAGTCAACGAGTAGGCATTCGCCTCCCCAAAGTTGTCCATTTTCGCCCATGCCGATACCGTCTAGAGCAAGACCAATTACTGGTTCATTACAATTGTGCTCGGCTATCACGCTGACAATATGAGCATGATGATGCAGTACTTCTATTGGTGTGATTTGTTGCTGTTCGGCAAGTTGTTGACCAATGGAAGATGAAAAATAGCCAGGGTGAGCATCAACCGCGATGATGTCTGGTTTAAATTGATAAATCTGCTGAAATAATGCAAGATTTTCACTCAATTGTGACCGCACTTGTTCATTTGCTGTATCGCCAATATGTTGGCTCAGTACGGCTTTATTGTGACGTAGCAGGCAGAATGTATTTTTCAGATCAGATCCTAAAGCCAACACATTCTTCGTGCTTTGTGTTTCAAGTGGTATTTCATCGGGTACATAGCCACGAGCGCGACGCAATGTTTCTAATCCATCGAAGGCAACACGAACGAGACTATCATCGGCACGTTGTAGAATATCGCGGTTGTGACAAAGATAAAAATCAGCTAAATCAGCTAATTGTTCCACTGCATGTTCATTTTTCAATACAGGAGGATGTCCGCTTGCATTTGCAGACGTCATCACGAGCGGACGATTAACCGCTCGTAACAACAAATGCTGCAGTGGGTTGCTTGGAAGCATTACTCCGATTTCCTGTAAGTTTGGCGCAATGTTATTCGCAATATGCGGCACTTTGTGTTTTAAAAGAAGTACAATTGGCGCAGCACTGCTGGTTAGTAATTCTGTTTCTTGGGCACTTAAATCTTGTAAAAACTGCAGGTCAGGCACCATAATGGCTAATGGTTTTGTCGGACGATGTTTCCGTTGACGTAATAAATCAACAGACTTTTGGTTATTTGCATCACAGGCTAGGTGAAAACCGCCTAAGCCTTTAATCGCAACGATATGACCTTGTTGTAATAAAAGTGCGGTCTGTTTTAGCGCAGTTTCATGAGTAGCAAGCGTTTGTTCTCGATCTTGTAACCAAATATGGGGGCCGCAAACAGAACAAGCATTGGGTTGAGCATGAAAACGACGATCAGCGGGATCTTTATATTCTTTTTCACATTGTGGACAAAGTGGAAAAGAAGCCATTGCCGTGTTTTTTCGGTCGTAAGGAATTGCCTTGATGATGGTAAAACGCGGACCGCAATGGGTGCAGTTAGTAAAAGGATAATGATAGCGTCGGTTATTGGGATCGAATAAGTCAGCTAAACAATGTGGACAGGTAGCTGCATCTGGAATAATTTGCGTGTCCATTTGATTGTTTTCACTTTCCCGAATGGTAAAGCCCGTTACAGCGGTTGCTTCTGGCCAATCTATTGGACGCTGAGTAATGTCAGTAATTTGCGCTAGCGGCGGGAGTTTGTTTTGCAGGTCGGACAAAAATTGCTTGAGTGCATCTGCTGATGGGGAGACAAAACGAATTAATACGCCTTGCCCATCATTATTTACATCTCCGTTTAACTTATATTGATTTGCCAGAAGCCAAACAAAAGGGCGAAATCCCACGCCTTGAACCTTTCCTTTTATGCGTAATTCGATCCCTTGCATAACGCAATCCTGTTTATTTTTGATTTAAGCCAAGAAAATCGCCGACTTCGTGTTCTAGCTGGCTCATGGCAATTAAGGCTTCTTGCGTTTGTTTGGCCTCTTCTTCATCGATAATCGTCATGGCAAAACCCACATGCACGAGTACCCATTTACCAACGAGAGGTTTGGGGTCATCCTGACAAATTAATGAAATATTAACTTCTCTTTTAACACCACACACATCGACTACAGCAAGCTGTAATGCACTGTCTGCAACTTGAATAATTTGTCCTGGAATACCTAAACACATAATCTGTCCTTAGTTAGAATGTTTATGAGATAAATCGTTTATTGTGTTTCAATAAACGTACTGCGAGTGTGAAATTTTATCATGTAAGCACCTAAATTTGTATAGCCATATTTTAAATAAGGCTACTGCATTTTTGTTTAAAGTCTGTTCACATTTTTAACATAAAATTATTATGTTTCACTGTTATTTAACAGGTGCATCAGAGTAATAGAAAAACAATGGAAATCTTTTGATCTTAATCACAAATTTTCGAATTAGTTCTTGAGCTTTACTTTTTTACAGGAGTATCCTTACTCCTAGAGTGGTTATTGTAAAAAACGTTATTTACATACAAGGAGGGGGAATGTATGAATCGTTTTGTAATCGGTGATCCGAAGGATTGCATTGGATGCAACACCTGTATGGCCGCTTGTAGCGAAGTGCATAAAGCTTTCGGATTACAATCTTTTCCACGCTTACAAGTCATGCGTAATGATGATGTAACCGTGCCAATTCTCTGTCGTCATTGTGATGATTCACCATGTGCTACTGTGTGTCCGGTGCACGCAATTACACATATCAATGACACTATTCAACTTAACGAAAGTCTCTGTATCGGTTGTAAACTTTGTGGTATTGCTTGCCCATTCGGTGCCATTACCCAACATGGTTCTGCACCGATTGACGCACCAACCTATTATGAAGGATTCTCCTTCACTGATGCGGTAAAACGAGATATTCGTACTGCACCAGATAATACGGATTTACACAATATGTTGGCATGGCAACCAGGTGTGAAAGCCATTGCGGTGAAATGCGATCTTTGCTATTTCCGTGAAGATGGTCCGGCTTGTGTGCAAACCTGCCCGACCAAAACGTTATTTATTATTAGTGATGAGAGTATCAAACAGGCTAACGAAAGAAAACGTGAAATGGCAATGGTTTCTTCGCCTGCTATCCCAAGATAATTAGTGTGTTTAACTTGTAATCAATGGAGTGATATTATGAGTTTACCAATCAATTTACTCATCACGACCCTGTTGATTTATGTCGTAGGTGCGTTTATTTCGCTCGCAGTGAGACGAAACGAACAACTTTCAATCAATATATCCGGCGTGACCGGTGTACTTGCTGGAGTGTTAGGTATTGTTGCCTGCATCCCCGTTCTGATCAGCAGCGACACAGTCGTTGATGTTTTCAAAACCCCATTTGAATTTGCCTCGTTCTCCATCCGTATTGACGGATTGGCAGCCTTTATGGTGTGTGTCATTTCTTTATTAGTTATTGTGACCGCACTTTATTCTTTCTCTTATGTAAAAGAATATAAAGGTAAAGGCGCAGGTTCCATGGGTTTCTTCATGAATTTATTTATCGCTTCCATGGTTGCGTTAGTCACCAGCGATAATGCATTCTACTTCCTTGTATTCTTTGAAATGATGTCATTGGCATCTTATTTCTTAGTCCTTACCGAACAAGATGACAATGCCGTAAATGCAGGCTTGCTTTATTTCTTTATTGCGCATGCCGGTTCGGTATTAATTATGATCGCCTTCTTCATTTTCTACTGCTATGCCAGTAGCTTTGAATTTAGCGCATTCCGTCAAACCACTTTACCGGCACCGCTTGCCTTTACCGCCTTTATTTTGGCATTTTTAGGTTTTGGCGCCAAAGCAGGGATGATTCCATTACACAGCTGGTTGCCAAAAGCTCACCCAGCTGCACCTTCTCATGCCTCAGCGATGATGTCTGGAGTGATGGTAAAAATTGGTATTTTCGGGATCATTAAAGTAGGTGTTGATCTTCTCGGTTCTACCAATGTTTGGTATGGCGTTATAGTACTTGGTTTCGGTGCAGTATCTTCCGTACTCGGCGTACTTTATGCCTTGGCAGAACATGACATCAAAAAACTCTTGGCTTATCACACGGTAGAAAATATCGGCATCATTATGATGGGGGTGGGCGTTGGTATGATTGGTATCGCGACACATCATCCAGTATTAGCAACCGTGGGCTTACTTGGTGGGTTATACCACTTGCTTAACCATGCTGTATTCAAAGGCTTGTTATTCTTAGGTGCAGGTTCTGTAATGTATCGCTTGCACACTAAAGACATGGACTTAATGGGCGGCTTAGGCAAACTTATGCCTTACACCGCATTCTGTTTCTTAATCGGTACCATGGCGATTTCTGCATTGCCACCGTTTAACGGTTTTGTCAGTGAATGGTTTACTTATCAATCCTTATTCACCTTAAGTCAAAGTGATGATTTCGTCTTAAAACTTGCCGGTCCAATTGCCATTATTATGTTGGCATTGACGGGTGCGTTAGCGGCACTTTGTTTCGTGAAAGTGTACGGCATCAGCTTTGGTGGTGCACCGCGTAGCGAAAAAGCAGCCAATGCACGTGAAGTGCCAAAACCAATGGTAATTGCGATGGCGGTATTAGCGTTATGTTGTGTATTGTTAGGTGTGGGTGCATCTGTGGTGACTCCAATAATTGCGAAAATTTCGACCGCACTTGCTCACAGTGAGCCGCTAATGTTGGCTCAAAATGGTGTGGTGGTCGCACAAGCTGAACCGCATACCGTGCTTTCAACACCGATGGTGACTATCATGCTATTGGCATTCTTCTTCTTGCCATTTAGTTTTTACGCCTTCACCAAAAATCAACGTTTATCCGATCGTGCAAAAGGCAATCCATGGGCTTGTGGTTATGCTTATGAACAAGATATGGCGGCCTCTGCAGGTAGTTTCACTCGTCCGTTGCGTACGATTTTCAAATCACTTTATACCTTGCGCGAAGTGTTGGATCCCGCACCTTTAGGTGATAAAGGTATCCAAGCGGTAATTAAAGGTGCAACAAAAGCTGAACCTTTCTGGGAAGAAAAAATGACGATGCCAATCGCTCGTTTTATTCCTTGGTTAGGAACTAAAATTCAATGGTTGCAACAAGGTGATTTCCGTGTGTACTGCGTGTACTTCGTGATTGCCTTGGTGGCAATACTACTTTCCATTGCGTTGATGTAGGAGGTTGAAGATGATTACGTTACCTTCAGAAATTGCAACATCTGCCGGAATGTTTGTTTTTGCCATTGTGCAAGCCTTGATTTTGCTCGCCCTTGCACCGTTATTTTCCGGTATTTCACGTATGATCCGTGCTCGTATTCAATCTCGTCGCGGTCCTGGCGTGTTACAAGATTATCGTGACATTGCGAAATTAATGAAACGTCAAAACATTTGGCCAGACAATGCGGGTTGGGTTTCTAAAGCGATGCCTTATGTGCTAATTAGCACAGTGATGGTGGTTGCCATGAGTTTGCCTTTATTTACTCGTATCGCACCATTTGGCGCTGGCAGTGATTTAATCACCGTGATTTACTTATTCGCCTTGTTCCGTTTCTTTTTCTCAATTGCGGGTTTGGATTCAAACAGCACATTCTCAAGTTTAGGGGCAAGCCGTGAAGTCACATTAGGTGTTTTAGTAGAACCAATTCTCATGTTGGCATTCCTTGTGATTGCTTTAATTGCCGGTTCAACCAATTTTGCGGTTATCGGTAATGCACTTTCCGAAAATACTTGGCAATATCCAATTGCGACAGTGATTGCTATCGCAGCAGCATTCTTCGCCGTGTTTATTGAAATGGGGAAAATTCCATTTGACTTGGCAGAAGCGGAACAAGAATTACAAGAAGGTCCATTGACTGAATATTCTGGTCCAGCACTCGCCTTATTAAAAGTCGGCTTAAGCTTAAAATCTATGGTTGTAGCATCTATCTTTGTGAGCGTGTTGCTTCCGTTTGGTATCCCAACAGAGATGAGCTTAAGTGCGGTCGTTTTAGGCGGTGTTTTATTCTTCGTGAAATTATTAGTGGTGTTCGTATTGGCTTGTGTCTTTGAAAACACACTCTCTCGTACCCGCTTTATGTTAACAGGACGTTTAACCGTAGTCGGCTTCGGCATTTCTGTGTTAGCGTTTGTATTTTACTTCACAGGGTTGTAAGGAGGACAAATATGGAACGTTTAGCTCTGATTACAATCATTTTACCTTTCGTAGGGGCGTTTATTGTTGGTTTGAACAAAAAACACTTTGCTCAAATTGCCACTGTATTTGCAGCGCTTGCTACGTTAGGAACCATGTTAGTTGCTGGGCAATGGTTTGCCGATGGTCATCAAAGCGTCACTTATGACATCGTCGCTTTTGATAAAACGGCGATCTTTGGTGTCACTCTTGATGCAGTCAGTACATTAATTGCCTTTGCCGTTGTGGCCTTGGGTTTCTTAATCTGCTTATATTCTTGCGGATACTTAACCGATAAAAACCGTGAGCACCCACATAACGGGTTACCACGTTTTTATGCCTTCTTGCTCATCTTTATTGGTGCCATGGCAGGCTTGGTGTATTCCTCAACTTTAGCAGGACAATTATTGTTCTTCGAAATTACTGGGGGATGTTCTTGGGCATTAATCAGTTATTACCAAACACCAAAAGCCCAAGCCGCTGCAATGAAAGCGTTGATTATTACCCATGTTGGTGCAATCGGGTTATATATTGCTGCAGCCTATTTGTTCAGCCAATCAGGTACATTCTCCATCACAGCATTAGAACATTTAGATCCGAGTGCGAAAACCATCGTGCTATTTGGTGTGATGTTTGCTGCGTGGGGTAAATCAGCGCAATTACCAATGCAAATTTGGTTACCAAATGCGATGGAAGCACCAACACCGGTGAGTGCATATTTGCACGCTGCATCAATGGTTAAAGTTGGGGTCTATATTTTCGCTCGTTCAGTTATGTCTGCTGGTGAGATTCCACATATTGTGGGTGAAGTCGGCATCATCATGGCGATGATTACCTTGATTTACGGCTTCTTGATGTACTTGCCACAAACTGACTTAAAACGTTTATTGGCGTATTCCACCATTACCCAACTTTCTTATATTTTCATTGGGATTTCTCTTGCTGCATTAGGTTCTAAATTGGCCTTTGTGGCAGCGATTAGCTACATCTTCAACCATGCTTTCGCGAAAAGCTTATTCTTCTTGGTCGCTGGTTCATTAAGTTATGCGACAGGAACCCGCTCAATGCCATTGTTACGAGGTATTATGCGTACAATGCCAGTGGTCGGTGCAGGATTTGGTGTTGCAGCATTAGCTATTGCTGGGGTACCACCATTTAATGGATTCTTCAGTAAATATCCATTATTTGCGGCCGGATTTGAATTAGGCAATGAATATGGCTGGATTACTTGGTTAGTGGTACTTGCTTTAGTTGAATCTACCGCGACATTCGTGTGGTTGTTGTATAAATTCGGACAATGTGTCATTGGTAAACCATCAGAAGCAGTTGCCAATGCACAACCTATACCATTCTCTATGCGTTTTGTGTTAGTTGTATTAATGGTGATGTCCGTGGTGTCCAGTTTTATCGCCGCATATTGGCTAGGTTTGGCTGGTTAGGTTAAGGAGGAATCTATGTTAATGATAAATGGACTTGCGTGTTTACTCATTATTACCTCTCTTTGCGTAATTATGGCTCGAACCGACAAAAAAGCTGCGTTATTTTATAGTTTGCAATCATTGGTGTTGGTGTTACTGTTTGTCTATCTTGCCAATGAAATGCAAGCCCATGAACTTTATATGTGGTCAATCAGCGCATTTATTACCAAAGTGGTTTTGGTGCCCGCGATTTTAATCTATGCGATGAAAAAAGTTGATGAAAGTCAAACTCCTGCTGGAATAAATGTCGCTTGGTTGATCCCGATCACAGCAGTGATAGTGACATTGTGCTACTTTGTCGTTGTCCCAATCGATTTACCGTTGGTTGCGCATCTTAAACCGGCATTATCAGTGTCATTAAGTCACTTCTTATTAGGTTTAGTGTGCATTGTTAGCCAACGCAATATCGTAAAACAAGTATTCGGTTATTGTTTGATGGAAAACGGTTCTCATCTCACATTAGCCTTATTGGCAAATAAAGCACCTGAGTTAGTGGAAATCGGAATTGCCACAGATGCTATCTTTGCCGTCATCATAATGGTGGTGTTGGTAAACAAAATTTACCGTACATTCCACTCATTAGATGCAAAACAACTTATGAGTTTGAAGGGGTAACGCTATGTATGAACAATGGATAATCGCGTTATTAATCGCACCTTTAGCAATATCACTTGCCAGTTTCGCTTGTGGCGTGACAAAAGCACGGACAATTTGTACCGCACTTCATGTTACAGGTTTGATTTTGATGTTAGCATTTGCCTTACAAATTATTAATGGCGTGCTAACTCAGGGGGAAATCAGTGCATTAAATAACTGGGTTTACATCGACAGTCTATCTGCTATTTTCTTAGGGCTCATCGCTATTGTTGGAACATTAGCCGGTATTTATTCAATCGGTTATATTGGTACTGAATATCGCGAAGGGCATCTTGATTTGAAAACATATTGCAATTATTACGGCTTTTTGCATTTGTTTTTCTTCACTATGATTATTTCTGTGATCACCAATAACGTGATTTTGATGTGGGCTGCTATTGAAGCAACTACATTAAGTTCTGCGTTCTTGGTCGGTACATACAAACAAAAAACTTCTCTTGAAGCCGCATGGAAATACATCATTATTTGTTCTGTTGGGGTCGCGTTCGGATTGTATGGCACGATTTTAACCTTCTCTAATGGTACGAATCTTTTGGCAGATCCTAGCCAAGCCATTTTCTGGACAGAAATCAATCAGCAAGCGGCTGGTTTGAATCCGATGCTCATGTATCTTGCTTTTGCCTTCATTTTGGTTGGCTTTGGTACTAAGTGCGGTCTATTTCCAATGCATACTTGGCTATCCGATGCACACAGTGAAGCGCCAAGTCCGGTGAGTGCGATTTTATCTGCGGTATTATTGAACTGTGCCATGTTGGTGGTATTGCGCTACTACATCTTAGTTTCTAAAGCAGTTGGTCCAACTTACCCTCAAACCTTATTGTTGGTATTTGGTTTACTTTCTGTATTGGTTGCGGCCTTGTTTATTATCGTTCAATTCGACATCAAACGCTTATTGGCATACTCCAGTATTGAAAACATGGGTTTAATTAGCTTCGCTTTTGGTTTAGGTGGCCCAATCGGCGTATTTGCTGGGTTATTACATACCATTAACCATAGCTTAGCGAAAACCTTGCTGTTCTGTGCTTCTGGTAACATTTTATTGAAATACAAAACCCGTGATATGAACCAAGTACGAGGTTTATGGCATGTGGCACCAATGACAGCGGTATTATTTGCCGGAGGTGCATTAGCACTAGGTGGTATTCCACCATTTAACGTGTTCGTCAGTGAATTCAGTATTGCTGTTGCGGGTATTTACGCAGGTAAAACTTGGTTAATGGTATTCTGTTTAATTTTACTCACTATTGTGTTAGCTGGATTGTCTTTAATGGTATTAAAAACTGTATTAGGCAAACAGCCAGATAATATTGAAGTGGGGGATGTGAACAAAGTTTCACTCGTGGCGATGGCAATTTTATTGTTATTCATGTTTATTATGGGTATTCATATTGCCGAACCAATTTTGCAGTTATTAAAAAGTGCGGTCGGAATTGTACTCGGATCTGAACAAGTGTCTTTTGGTGAAATGTTAATTTTACCTTGGCAAAGTTTAGCGCAATGATCGACAGGAGGGATAAATATATGGAATTAACTAAAAATACATCAGTCGATCCAGCCAAAATGATTGGTAAAAATTACATTGAAGCAGTCAATGCAAAATTTCCAAATACCATTTTGGATGAGGAGTGGTCAACACCAAATCAGGTTACCCTTACCATTAAAACCAATATGTTACCTGATGTAGTTGAATACCTTTATTATCAACATGAAGGTTGGTTACCTTTGGTATTCGGGAATGATGAGCGTTCAATTCATGGCAACTATGCAGTGTACTACGTGCTTTCCATGGAAGGGGAAGTGAAAACTTTTATCACTATTAAAGCCTTAGTTGATCCTGTGAGCTTAGAATTTCCGTCAGTGACACCAAAAGTCAAAGCAGCTGTTTGGGGCGAACGTGAATTATTCGATATGTATGGTTTGAAAGCCGTTGGTTTACCTGACCAACGTCGCTTAGTGTTGCCAGATGATTGGCCGGATGATCTTTATCCATTACGTAAAGACTCAATGGATTATCGCTTACGTCCCGATCCGACAACCGCAACAGAAACCTACGAATTCATTAATGAAAAAGGCGAAGCGCGCATTGTGCCAATTGGCCCATTACACATCACCTCAGATGAACCGGGACATTTCCGTTTGTTCGTGGATGGGGAAGATATCATTGATGCGGACTATCGTTTGTTCTATGTGCACCGCGGTATGGAAAAATTGGCAGAAACTCGCATGGATTACGACCAAGTCAACTTCCTTGCTGACCGTGTGTGCGGGATTTGCGGTTTTACTCACAGTGTGGCGTATGCCAATTCCGTAGAAAGCGCTTTGGGGATTCAAATTCCAAAACGTGCTGAATGGATCCGTGCGATTTTGTTAGAAGTAGAACGTTTACACAGTCACTTATTAAACTTAGGTCTATCTAGCCACTTTACCGGCTTTGATACCGGCTTTATGCAATTCTTCCGTGTTCGTGAGAAATCCATGACCTTGGCTGAAGTGCTAACTGGTGCACGTAAAACCTATGGTATTAACCTTATCGGTGGTGTGCGTCGTGATATGTTGAAACATCAACGTGAGCAATGTATCAAGCTTATCGGTGAAATGCGTGAAGAACTCAAAACCTTAACCGATATTTTATTAAATACACCGAATATGGAACAACGTACGGTAGGCGTTGGTGTCTTGGCAAAAGATATCGCTCGTGACTTTAGTCCGGTTGGTCCAATGATTCGTGGTTCTGGCTTTGCGCGTGATGTGCGTAAAGTACACCCATTCTCCGGTTATGGCGATATCCCTTTCAATCTCTTCACTGAAGCAAATGGTGATGTATTATCCCGTGTGAAAGTGCGGATTAATGAAGTGTTTGAGTCTATGAATATCATTGATTACATGGTGGACAATTTGCCGAGTGGTGAAATCTTAAAAGAAGGTTTCAATTATACGCCAGGACGTTTTGCTTTAGGGATTACGGAAGCGCCACGTGGTGAAGATATTCACTGGTCAATGCTAGGCGACAACCAAAAACTTTTCCGTTGGCGTTGTCGTGCTGCCACTTATGCTAACTGGCCAACCTTGCGCTATATGTTGCGTGGCAACACTGTGTCTGATGCGCCACTTATTATTGGTAGTCTTGACCCTTGCTATTCTTGTACCGACCGTGTCACCGTGGTGGATGTACGTAAACGCAAAGCGAAAACCGTGGATTATAAAGAGATTGAACGCTACGGTATCGAACGTAAAAATTCACCATTGAAATAGGGGAGGCGGAAAATGTTTAAATTACTAAAAACGGT
This sequence comes from Haemophilus sp. SZY H56, assembly GCF_054332415.1. NCBI lineage: Bacteria > Pseudomonadati > Pseudomonadota > Gammaproteobacteria > Pasteurellales > Pasteurellaceae > Haemophilus > Haemophilus sp. SZY H56. Next base: position 48,405 of record NZ_JBTGNX010000010.1, on the reverse strand, counting down.
ATTTAAAGCCGGTGATGTTACCACCAAATATCCGTTCAAACCTTATGAAGTTGATGATGATTTTAGAGGAAAACCGGAACTCAATTCTGATCAATGTATAGTCTGCGCGGCTTGTACCATTGCCTGTCCAGCCAATGCGTTGACCATGAGAACGGATCCAGTGACAGGCGAACGTACCTGGTCATTATTCCTTGGTCGTTGTATTTTCTGTGGACGTTGCGAAGAAGTTTGCCCAACCAAAGCCATTCGCTTATCACAAGATTTTGAACTATCAGTGACCAATAAACAGGATCTTTTCCAAGAAACTACCTTTGCTACAGTAACTTGTCAGGAATGTGGTCAACCGTTTATTTCTTATAAAGAACTGAATTACACCATTGATTTATTCAAACAAACTTTGGATAAACCAGAATTAGTGAAACAAAAATTGGCAGAGTTGCATACTTGTCCGGTTTGTAAACGTCAGCACAGCTTAGAAAAAACCGCGAATATGGAATCCAACATGCGGATGAAATTAATCGACTTTAAAGAGCCAGTTCGCTTGAATTTCAAAAAAGCACTCGAACAACGAGAACAAAGTGCGGTTGATGTACCTAACGTTTTAGCAGGAGGCGAAAGACGATGAACACACAAATTCCAATGCCGGTCAATGGCATATCAACACCGTTTAGTATTGATGAAAATATTGCCAAAATGAAACAAACGTTGCTGAAAGATATTCAACGTTCAGCTTATGTTTATCGTGTGGACTGCGGCGGTTGTAATGGGTGTGAAATCGAAATTTTCAGTACCATTACGCCAACATTCGATGCAGAACGTTTTGGTATTAAAGTGGTCGCTTCACCTCGTCATGCAGACATTTTATTATTCACCGGTGCGGTTACTCGTGCTATGCGCACTCCTGCCATGCGTGCTTACCAAGCTGCGCCTGATCCAAAGATCTGTATTGCTTACGGAGCTTGCGGTTGCGGCGGTGGTATTTTCCACGATCTCTATTGTGTATGGGGTGGTTCTGACCAAATTGTACCGGTTGATGTGTATATCCCTGGCTGTCCTCCAACTCCTGCAGCGACCATTTATGGATTCGCAGTAGCACTTGGTTTGCTTGATCAAAAACTCAAAGGTAAACAAGAAAAAGCTGATCCTAACGCAGAAGCTAAATTGCGTTTCCCAACCATTCCGTTAGATTTGCGTATTAGTCTTGAACGTGAAGCACGTCGTCTTGCCGGTTATCGTCAAGGCGGCAACATTGCTAACCAATTTATGGCAATGATGACAGAAAATGATAAAGTGCCATTTGGTGTACGTTTAGGTGAATACCTAGAACGCGAAGCCGATCCGCGTTTAAGCGAAATCGTCAATCGTTTGCATGCGATTAGTATGCCGTTTTCGGGATAGTCTAACGATTGCTAAATAAACTAATAGCTCCGTTTTGATTTCTGCCAAATCTCCCCTTACCCCTCTTTGCTAAAGAGGGGAATAAGAGCGGTCAATTTCAATCTAGTTTTCTGCATTAACAACAGAAAATTAAAATGAGAGAGGAGTGCTTTATTGCTAAAGAAAAATCCCCCTCTTTAGCAAAGAGGGGTAAGGGGAGATTTGGCAGTATTGATTAGCGAAGAAATTACTTTACAAGTTTTATAGGACGTACCATGACAACCCATGTTTTTTTCTATTTACTCAATGAGCGTTTCGTCGAAAACGATGAACAGGTGCCAGAGCAAGCAAAACAGGTGATGTATTACTCTTTGGCGATAGGTCACCATGTTGGCGTAATTGATTGTTTTAAAAAATTACTGGTTTGCGATTACGATGCTTATCAACGTTTTGTAGATAGCTTTCCAGAAGGGGATGCTAAACGTAAATTTGCCGGCTTAATACGATTCGGTGAAATCGTGATTGATTCTAGCCATGTCAATTTATTGGCGAAAGCGATGGATGAAAATAAAGCAAATTTCACCCCAGAACATCAAGAGTGGGTCGAAATTCTGATGAATACGTTAGCATCAATTCAGCGTGAACCTGTGATGTATATTATGGTGAAACGTCGTGACGAATAATGTGATCTTAACCGTTGGCAACAGCATGATGGGGGATGACGGTGCTGGCCCTTATCTCTATCAGCTATTGAATGAGAATCCATTGCCAAATTGGACCGCACTTGACGGTGGCTCAGCACCGGAAAATGTTGCACATATTGTGCGAGGCATGAAACCTGATTTGCTTTTAATTTTCGATGCGGCTGATATGGAATTAGCACCGGGCAAAATCCGAATCATTGAAAAAGAGAGCATTGCGGAAATGTTTTTCATGAGTACGCATAATATGCCGCTCAATTATCTCATCGAGCAACTGGAACAAGATATTAAACAAATTGTTTTTGTTGGGCTTCAACCCGATCTGGTTTCCTTTGGTTTTCCAATGACAGAAAGCGTAAAAGAGTCTGTGCAATTTATGTATGATTTTTTAAAAGAGGGAAGATCGCTTGAAGAGATTCCTGTTTTGTAAAAAAGTGAGGGTGATTTTCTAAACATATTTTAAAAATATTACGAAAACCTGTTTTATATCAATAAATCCATGTTTTTTATAAGACTATAAGTTGATTTTGGGTGTAATATATACCCAGAATTAATTATTCTAATTCTATCTCTAACCTCGTGTTGTATCTAAAATAAGGACGTTACTATGGCTATTAAAAAAGTAATTACCGTATGTCCGTATTGTGCCTCAGGTTGTAAAATCCATCTTTTGGTGGAAAACAACAAAATTGTGGGAGCTGAAGGTGCAAACGGCAAGACAAACGAAGGGGAGTTATGCCTAAAAGGATATTATGGCTGGGATTTTGTGCATGATACAAAAATCCTGACTCCTCGCCTGACTCAACCGATGATCCGCTACAAACGTGGCGAACCATTCACACCAGTGAGCTGGGAAGAAGCGATTTCTTACACAGCAAAACGTCTCAGTGAAATCAAAGAAAAGTACGGTAACGAATCTATTATGGTAACGGGCTCTTCCCGTGGACCAGGTAACGAAGTGAACTTCGTTATGCAAAAATTCGCCCGTGCGGTATTAGGAAATAACAACATTGACTGTTGTGCGCGCGTGTGACACGGCCCTTCTGTAACAGGTCTGCTCAAATCGGTCGGTAACGGCGCAATGTCCAACTCAATTGTTGAGATTGAAGATACCAAATGCGTATTTATTTTTGGCTATAATGCCTCCACTTCACATCCTATTGTGGCGCGTCGGATTAACCACGCCAAAGCAAAAGGGGCGAAAGTGATTGTTTGTGACCCTCGTAAAATCGAAACAGCCCGTATTGCGGATATTTATGCACCGCTTGCTAACGGGTCTAACGTGGCATTCTTGAATGCGATGATGAATGTGATTTTAGAAGAAGGATTACAAGATCAAACATTTATTGATGAACACACCGAAAACTTCGATGCGTTCTATGAAACCGTGAAAGCTTATACACCGGAATCCACTCAACACATCACCGGTATTGAGCCTGAAATGTTGCGTGAAATTGCCCGCACTTATGCGAAAGCGGAAACCGCTACTATCTTATGGGGTATGGGCGTTTGCCAATTCCGTCAAGGTGTAGAAACCGTACGTGCATTAGCAAGCTTGGCAATGCTTACCGGTAACTTAGGTAAACCAAATGTTGGGGTGAACCCAGTACGTGGTCAAAACAACGTACAGGGCGCGTGCGATATGGGTGCGTTATTCAACACATTACCTGGCTATCAAAGTTTTGCTAATCCAGAGATTAATGCAAAATTTGCGAAAGCTTGGGGCGTGCCATCTATTCCAACTAAACCAGGTGTGCCGTTGAGTGAAGTCCCTGAAGCGATCATGGAAGATAAAATTAAAGCATTCTATATCATGGGTGAAGATACGTTACAAACTGAGCCTGATATTAATGCGGTTAAAAAAGCCTTCGAGAAGGTTGAGCTTCTTATCGTTCAAGATATCTTCATGACTCAAACCGCAGCAGAAGCAGATATTTTATTACCTGCGACTTCTTGTGCTGAACATGAAGGGGTGTATAGTGCCGCCGACCGTGGTTTCCAACGCTTCTATAAGGCCGTCGAGCCAACTGGCGATGTCAAGGATGACTGGGTGATCATTAGCGAAATTGCTACGGCAATGGGTTACCCAATGCACTATAACAATACCAAAGAAATTTGGGATGAACTTCGTTTACTTTGCCCAATTTACAAAGGGGCAACCTACGAAAAAATGGAAGGCATGGGTTATATCCAATGGCCATGTACTGATGAGGGCCCTGAAGATCAAGGTACAACATACTTGTATAAAGGCCAAATCTTCGACCGTCCAAACGGCAAAGCTGAGTTCTTTGCTTGCGACTGGGAGCCACCGATGGAAGAGCTTTCTGAAGAATTCCCATTAGTACTCTCTACCGTGCGTGAAGTTGGTCACTATTCTTGCCGTTCAATGACTGGTAACTGCCGCGCTCTAGCTGCACTAGCGGATGAGCCGGGATTCGTACAAATGAATGATCAAGATGCCAAAGAATTAGGTATTAAAAATAATGACTTGGTTTGGATTGCTTCTCCGCGTGGTAAAGTGATTTCTCGCGCGGATGTGAGCACTCGTACTAACAAAGGCGCTTGTTATATGACCTATCAATGGTGGATCGGTAAATGTAACGAATTAACCGCTGAACATTTGAACCCGGGTTCTAGAACGCCGGAATACAAATATAGCGCGGTTCGTATTGAGAAAATTGAAGACCAAGCCTGGGCTGAACGCTATGTGGTCACTGAATACGCGAAATTAAAAAATCGCTTAAAAGAAACCGCACTTGTGGCTTAATTAGTGTCATAAATGAATGACGGGCGAACTTAAATGGTTCGCCCGTTTTTTATTCAATTATTTTCTCATGATTATGAACGCATTTAGCCATCATTATCTGTGGCTAAAGACAAACAGGAATCGGCGAGCGTTTCACTAAAGTGTAAATCATGCGAGGCAATAAGCATTGGTAACTGTAACTCGCGTAAAAGTGCGGTCAGTTTGGCAATATTTTTTACATCCAGTCCATTGGTTGGTTCATCAAGTAATAATACTTTGGGTTGCATCGCTAGCACGCCAGCCAGTGCAGTAAAATTCTGTTCACCACCAGATAGGGTATTCACGGAACGATCTTTTAATCCAACAATATTCAGACGTTCCAGTTGTTGCAAGGCAATTTGATAGGCTTCATCTCTGTTCAATCCTTGATTAAGTGGACCAAAGGCCACATCATCAAATACGGTTGGACCGAAAAGTTGATCGCCTGCATGTTGGAAACAGATACCAATCTTTCCACGTAACGGTACAAAATCTTTTTCTTGACGGCAGGTGTTATCGAACCAGCGAATCTCACCTTGTTGGTAAGGTATAAACCCTAATAGGCTATGTAATAGCGTTGATTTCCCACAACCAATATCGCCTTGTAAAAAAAGACGATGACCTTCAGGGAGCTCAAAAGAAAGGTTATCAATAATCACACGTTGGTCGCGCATGATCTGTAATTGTTTGACTTCGAGGACGTTCATCAAGATTTATCCTGTGTTTTTTTCACATCATGCAGCTGAAAGCCACGTGCTTTTAGCGCCATTTCTGTTTTTTCTGCTTTAACGAGAGCATGAATTAATAATAATGCCACGCGTTGTGATGCAATGAATAAGGTTCTGCTGTTAAGTTTTGGCTGGTATCCGCGTGCGCGCATTGCCATATCCATTTTTTTATGTACATCACCGAGTACAGAAATATAACGTACGGTTAGAACAAATAGGTGAAGTAGTTTTTCGGGCAATGGTAAACGACATAATGCTTGTAATAAAAGGCTCTTGTTCATATCAATTAACAAGAGGCGAGTTAAACTTAAAATCAAATTGAAGCGTAGCGTGATGAGCCGTGCGAGCTGAATACCCATTGGATTTAATACTAAACCTTGCTCGGTGATTTTCCAACTTAAGGTCAACCAAACAAGCAAAGTGAAAAAATTCAGTTTTAGCCAATATTTGAAATAACCGGCAAGGGATTTTTGATAACGTATTAGCGCAATAAGTAACCCGCTGAATACGATCAGATTAAGGATAATAAGCGTTGAAATATGTGTCATTGTGCTGACGATAAGTCCACACAAAAACACATAAATTAATCGTAAGTGCGGTTGAAAAATAGCAAGAAAATTCATTTCACTACACTGAGCGCTGTTGGATACATTTTGTTTAACAATAAGACCACCCCGACGCTGACGATACTGTCGACAATAAACACGGGAATATGTGATATCACCAGAAGCATAATTAGATCGCTGTAGGCTTTACCGCCATCTAGAGCCAAGACTAAAGAAGCGAGCAAGGCTGAACCGCCAACGCCGATCACGCCAGCTCCAATTCCTGCAGTAATTTGAGTGCGACGGGAATTGTCATTTTCAAGCCTTTTTGCAAATAGCCAATGTACAAGAAGGGCTGGTAATGCCATTACGCATAAATTGACACCTAATACGGCAAATCCCCCGAAGGAAAATAGCAGGGCTTGTAATACCAATGCGATTAAAAAAGCAGGGAAAACAGCCCAGCCGAGAAACAGGCCGGCCATGCCGTTTAAGATGAGATGCACGCTACCAATACCAACCGGTACATGAATGGTACCCGCAACAAAAAAAGCAGCAGCAAACAATGCTGTTAGCGGTAATTGCTGCGAATTGAGGCGTTTCAGGCCAATCATTACGCAGACTAATGCGACAGCTGCACCACCAAGCAATACGGGTGTATGCAACACACCTTCCGATAAATGCATATTATCTTTCCTTAGATTGCGACGCACGCGTCATCTTTGAGGCTCTAATCAATGCCCATAAGCCAAAAATACCAACAATATAACCGATACCACCAATAATATCGTGCAGGTAAATTTTGTCTTTTAATTTAGAAATATCTTCGCGAACCAACATCAATGCATTGTTACTGTTATTAGTGGTTTGTGCAGATACTCTGTTGGCAACAATTGAGGCTCGATGTCCTTCTTCACCTTCTATCACCACTTTAATGGCACCTTCGGTAGTCGTATTGATCGGATAGGCAAATTGCCCATCGCGATCCGTTTTGCCTTCCAATAGAGGAGAGTCCTGGCCTGCTTGCAAAATTTCCATATAAGTTTCTGCCGCAGGGGTCATATCGGAATAATAGGCTTTACCAGAGACTGTGCGTCCATCATATTGTGCAAAAACATGCAAACTATGAGCCAATGCTGATGGTGCGCACAGCCAGGTGAAAAGTGCGGTTAAAAATATAACTCTTTTCATTATTTTGCATCAAAAGTCAGCATATATTCAACACTGCGCTCGGTATAGTCAGGGTTTTCTTTAACTGGCTCGTCAAATTCAGCCCAAACTTTGTTATAACCCGCTTTAGGGGTGAATTGTGCGATACCTTTTTCATTGGTTAAGTTGAATGGGTGATCTTCGCCTAACCCCACTTTGATGCCTTGCACAGGTTTACCTTTTACTAACACGAGAATATCGAGTGGTTGTCCCGCTTTCGGTTCACTTTGAGGGATTAATTCATAATCCATATTGTGTGATTTATTTGCTTGCGTATCCCAGTGTAAAATGGCTTTACCGAATTTGATTGGATTAACACTGCGTACAGCTTCAGGTGCCTGTTGTTTGGTTTTTTCGACATATTTACCGCTAGGTAATTTTGACCAAACACCATTATCAAAGCGAATAAACGCGATGGCTGCATCTGGTGCAGCAAAGTGTGCTTCGCCTTCCTTAAAGTTTACAGTGGCATTTTGCAATTGGCCCTTAGCATCGAGTAGGCGTACCACTTTTAATTTGCTTTGAGGATAGGTTTCAGTTTCCTCATGACCAAATTTAACCACATATTGCCCTTTTGCATCCTTAGCAGGCTCCAACCAAACATTATGTGCATTAGCAAGTGAAGCACCGAATAGTGCGGTAATAAACAATGCTGTTTTTTTCATGGAAGTTCTCCTTTTCTAACATGTGAATACTATGATAAAGTATAAAATATGAAGTAACTTCAGAGTCAAGTGTAATTTTATAAAAATGAAAATTGGTCAACTAGCCAATATCGTTGGCTGTACGGTGGAGGCCGTACGTTTCTATGAAAAGCAAGGATTAATCGAACCCGCCAAACGAACGAGCGGTAATTTTCGTGTTTATACGGAAGAGCATTTGAAACAACTTTCTTTTATTTGTTATTGCCGCAGTTTGGATATTTCACTAAAAGAAATCAAAATGTTGCTGAATCCGCAATGTGCCACTCAAGAGCAGGAAAGGGAAATCAATGAGCTGCTAGATCGACATATTCGAGAAGTATCAAAACGGATCCATGAATTAGCTCACTTGAGACTTCGCTTAATTCAGCTCAAAGGTAAATGTAGTCACTTTGAGCAAAATAATGATTTAATGAACACTTTATTGCAGCACAGTGGCATTAATTTTGTGCCGTTGAAATAAAGTATAATGCCAACACGGGTGAATATTGAAACTCAGAAAATGAATAGTAAAAAGAGCAGAATTAAAACATACTGCTTTTTATCCTAAGGAGAAAATCATGCACGAAATGTCCCTCTGTCAGAACATGATGGAAATTATTGAACAGCAACAGAAAAAGCATAACATCCATGAAGTGACAGATATCTGGCTAGAAATTGGAGCACTGTCTTGTGTCGAGCAAAGTGCGGTTGAATTTTGCTTTGAAATTATGCGTAAAGATACTGTTGCTGAAAATTGCCAATTACATTTTATTCATTTACCCGCGATAGCATGGTGCTGGCAATGTCAAAAGGAAGTAGAGATTGAGGCCTATCAGGATTGCTGTCCACATTGTCACAGTGCATGTTTACAACGTCGAAGCGGCACAGAATTTAGAGTGAAAGAAATTGCCGTAAAATAGCAGAGTATTTTAATTGGTTAGAATGTCGTCTGACTTTTGAATATAAAACCCGCTAACTGATTGATAGTATGTGTTTATCTCTCTTCAAAGAATATATTTAACATTGAGAATATGGTATTCTAACACACATGAATTAGCATAGATTCTAAGCATTTACAGAATAAACGAAAAATTATTGAGGTGACTTATGTGTACAACCTGTGGCTGTGGCCATCCAGACCAAGTCAGAATCGGTGAATTACCGCATGTTCATCATGATTCCAATGCGCAACATGCGACAAAACTACCTAATTTTTCTCACTCCTCCTTCCGCATGCCAGACACGCCGCAACAAGAAGAAACACAGCAACGATTACTGAAAGTAGAACAAGATATTCTTGGTGCCAACAATCAATTAGCCGATATGAATCGTCGTTTTTTTGCGAATCAGCATATTTTGGCACTTAATCTTGTTTCAAGTCCTGGTTCAGGCAAAACAACCTTATTGACGACTACGTTAAATGCATTAAAAAATGACTATCCTTGTTATGTGATCGAGGGCGATCAACAAACAGAAAACGATGCGGATCGTATTCGTCAAACCGGTGTGCCAGCAATTCAAGTTAATACGGGTAAAGGTTGTCATTTAGATGCACAAATGATTGGTAATGCATTGGTGAAATTGCAGCCACAGGAAAATAGTCTGATGTTTATTGAAAATGTCGGAAACCTAGTCTGCCCATCAGAATTTGATTTAGGTGAGCATGCCAAAGTAGTGATTTTATCTGTAACAGAAGGTGAAGATAAACCACTCAAATATCCACATATGTTTGCGGCTTCTAAGTTAATGATTTTAAACAAAGTGGATTTACTGCCGTACTTAAATTTCGATGTGGAAAAATGTATTGCTTATGCGAAACAAGTGAATCCAACAATTGAGGTTATCCAGTTGTCTTCTCAAAGTGGAGAAGGATTACAGCAATGGCTAGACTGGTTAAAAGCGCAAGAACGATAGGAGCATCAAATGCAGTTTGTTGATGAATTTCGTGATCCTGAACTGGCCAAAAGTCTGTTGCAGCGACTACAAAAAATAATGGAAAAACAACCGTACTTTACACCAGAAAATCCGTTATATCTGATGGAGGTCTGCGGCGGACATACTCATACCATTTTTAAATTTGGGCTGGATCGTTTATTACCGAAAAGTATTGAATTTATTCACGGTCCAGGCTGTCCGGTATGTGTCTTACCGATGGGGCGAATTGATGTATGTATTGAGATTGCTCGTCGTCCAGAAGTGATTTTCTGTACTTTCGGTGATGCGATGCGAGTACGCGGACGTTTAGGTTCATTATTAGAAGCCAAAGCACAGGGCGCAGATGTTCGAATCGTTTATTCACCGCTCGATGCATTGAATATCGCATCAAATAATCCTGATAAAAAAGTGGTATTCTTTTCACTTGGTTTTGAAACAACCATGCCAAGTGCCGCGATTACCTTGCAACAAGCGAAAAAACAGCAGGTAAAAAACTTTTTTGTGGTATGCCAAAATATTACCATCATCCCGACATTACACAGCTTATTGTCACAAGGACAAGTCAAAATTGACGGCTTCCTTGCGCCAGGTCATGTCAGCATGGTGATTGGTTCTGAACCTTATCAGGAATTGTGTGATACCTACCATAAGCCTTTTGTAATCACTGGTTTTGAGCCTTTAGATATCCTACAAGCAATTTTAATGTTGGTGACACAGATTGTTGAACAACGCTGCGAAGTGGAAAATCAGTATAAACGTATCGTACACCAACATGGCAATGAGTTAGCACAACAGGCAATCAGTAAAGTGTTCCGCTTGAAAGCCAGCAGCGAATGGCGTGGATTGGGCGAAATTGCAGAATCAGGTGTAGAATTGACAGATGATTATCAATGCTTTGATGCAGAAGGCCATTTTGCTTGTCAGCCACACCAAGTTGCCGATGATCCTGATTCTCGTTGCGGCGATGTATTAATCGGGAAATGTAAGCCGGCGGATTGCCCATTATTTGCTAAAAAATGTAATCCTGACAATGCCTATGGTGCATTGATGGTGTCTTCCGAAGGGGCATGTGCGGCCTATTATCAATATAGACGGGAATAAAACAATGACTGATTTTATTACAATGGCACACGGAAATGGTGGTGCTACCATGCAAGAGTTGATCCGCGATTATTTTGTCGAGGCATTTGATAATCCAATACTTTCACAAGGCGAAGATCAGGCTCGTATTGCTTTACAAGAGTTAAATGCTTTAGGTGGAACATTGTCATTTTCTACCGATAGTTTTGTGATTGATCCGATTTTTTTCCCAGGTGGAGATATTGGTAAACTCGCTGTTTGTGGCACAGCTAACGATGTCGCGGTATGCGGTGCCGTACCAAAATATTTGTCTTGTGGATTTATTTTAGAAGAAGGTTTGCCACTGGAAACCTTAAAAAAATTGATCCAATCAATGGCAAAAGCCTGTCAGTCAGCCGGTATTCAAGTGGTAACCGGTGATACCAAAGTAGTACAAAAAGGCGCGATAGATAAAGTCTTTATCAATACGGCAGGCATTGGTGTGATTCCAAATGGACTCGACTGGGGCGTACATCGCATTCAGCCAGGTGATCAGATTATCGTGAGTGGTACTTTAGGTGATCATGGTGCAACCATTTTGAATTTACGCGAAAATCTTGGTATTCAAACGGATTTACGCAGTGATTGTGCTGTGCTTGCACCGCTCATTGATTGCATTCGTCCAATTGAAGGGGTGAAAGCTGTACGCGATGCGACCCGTGGTGGTGTGAATGCAGTACTTCACGAATTTGCACAGGCACAAAAAGTAGGGATTCAAATTGATGAAACAGTGTTACCAATTCGTCAGGAAGTGCGCGGTATTTGTGAATTACTCGGTTTGGATGCATTAAATTTTGCTAATGAAGGCAAATTAGTGATTGTGGCAGACAAAGAAAAAACAGCTGAGATTCTGACCGCACTTCGTCGCCATCCATTAGGTGAAAACGCAGCTGTCATTGGTGAGGTAACGACTGATGGCAAAGTTCGTGCAGTTGGTCTTTTCGGTCAAAGTCGTTTATTAGACTTACCACGCAACGAACCTTTACCACGCATTTGTTAAGCAAAAACCGGTTTAATGTTAAATTAAACCGGTTTTAGTTTGTAAATTGGTATGTGTGAGAAGAGTGCTATTTTTTCCAAATAACGTGGAATTCACGATCTTCTTCTCGGTGTGAAATTAAGAATTTCGCAAACACATCATCCATTTCATCTTTCTCATTCACTAAACCCACCCAAACTTCAGCAAAAGCGTCAGGATCGATTAACACCCCAATTTCTTGTTCCCAATCATCTGCAGTTTCGACAAACTCGACTGCACCACGATCTTCAAATTGCAGATTGAATAGCATAATATCAGCGGGATCGAGATTTTCCCCCGCCATCTCTAAGAAAATATCATAAGCAAGATCAATCGCTGCATCGGGATCAAGTTTTTGAATATCAGTTGTCATTGGGTTTTCCTTCATCAAGTCAATTGCGCGTATGATACCGCAAGAAACAGAAAACAAAAAGTGCGGTCAAATTCATCTATATTTTGCTTATAGTAGTTAAACCTCAACTCGTTTTCCTATATCTTTCAAATTAGAAAATTGCTCTAGTAATCGAGGTGCATCATCAAGGCTAATCGCAAATGTCCAAAGATAAGTAATTACTGCATAAATATGCCCAGCTTGCACACCTTTAGTTGTGGCTAAATTAACTACAGTGACACCAAATAAAATAGCTGATGCAATGCCAATCCATAAATAACCCGTTGCTTCACGATTAGATAAACGGATACGTAAATGAGCAAGCCAGTCATAATGTTTATTTAAGTAATAATTACTTTTTTGTTCAATTACGTTGACTTCTTTTTCTAACCGATCGTTAAGCTTTAAATAAAGCAAATCATTTGTTTTTGAGTATGTAGGTAATAAAAGACCAAAAAATACCAATATTAGACAAGCCGTTATGCCTGACCAAAATTCTAGCCACAATAGCATTATAGCCGCACCAATGATGGAAAAACTCGACATAATTAATGTTGGTAGATGTTGTTCAAAAAAGTCCACAAATTGACGTGATAATGCTACACGAGCAGTAATTGCTGAGGTATTTAATCCTTTCTCTCGTTGGTTAATGATAACCGGCACGGCAAGCTCTGCGTAAATACGAGCAAAACTACGAGTATCTACTGCACGGCGAGCTGCACCAATTCCCCAAATAATAAGCACTAAAAGGGAATAGCTAAGTGAAAGCAAGACATCTCCATTCATTATTGCATTAACAGCAAAGCCCCCAAAAACGGGATAAGTAATAAAGAGAATGTTCTCTAATGTGACCAAGCTGAAAGTAAAGAAAAGACGTTTTTTGTTGTTTTTGGCGATTGATTTAATATTTTCTATCGCATTTGAAGTCATTTTAGTCATAAAAATATAGTCTAATAATTGCTAAACTCTACAAATTATAGTCTTAAAATTTACTAAAATAAAGTAAATTTTAAGACTATATTTTTATAATTGAAATGATAGAATAAGACAAACAGAGAAAGTTGAGGGATAGAAATGAATAATTTTGAGTTGCTTGGTAAGCACATTTCAGAAATTGATGAGGTGCTGGATACATGGATCGATCTTAAGTTTGCACTTAATTACAATCATTTTGCAGTGCTTTATTGTTTAGCGGGAGCTGAAAATGGGCAATGCACACAAAAGAAAATTTGTGATGAATGGTATATACCTAAACAAACCGTGTTTAATATTTGCAAAGAGTTTCGAGAAAAAGACTGGATTGAATTTTATCCGAGTTCAACGGATAAGCGTGAGCGAATTATGCAATTAACAAATGCAGGTAAATTGCAAGCAGAACCGATTTATGAGGCGACCACAGAGATGTTTGAGAATGCATTTAATGTATTTGGAAAAGAGAAATCTACTCAACTTTTTGCATTAATGTCTGAATTTTCCCAAATCTGTCGAAATGTAATGAATAAATAAAAAGTGCGGTCAAATTTATCATTATTTTTGACCGCACTTATTTATATTTGCTGTAACTAGCCCGTATTTCGCATACCTGCAGCGATACCTGTGATGGTGATCATCAAGGCTTGTTCCACATCAGGACTTGGGTTTTCAGGCGATTCACGGAAACGACGGAGCAATTCCACTTGAAGGAGATTGAGCGGATCCGTATAAACATTACGTAACGCAATAGAATCGGCGATCCACGGCAAGTCCGCCATTAATTCATCTTTGTGAGAAAGCGAAAGCACGGTTTTAATATCCGCATTCAGTTGGTTACGCAGATTTTCACCCAAGTACCAAAGCTCTTTTTTCACTAAGTTATGATCATATTGCTCAGAAAGCCAAGTATCAGTTTTACTGAACACCATTTCTAACATACCCACGCGAGTAGAGAAAAATGGCCAAGCTTTGCACATTTCTTCAATAATATGACCTTTGCCTTCATCTACAATTTTTTGAATTGCCGCACCCGCACCAAGCCATGCTGGTAGCATCAAGCGGTTTTGCATCCAAGCAAAAATCCATGGAATAGCACGTAAGCTTTCTACGCCCCCATTTGGATTACGTTTTGCAGGGCGAGAGCCGAGTGGCAGTTTAGACAGTTCTTGTTCCGGTGTGGCGCTGCGGAAATAAGGCACGAAGTCTTTATCACCACGAACAACACTACGGTAAATGTCGCATGAAGTAGCGGAAAGCTCATCCATGACGGTACGCCATTCTGCTTTAGGTTCTGGTGGTGGAAGTAAGTTTGCTTCTAAAATTGCACTCGCGTAAAGATCAAAGGTTTCAACCGCAACTTCGGGTAAACCAAGTTTAAAGCGGATCATTTCCCCTTGTTCAGTCACACGTAAACCATTTTTGAGTGAGCGCGGAGGTTGAGAAAGTAATGCCGCATGTGCAGGCGCACCACCTCGACCGATTGTACCACCACGACCATGGAATAAAGTCAGCTCAATGCCCAGTTCTTCAGTTAAATTGACTAACGCTTCTTGTGCACGATATTGTGCCCATGAAGCCGCCATCATTCCCGCATCTTTAGCTGAGTCTGAATAACCAATCATCACCATTTGATGATTGTTAATCAAGCCACGATACCAACCAATATTGAATAATTGACGCATGACACCTTCAGAGGCATCTAAGTCATCTAAGGTTTCAAAAAGTGGCACGACAGGAATGTGATAAGGCACGCCCGCTTCTTTTAATAATAAATGCACAGCAAGAACATCAGAGGCACTTCTTGCCATTGAAATAATATAGCAAGCAATTACGCCTTGTTTTTGTTGGGCAATGACTTTGCAAGTCTCTAAAATTTCTTGGGTTTCTGCAGACGGCTCCCAATGGGTTGGAATTAATGGACGGCGAGAATTTAATTCACGCACCAAGAAAGATTGTTTCTCAGCTTCGCTCCATTGTGCATAATCTCCAATGCCAAGATAACGTGTAATTTCAGCAATCGCATCTGTATGACGCGTGCTTTCTTGACGGATATCCATTTGTGAAAGGGTGACCCCAAAACAGCGAATACGGTGCAAAATATCCAATAAGGATCCATTGGCAATAATACGCATGCCACACGCCATTAATGATTGATAGCAATCATAGAGCGGTTCCCAAAGTTGATTATCTTCCATGATGATATCCGCCTGACTTACACGAGGCGGACGATTTGCCATGCAATCTTCAAAGTAATCAAGAGTCCCGATAAGTTTTTCACGAAGTTGTTTGACCACAAAACGATAAGGCTCTAAATGTTCACCATATTTTGCGGTAAAGTCTGGTGTGCATTTCACCATGGATAATTCATCGGCAAGAGATTTGATGTCATTTAAGAATAAATCCGCTGCTTTCCAACGAGCAAGATAGAGCACTTGTTGGGTTATTTTTGAGGTGACAAACGGGTTACCATCACGGTCACCGCCCATCCAAGAAGAAATTCGGACAGGACGTAAGCCCACTGGTAAATCGTACCCCAAAAATTCACGAGCATGTTCATTTAATTGACGTAAGAATTCCGGCACCCCTTGCCATAGGCTGTTTTCAATCATGGCATAGCCCCATTTTGCTTCATCGAATGGCGTAGGGCGAACGGTACGGATTTCATTGGTATGCCATGCTTCAGCAATTAAACGAAGTAGCAAGCGTTCAATAATGCCGCGTTCTTTAGGCGTTAAATCATCGTGCTCTAATTTGCTTAAGCATTTATTGATCTCAACGTGTTTGTGGATTAACGAACGTCGTGTGGTTTCGGTAGGGTGTGCCGTTAATACCAGTTCAATAAGTAAGTTTTCAACGGTTTTGTAAACCTCTTCTTTTGAGGCATTTTGTGCTTTTAAACGTTGAAATAACGCACTCAAAGAACGGTTAGAGGATTGTAAATCTTTATGTTGGCGAGAGACAGTTTGGTATTGTTCAGCGATATTCGTCAGATTAAGAAAATGGCTGAATGCACGCGCAACGGGAATAATGTTTTCGTTAGAAATGGTGGAAAGGGTATCCAACAAGGTTTTACGCGCTTGGCTATCGCCTGCTCGAGATTGTTTGGACAATTGGCGAACATTTTCAATCAAGGTAAGAATGTCTTCGCCTTGTGCATCATTGATGGTTTCTCCAAGAAAACGCCCTAACATATTAATATTATGGCGGAGAGTGCGATACTCATCAGTCATATAAACTCCGATAAAGAAAAAATAAAATAAAACCAGTATAGATATAACCAAAAATATGTATCGGGATCAAATGCTATACGTCGAAAACTTGTATTAAATCAAAAAAGCTGAAAATAAGTAAAAAAAGACCGCACTTTTTTAGATAAAATTTAAAGTGCGGTCAAAAAATTTAATGTTTATGCAAGTGTACGGACTGATTTTCGTAGTACCAATTCTGGATGGATCGCAATACGATGTTTTTCGTGGCTGTCGTTATCTTTATTGGCGATTCGTTCAAATAACAGATTAACCGCCTGTGCACCTAAACGTGATTTAGATTGGTGAATCGTGGTGAGTGGCGGTGCATAGAAACGTGATGAGTGAATATTGTCATAGCCAATAATCGAAATATCATCAGGCACGCGCAAGCCTTTTTCTGTAATAGCAGAAATTGCACCTAATGCCATCACATCATTACAGCAGAAGACAGCAGTAGGTAGGCTGTCTTGTACGAGAATTTTATTCATACACTCGTAACCATCTTCAGGCTCGAAGAAACCTTCCATAATCCAATTTTCATGAATTGGCAGATTGGCTTCATTCATGGCTTTCACAAAACCTTCATAACGTGTTCTTGCGGTAGTTTTATCCAATTCCCCCGCAATAAGACCAATGGCTTTATGACCACAATCAATTAAGTGCTTAGTCGCAATATATCCGCCCGTAAAGCTATTATCTTCAATGACATCTGTATCAGTATTAGGCCCCCAGTCCATTACAACCATTGGTATGTCAGCTGCGTTAGAAAGGATATCAAGTGAATGGGATGTATATTCAGAACACATGACTAATAAGCCATCTACACGTTTTTTGGCAAGCATGTCTAAATGGTTTTTAATCTTTTCTGGATCATTTTGTGTGTTACATAAAAACAATGAATAGCTTTGGCGATAACAATGATCTTCAACGGCATGAATGATTTCAGCAAAATAAGGGGATTCACTAGTGGTAACAATCATCCCAATAGATTTTGTCGTATTGACTTTCAAACTCCGCGCAACAGCACTAGGTGAATATTTCAAGTTTTTAATGGCTTGCATCACCGCTTCTTCGGTTTCTTTTGCTACAAAACGGGTTTTATTAATTACATGGGAAACTGTGGTAGTTGAAACACCAGCCATCTTCGCGACATCTTTAATTGTTGCCATAATTTTGCCTCTAGAAAATTTTTTCTATTATAAAGATTGAAACTAAAGAGGTTAAGCAGATTATAAAAATTTTTTGAAAAAACGTACTTTATTGTTAGAATAGGATATCTTTAACTAAACAAGTGGGAAATTAAAATGGGTGATTTTGGTTACGCGATGCTAACAGTAGTACTTTCTTTAAGTGTTGTAGTTGGTTTAGCTGTTGCAATTTTTTAATAGAAAGAAAAACATATTTAGGATTAACCGCGCTTTAAGCAATTAAAGTGCGGTTATTTTTTTGGTTGTTTTTTGTCTCCGAGCTAAAAGCAATGCCAACTGGCTATTTCTTTAGTATAATTTGCAACTATTTTCGTTTGTTGCAATCAAAATAACGCAAAAACTAAATTGAGATAATGATGAATAAATATTTGATTTCACTAGATAAAGATGTTCAGCGTCGTGAGCTGTTTTTTGCTCAACCTGATACCGCCGATTTTGCTGTATTTTCAGCGATTAATACCATGCAAAAAGAGTGGGATGAATTGGCTGAAGTATTCAATCCAACGAAGTTTGAACAGCATTATGGACGCAACGTCACAAAAGGCGAAATTGGTTGTACATTAAGCCATTTAGCGGTTTATCGTCAGATCGTAGAAGATCAAAATGTGACGGAAAATGACTATGCGTTAGTCTGTGAAGATGATGCGTTATTTAACGCTAATTTATCGCCAAACACAACCGCACTTTTAACCGAAAAATGCGATGCAGATATTGTATTAATCGGGCAGTCAAAAATTGCGGAATTTGATGATGTGGAATTGGAAATTAATTATCCGACAACCTTCTCATTTTTACGTCAAACAGTGGGTGATGTCACCGTAGCTTACCCATATAAAAGTTATTTTGCAGGCACGGTAGCATACTTAATTAAAAAATCAGCGGCACGTGCATTTTTAAAGCAACTCAAACAAGAAAAGCCGTTTTGGCTGGCTGATGATTTCTTATTATTTGAAACCCAATTCCAAATCAATAACAATGTGGTTCGTCCGCTTGTGGCCATTGAAAATCCACAGTTAGTGAGTAATTTGGAAGCGATTCGTGGTTCAAAATCTAATAATTTAGTAAAGAAATTAATGAAATATCCGCTCAAAAAAATCTTAGCGGTGAAAAAGAATTTAGGAAAATAACGTAAAAAATGACCGCACTTTTTAACCTTTTTTATCTTTACGATCCTTGGCTGTTCCATGTCGTACGAATGTCATTCGTCGCGGGCTTGGCTGCATTGGTTGTTTTGGCTTATCAGTACATTAAAAAGCAGAAACCGCAAGGCATCATTTTGCCTTTAGACAGTCTTGCTGTTTTAGGCGGATTGATTGTTTTCAGTGTGATTCCGTTATTACTTAATGGCACAAAAGATCTTTCAGTTATCACCATGTATGTGAAGGAATTGATTTTATTCCTCTTAGGCGTGGGACTGTATAATGCGTTTTATGCCAATGCAAACGGACAACAACGAGTCGTGCGAGATTTGCAAATTGGTGTAGTGGTGCAATTTGCAGTGGGCATCATTGGCTTGCTCGGCGCATCATTTGTGATCGATTTCTTGCTTTCAACCAATGCAGTGTTGCCCGCACGTTTTTATGGTTCAGAGCAGGAATATCGCTTATATAACATCACCGCAACCGCCTTTTTCCAACTGAGTTTATTCTATTTAATGCTGTTGCATTTCTTACTGGCTTACAACGCTAAACATAATACACTTCCAAGTATTTTAGTGTTTTTTATGCTATGTATCGGATTAATTTCAGGACGTACATTCCTTCTGTTATCGGTTGTGAGCATTTTAGTGTATTTCAAATGGCGTTATGTTCCATCACTCATTGCATTTGCTATTTTGGTCTTGTTATTGGCGTATTTCTTACCAGAAAATCCTTATGTTGCACATGCTTTAGAACCCGTGATTAATTTATTACACGGTGAAGGATTTGTCAGTTCGTCAACAGATACCTTGATGAAAAACCACCTCTTTATGCCAACGCTCAAGCAGTTCATTTATGGCGATGGTATGTATATGACAGGTGAGTTAGAAGTCGGTCGTTATTATGGGCATACGGACTCTGGTTTCTTACGCCAAATTCTTTATGGTGGTGTGTCTTATGCTTTAGTGTGTTTTGCCGTGACATTCTATTTTGTACGCAAAGTTGCCTTAAACTGGTTTGATGGCAGCTGGAAATTTATCCTTTCTGCCTTTGTGATTTTAGCGTTCTGTAATATCAAAGCAGACACCTTTGCTTTCCCGGGCATTATGTTTGTCATGCTGATGTTCTTATCGCTTTTTGGCACTCACGGTAAACAACTTATTTTATTTAAACAAAAGGAGCCGAAAGATGTTTAGTATCATCGTGCCTTCTTATAATCGGAAAGAAGAAATTCCTGCGTTATTGGAAAGTTTAACCAAGCAAACCACTTATAATTTTGATGTGGTGATTGTGGATGATTGTTCTAAAGAACCCGTTGAAGTGACACAATCTTATCCATTTGCAGTTAAAGTTATTCGTAACGAAACCAACCAAGGGGCAGCAGAAAGCCGTAATATCGGGGCAAGAAATGCCGATAATGATTGGTTGTTATTCCTTGATGATGATGATCGTTTTGCAAATGATAAATGTCAGAAATTAGCCGATGTGATTACCGAGCATGCTGATGTTAACTTTGTTTACCATCCAGCTAAATGTGAAATGGTGAATGAAGGCTTTAGCTATGTGACCAACCCAATTGAGCCACAAGAGATCAGCGTTGAACGAATTTTACTGGCGAATAAAATTGGTGGTATGCCGATGATTGGGGTGAAAAAAGATCTGTTTTTAAAAATTGGCGGATTATCAACCGCACTTCGTTCATTGGAAGACTATGATTTCTTGCTGAAACTTGTGCAAGATCCTACGTTTAAAGCGTGTAAAGTAGCAGAACCATTAACTTATTGTACGTTCCATACTAAGCGTTCTAGCGTATCAACGGATACGACTAATACGCAAAAAGCGATTGATTATATCCGTGAAAATTATGTGAAAACGGCAGAGCAAGAAAAGAATTTTGCCATCAACGCACAATATATGTTGGCTTACCCACATATAATGAATTTATCCCGTAAAGCGGCTTTTTACTATTTTGAGATTTTTAAATTAACGAAAAGTATTAAGCAGCTAATTATTGCCTTTGTGGTTCTAATTTCACCTAAATTGGCAATTAATTTGAAACGGTTTATATAGATAACTTATTAGATAGAGAAGTATGAAATTTTCAGTTTTAATGTCCTTATACGTTAAGGAAAATCCACAATATTTAAGAGAATGTTTTGAAAGTTTAGTGGCTCAAACCCATCCAGCAGATGAGATCGTATTGGTGTTTGATGGTGCGGTAACACCAGAATTGGAAGCCGTGGTTGCTGAATTCGAAACCAAATTACCCTTAAACTTAGTGAAGTTGCCAAAGAACTTAGGCTTAGGCAAAGCACTCAATGAAGGATTAAAACATTGTTCTCACGATTGGGTCTTCCGTATGGACACAGATGATATTTGTGTGCCAGAGCGTTTTGCGAAACAAGTGGCGTTTATTGAGCAACATCCGGATACGATTATTTTTGGTGGGCAGATTGCTGAGTTTGGCGAAAATATTCAAGACATCGTGGCATATCGTCATGTGCCGACTGATGCACAAGATATCGTTAAATTTACGCAAAAACGTTGTCCGTTCAATCACATGACGGTGGCATATCAAAAAAGTGCGGTCATTAATTGTGGTGGATATGAGGATTTACAGGAAGATTATTACCTGTGGATTAAGCTTGTAGCACAAGGTCAAAACGTGGCAAACTTGCCGGACATTTTAGTTTATGCCCGCGTGGGTAATGGCATGGTCGGGCGTCGTCGAGGTTTAAACCAAGCGAAAGCAGAATGGCGTTTATTTAAATTGAAACACCGCTTAGGTATTCAAGGTTTATTTTCAGGCCTATTCACCTTTGTCTTGCGTTCAGGTTCTCGCTTATTACCAACCTCGTTATTGAAAGCGGTTTATAACCAATTTTTACGCAAATAATGCGATATTTTGATAATTAAAAAAGGAAAACAAATGAATTTAATCTCAACGTTAAAAATGACGGCATTATCGACCGCACTTTTATTAGTGGGCTGCTCGAGCGTTTCAATGGTAAATAGTAGTGCTATTTATAGTAAACCGAGAACTTTAAATAACTTCAATGATTATGTACAGTTTTTAAAAGGTAAAGCAGCGGCTGAAGGTGTATCGGCTTCAGTATTAAATGCGCAGAATAATATTCAGTATATGCAAAAGGCCGTGGATTTAGATCGTGCACAAGCGGGTAGAAGTAAACGTAGTGCAGATAAACCTCAATTACCCAATCCAAACGGCACAACCAATTATTTGAATAAAGTACTGACTCAAAACAAAGTGGATATTGCCGCAGAGCGTTATTGGGAAGTCCAAGCGCCATTACAACAAGCAAGCCAACGTTATGGTGTTCAACAGGAATATATCCTTGCCTTATGGGGTATGGAAAGTAGCTTTGGTCACTACCAAGGTCGCTATGATGTGCTTTCCGCTTTAGCCACATTAGCATTTGATGGCAGACGTGAAGCCTTATTCAGTAAAGAATTTGTGAATGCGATGAAAATGTTAGAACGTGATCATATTCAACGTCACAGAATGTTAGGCTCTTGGGCGGGCGCAATGGGACAAACTCAATTTATGCCAAGTGCATTCTTGAATTATGCGGCAGATGGTAATAATGATGGTGTGAAGGACATTTGGACGAACCAATTTGATGCGTTTGCTTCAATTGCAAATTATCTTCACACTGTAGGTTGGGATAACAAATTGCCTTGGGGCGTTGAAGTCACATTAAATCAACCATTAGATTTATCGCTTTCAGGCATTGAGAAAAACAAAGCTCGTTCATTAAGTGACTGGCAATCCAAAGGTATCACCTTAGCGAGCTTCAGCCAACAAGAACAAGATAAATTGACCGCACTTTCGCAAGCCGATCTTTGGTTAGTTCGTCCCGATAAAGAAGTTGGCCGTGCATTCTTGGTCTCCAATAACTACCGCACAATTTTAGATTGGAACAAATCAAACTATTTCGGCGTGAGTATTGGTATGTTTGCTGATCGCATTAAGATGGCCACCGGCTTGTAGAAAATTATTTTCCTTTTATAATCCAGCAAAGCTTTGTTGGATTATTTTTTATCTATAATTTGAATATTTGGAGAACACGATGCAAAAAAAATGGCTTTCTATTTTATTGTTTGCACCTTTGATACAGAGCAATTATACCTTAGCTGATCAAGCTAAAGGAAAAGAATTGAATTATCAAGGATTGGGTGAAGTGCTGTTTTTTGATAAATCGCTTTCTTTTAATAAAACACAAAGCTGCTCAACTTGTCACAACCCGGGTACGGCCTTTGTGGATCAACGTAAAAATTCGGCAAATCAAATGGTCTCCGAGGGAGATAATCCGCATCTTCATGGTAATCGCAATGCCAACACGGCACTTTATGCGATGTTTTCACCAGATTTTCATTTTGATGAAAAAACTCAAGATTATGTTGGCGGACAATTCTGGGATGGGCGTGCAAAAGATTTAGCCGAGCAAGCAGGTGGTCCACCTATTAATCCAGTGGAAATGGGCATGCCAGATAAAAAATCGATTGTCGAACGTCTAAAAGCAAATTCAATTTATTACAAGGCAATTACAGATATTTATGGTGAAAGTATTTGGGCTGATACCGACAGAATCTATGCCATTATGGAAAAAGCCATTGCAGAGTTCGAAAAGCATGAATTATTTGCGCAATTCTCTTCAAAATATGATCGTGCATTAAAAAATGAAGCGGAATTGACCGCACTTGAATCGGAAGGTAAGGCATTATTTTTCGATAAAACACGAACAAACTGCAGTAATTGCCATCAATCAAGTGACGCGAATTCAGTAAAAGAGACCTTTACGAATTATCGCTATTACAATATCGGCGTGCCAAGTAACCAAGCGTTAATTAAGTTAAATAAACTTGCGGCTGATTATGTGGATAATGGACTATTGGATAATCCAATGGTAAAAGGCGATGAAAAGCAAAAAGGTAAATTTAAAGTGCCAACATTGCGTAACATTGGTGTCACAGCACCTTATATGCATAACGGCGTTTTCCGTGATTTAAAAACCGTTTTGCTATTTAAAGACAGTTTTAATAATCCTAATCGTAAAATCAATCCTGAAACAGGAAAAGCGTGGGATAAAGCCGAATATGCTCCAACCATTAATCCTGATGTTTTAAAAGCCAAACCGCTTACAGATGAAGAGATTAATGCATTAGAAGCATTCTTAAAAACGTTAACTGACGAAGCTTACGAAGAATAATTATCAGATTAATCTATTAGAATAAGTTTACACCTATACGAAACAGAAAAATCTGATTACTATAATGGTATTACATGATTTAAGTCTTGCCGCTCAATTTTCAGATGAGTTGATTTTACTTGGTGAAGATAAAGTGCAAGGCGTAGGCGATGCTCATCATGTTTTACAAGTCGAAACCATTAATCGTTTGTATCATGTAAACGTTGAATTATTGCAATGTAGTGCCGGTTTGCAGTGGTTCGTCCACAACGTAAATCAGCACATTCTTAAGAAGGAAATGAAAATGAAGAAAATTGTACTTGCAGCATTAGTAGGTTTAAGTTTTGCTGCTCAAGCCGCACATTATGACATTAAAATGTTAAATTCAAATAGTGAAGGCTCAATGGTTTTTGAACCGGGTTATTTAAAAGTTCAACCAGGTGATACAGTGACATTTCGTCCAGAAAATAAAAGCCACTTTGTACACAGTAAAGCGATTCCTGAAGGTGCACAAAAATTCCAATCTGAAGAAGATCAGGAGCTTACGATCACTTTAGATAAAGAAGGTGTGTATGTTTATAGTTGTCCAGTACACCGTTCAATGAATATGAATGGTGTGATTCAAGTGGGTGATAATCTACCAAACAAAGAACAAGCGGAGAAAGTGGTGAAAGATCTTGAGAAGAAATCCATGACGAACAAAGGTCGTCTTGAAAAATATTTTGCTCAAGTAAAATAATTATTGAAATCGATGCGCCAGTTTAATGATTGGCGCATCTTATTTTATAGGTAGATGCTGTCTAGCTATAAATAAAAAAACCTTACTTGTTACAGTAAGGTTTTTTCATCTTTAACGCTTAATTATTTTGCAGCTGGAGCAGCTGGTGCTGCAGGTGCAAATTTTTGTGCTAAATCAGCACCGTCTTTTTGTAATTTAGCGACTGCAGCTTGTAGTTTTTCAACTTTAGCTTGGTAAGCTTTAGTTTGTTCTTCAGTTGGTGCTTTAGTTGCTAAGTTTAATTGATCAACTAATAATTCACTTGATAACGCAAGTACTTCTTTATTTTGATCTTTGATGTTTTTCACTGAAGGTGAAGCAACTTCTAATTTATCTAAGCTTGCAATAGTATCTTCAACCGTTTTATTGAAAGTTTTGATTGCTTCTTCAATTTTCTTTTCATCTTTTGCTTCAACCGCAGCAGCTAAATCAGATTGAAGTTTTTGTTGTGCAGTCATTTGAGCTTGAGCTTGGCTTGCATTCCATTCAAGTAATTTGTTGTAGTCAGCTTGTTCTTGAGCAGGAGTTGCTTCAGCTGGTTTAGCCGCTTCAGCAGGTTTTGCTGCTTCTTGTTTAGCTTCTGGCGCAGGCTGAGTAGTTTCAGGTTTTGCCGGAGCTGGTTTATCTGCTGGTTTATCACAAGCAGTTAAGAATAATGCAAATAATGCAGTTGCACTGATTTTAGTAAATTTGTTCATAAACAATCCTTTATTGATATATAAAAAACTTCTTAGCTTATAAAAATTAAGCCCTTTCTAAGACCTTACATTCTAAAATTAGTTTAAAAAAATTTCAAAAACTATTTTAGTGTTTGAATATATTCACTTAAATTATGAATATCTTGTTCACTTAAACGTTGTTTTGCAGGGCTTCCTGCGCTAGGAATATTTCCTGCTTTTCGTTCTGAAAGTGCGGTTGAAATTTCTTCTGGTTTTAGCTGATTAATGATTTTTGATTCACCCATTGCTGGTTTTTCGCCTTGTTTTCCATGACAAGTTGCACAAGACCGTTTATATACCTTTTCTGCTTTCACTAAGTCAGCTTCGGCAGAAAGGGCTGGAGCCGCAAATAAAAAGCCTAAAACGGGTAAAAAAATAGAGAGTAAGTAAATTCGTTTTTGCATTTTGGCTAGCCTTTAAATAATTTATCTAAATCTGCTGCGGGAATCGCCCCTTCATATTTAGCCTGAATATTGCCTTCAGGTGTGATCACAAAGCTTGTTGGCGTGCCAATAAGCTGATAGCGTTCCGCTGTGATTTTTAATTGGTCTTTGATAACTGGCAGCATAAGCTGACGTTTGGCGACTACGGCTTTGGTATCCACTTTATCACCATCTACGTTAATAGCGATAAGTTGAACTTTATTTGGATTAGCTTCAGCCAATTTTTCAAATTCTTTTAACTCAGCGACACATCGACCACAGGTTTCAGACCAGAATGTCAGTAGGCGAGTGCCTTGCCAATTATCAAGTTTCACCTCTTTACCTTGTAAATCATAGGCAGCGATGTCTGGCGCTTTTTGACCAATAGCCGCAACTTCGTCTTTACAAGAAACGCTGCCAAAAATGACCGCACTTATCGCAAGTAGTTTTACGAATTTATTTTTCATGAATGTCCTCTTTTACAAATTTTCCGTGGTGGAGATAAATAACACGATTGGTTAACTCACTCAATTCAGGATTGTGTGTAACCATCACAATGGTTCTACCTTGACGATTTAACTCTTGTAGTAAATCCAGTACAAGCGCTTCATTTTTTTCATCGAGGTTACCCGTAGGTTCATCGGCAAAAATGACCGGAGGTTGGTTCACTAATGCACGAGCAATACATACCCGTTGTTGTTCGCCTCCGGAAAGTTGGCTTGGACGGTGATCAATACGATGACCTAGTCCCACTTGCTCGAGTACCGCTTTAGCCGCCGCTTCATCAATCACACTGTGATAGTGCTGTGCGAGCATCACATTTTCAAGTGCGGTCAAATAAGGAATTAAATGGAATTGTTGGAAAACTAGACCAATTTTTTCCGCTCGGAAACGTTGGCGACCTACTTCATCCAGTTGGGCTGCATCGACACCATCTAAAATGACTTTACCTTCACTGGCGGTATCTAAACCGGTCAGAATATTCATGAGCGTGGTTTTACCGGAACCCGATGCCCCCATGATGGCAATAAATTCACCTTGGCGAATTTGAATATTAATATCTTCTAAAGCAGTGACTTGCCCGAATCGTTTATATAAATGTTGCGTTTCAATCACAAATTCACTCATTTTATTCCCCTTTCAACACATTTGCGGTTTGAATATTTAAAGCGCGTTTGGTTGGTACAATCACCGCAATAAAGGCAACCAATAACGATAAGACGATAGTAATAGGAATAACCGGTAGACGCATATCAATGTAAGATTTAAATACGGTTAATCCAAGTAATTGTGCCAAAATGTAGCCGAGAATCAGTCCCGCAACAATAGCACAAAGTGCAATGATCAGAATCTCAGTACTAATCTGTTTAATGATGTCACTTTGTTTAGCACCTAAGGCTTTTTGTAGTGCAAATTCTTTTGCTCGCTCACCAACAATCGCAATCAACGTGGTGTTCACACAAAGGGTAGCGAGAATCAAAATGACTAATGAGATTAAGCCCATCAATCCTTTAATTTTATCTAAAATCTGCCCTTCAGACGCTGAGACTTTTCGAATTGGTCGAGCAGTTAGATCGAGTTGGCGTTGCATAATGTCTTGGGCAAATTGTGCAACGTTACCTTGTTCATTTTTGACATTGAGCAAGGCGTTGTTTGCCAATCCTTCTTTATCTAACCAACTTTGTGCAAATTCTAAGCTAACGATTAACATGTTGTCTGTGGCATCGCCTGCCTCAACAATACCTTTTATCGTGAATTCATGTTTTTCGACGGCATTTTTGGAAAGCTTTAACTTACTCCCAACGCCTAAATTAAGACGTTCAGCTAAGGTTTTACCAATCATGGCATGGCGATCGTCAAAATTCACATTAATGGACGAACCGGTAATTTGCCAATAAGGCGCGAGCACACGCATATCTTCAAACCACACGCCCATAATCACGATTTTTTCTAAATCACTTCGTGCAACACCATATAAATAAGGGCTGGCAGCGGTGATAAAATTATCCGGTGCATGATGAAGAATTTGTTTTAATTGGCGTTCTTTCATCAAACCACCATTGGCAGCCCCAATGTAAAAGTTTGCCCCGAAAGTACGGAGCTCTTGGCTCATTTTGGTATTAATATCAAAATATACTGCAGCCATTGCGGTCACAATGGACGCACCGACAGTCAACGCAGAGAAGATAATAAATACCCGTTGTAAACGTAGGCGTAATGCTTGGAAGATTAAACGCCAAAACATACTTTTATTGGCGGCCATACAGCACCTCCACAGGGTAAAGTTTGGCAATACGATGGGCTGGGAACCAAGTGCCCACCACAGCAATTAAAATAGACAGCATCAATACGCAAGGGATGACAATCCAAGCGAAACTCAGTGGTACGCCAAATAGCGCTGAACCAATAAATCTTGCTAAGCCCCAACCTGCAATACAACCAAGAGTGCCACCAATTAAGGCACTGATAATGGCTTCACAATAAAATAATAAAGCAATTTGCCATTGGTATGCGCCTAAAGCCTTCATTAGACCAATTTCTTTTGAGCGCTCAATGATCCCAGTACTCATTAATGAGGCAATGCCCATAGCAGCGGCGATTAAGGCAGCAAGAGTCACGACAGCAAGCAATAACTGGATTTTACCAATGACTACACCTTCTGATGCGGCAACCTGCCAAATTGGGCGAACAATAGCACCAGAGATAGCTTCTTCTAACTGATGTGAAATAGACGAAACATAAGCTGTACAATACCAACGATCGTACTCTTCAGCATCCAATGCATCGGTATTGGCACGTGCTTTGCGAGAAAGATCATTTTCCGGAACAGTAAGCGCAGACACTTTAACCGCTTGAATTTTTCCTTCTAAACCTAGTAATTTTTGCACGGCATTGAGTGGCATGACTAATTGATTATCTTCAGCGCCCCCAGTAGATAAAATCCCGGTAATTTCAACCGCACTTTGATTATCAAGTTCATCATTTTGATAGTGGAGCTTGATTTTATCGCCTTGTTTTAACCCAGTTCGTTGTGCTAATTGTTCACCAATGATCGCAGGAATAAATTCACCTTCAGGCATTTCAAGATCGTTTACCCATTCTCCTTGAACATGCCAATAAGGGCTAATAATTTTTTGGCCAGTATGGAAATCGTCTTCGTCTGGTACAGGAATGTTGTGATCGAAAAATGTACCAAGCACATTAATTTGTTCAAGTGCGGTCGATTTTTCATACGTTTTTGCAGAAAGAATTTCTGCTTTCACATCTGCACTTAATAATGGCGCAAATCCCACAATGTTATTTCGCCAGAAAATATCTTTAATATTCGGCAGTTCTTTTTCATCGAGGAAATCTTGGCTACTTAAATCTGTGTTATGGCTGAGTTCGCCAGGCAAGGCTGCATTGCTCGCAGGTTCAACTAAAATATTGGCACCGTAAGATTTTAGTTCTTTCGCCATTTTGTCGCCGATATCAATAGAAACAGCTAATAGCGCAGAGACTAATCCCGCAGCCAAGAAAATAGTCACCACGGCTAAAAATTTACGTTTTATGCTAAAACGCCAAGATTGGAATAACATTCTTGCTAGCATTATTCCCCCTTACCTAAATATTTTTCAGGGTTATCACGGAATAAATCAAGATTTTTCTCGCTTTCAAAGAAGTAAGTCTTACCTTCGTAATTATATTTGTGCTCTGTTTTAGTGTTTTTCATTTGGGTGCCACTAATAGGATCTTTTACATCGATTTCAACAATCGTGCTAAATAAATTCAGCCCTTCTTCTAAGCTGGTTCGATTAATGAGAATTTCAGTCTCAGTTTGTTGCCAATCTTCAATCGGTACAGGATTACAGCCACCCGGTTTACCAATAGATGGAATAAACATATGTACGCCGCAACCCACGCAAACGACTTGGTTACCTTCCATCACATAGCCTTGGTCACCACAAAGCAAGCAGGCATCAAATACTGCGGCTAAGCTCAATTTATCTGGCTGACGATTAATGACAAAGAAACGCACAGCTTTACCATCATCAGCAATCCAAACAAAACGGTGTAATTTGCCGTCTTTTACTTGCTCAATCGGAATGCGAACTTGTTGCTTGTCATCTAAGGTAACAGGAATTGCTTCTGAAAGTTGTGGGGGACGAGAAGCAATTTGCTCCCAATAAAGTTGCGTTGCAAAAGTAATCGCTAAAGCTAAATAGCCCCAACCGAGTAGGTGAGAAGAGGTACGTAATGCAGCTAATTTTTGGCGTTTTTCAATCGGTTCTTGTGTGGTATTAACTTGTTGCTTGCGTGATAAATGAATTTTGCCGTAAAAGATGGCAAGTACAACTAAGAGCAATGTTGCACAGATGTAATTTAACCAACGAGTGATTTCGCCTGATTTCGCAACAAAACTTAAACGAGGCTTGGTAAGTTCAAGCACCTGAAGTTTCATTAAAATTAATAAGAGTTCACCGATAAGTGGAACAAGCAAGCAAACTAAGAGAAGGCTAATAGCACCTTTTAAAAGTGCGGTTGATTTTTGTTGTGTTTTTACCGCTTGTTTTAGAAGTAAATAGATCCAGCCTTGTAAGCATAGACAAAAAACAAAGGCAAAAATGACCGCACTTATATGTAAGATCGAATCGGTATTGATAACATCAGTAGAAACGAGAGCGGTAATGTTAGGATCTTTTGCCCAGAAGCTTCCAGCGATGAGCATTAATACCGTTTGCCAAAAGGCAGGTAAGCGACCTTTGCCGAAAATTAAACATAAGGCAAAGATAGTCAACAGCGTCAATATCACGCCATTAACGATTAAATTGGTGATTTGTCCCGTAGGTAAACTAAGGCGCAGTACGATACCGGCAATAAAACCGAATAGGCTAAGCCAAATTATTTTTTTCGCACTCACAGTGGATTGTTTACTGTGATAAACACCGAGCAATAATGAAAAAGGTAAAAGTGCTTGAAGCAGGAAAGTAAAAAAATAATTCATAGTTTGACCATTTAATAGGATAAAACAGACGATATTTTAAGGTTAAATGAAATGCTATTGCCTTCCCCTGAAATACAAGGGAAGGCAAGTCGGTAAAATCAATGTTTACCTGAGATTATTTGATGCCAGTGAATTTGAATTCATAGCTTACATCAAATGGTTTCCACCAACGACCTACACCCGTTTCAGAGTCGGTATGACGGTGCATACCCGCTTTTGATGGAGGATCGATGTGGTAAGTTAATTTATAGTTACCTACGCCCATCATTTTCACGTTTGCACCGTAGTGAGGACCATCCCCCGCTACCATTGGCATGAAAGTACCTTCTTGTTTTTCACCCGTATCAGCATTTACCAAAGTATAGTTGATGGTTAAGTAAGGCATCCATTCACCATCACCAAAGCCATTTTTGTTACCTTTTACTGCGTGGATATCCGCTTCTAAGTGAATATCTGATTTTGCCGCAGGTAAACCCATACCACGAGGTTCCATATCGATTGGTTTGAGATAAACCGCCGCAATTTCCATTTCATTCATGGTTACCGCTTCACCGATTGGGTACTCTTGGAATGCGTTTGCAGTAGACGCGGTAAAAATACCCGCAAATAATGCTGTTGCTAAAAGTGCTTTTTTCATTGTTTTTCTCCTAAAGGATTGTTGGGTATTACGCGGCTTTTTTGCTTTGATATTTCATAATAAACAGAGCAAATACGGCTGCGATGAGTAAGATTGCTTGTGGGATTAGGGTTTCCATATAAGGATAAATACCTAACCACGAAATTTCAGGCACACCGCTAATCAGCGTTGGCTCGAAAAGTTTGCCTTCAATGAGTTCTAAAACAGATTTACCGGCGAATACAAAGGCCATTAAATACATGAAAGAACCCGTGAACATAAAGAATGGTTTAAGCGGTAATTTCACCACGGTATAACGCATCACGAAGTAGCAAATGGTGAGAATAATTACACCGACAATGATACCTGCGAAAAGATAGATAAAACTGACCGCACTTTTCGCATCACCCACGAGGGCATAGTAGAACAATACGGTTTCTGCCCCTTCACGATATACGGCTAAGAAACTGGTAAGCCATAAGCCGATGAGTGAGCCAGTAGTGAGGGCAGTTGAGAGTTTGCCTTCTAAATAACGTTTCCAGTTTTGTGCTTCGACTTTGGACAATAACCAGTAGCTCATCATAAAGAGCATGACTACAGCAAAAATCATCGTAAAGCCTTCGAGCAATTCGCGGTTTTGACCGGAATTTTCAAAGATAAGTTGGAAGATAAATGCGGTAACCACACTGGCAATTAATGCCACATAAACAGATTGGCGGATAACTGGCAATTTATCTTGGTGGTTATTTTTAATTAAGTAAGTCACGATAGCCGCAACAATTAATAAGGCTTCCAAACCTTCACGAAGAATGATTAAAAGGCTATATAAGAACATAGACCAATCACTTTGTTCTCCGCCCTGTAACATATCAACCGCTTTAGTTAGATTCAGGTCTAAACCATCAGCTTGCGCTTGTAACTTATCACTTTGTTCAGCTTTCATTAAGCTGACTAGACGGGTAAAGTAGCCTTCAAGTTCCGCTTTAAAGTTGCTATCACGAGAGCCAATTTTGTTCTCCATACCACTGCTTTCAAACACATCAAAATAGGTGTCTTGTACAGAAAGAATTGCTTTTTTGCTTTCACCTTGTTGATAGAGCGCAATAGCTTGTTGAATACGTTGGTTGATCTCTTGTTTAATCTTATTCCAATCTTGCTCTTGTTGATTATCTGTTGCTTGCTGCGCTGCATTGGATTGAACATTTTGTTCTTCACGTGTCGTTGGCAGGTTAGGCAAGTTTTCTTCAATATCTTGTAATAATTGCGTACTTTGATAACCAATCTCTGTGATTTGATCGGTTTGTTCACTTAAACGGATGATGTTGTAAAACTGTTGATTAATCGCCGCTGAAGTTTCTGCAGAGCGATTTTGGCGAATGGACATTTCCATTTCTGAATTTTTATAGCCATCGTATTGCGCTTGTTGGAACAATTTTTTCGCGTTAGCGAGATCACCATTTTGATACGCTTCGAGCCCTTGAGCGAGCAAATCATCAATGGTTTTAAAACTTTGTTGCCAATAAGGGGCAATCGCTTGATTATCATAAACACCATGTTGACCATCGGCATTGAGCTGATGACCTTCAATCAATGATGGCAACACTTCTTGTAATTCTTTTTTGAGCTGATCGATTTTAGCTTGAATCTCTTGTTGTGAACTGCCTTCACCGATCATTTTACGGATCTCACCAAAAGTCGCTTCCATTTGGTAACTTTTTTGTGCCGAGAAATTGATACGAATTGGACCTTCTAGATTTTCAAACACTTCAAAATAAGCCATTTGCACTTCAGTGCGAGCATCATCAGTATTACCTTGCTGGACAAGTTGAGCGGTTTTATCTAAGCGTGACGTAATATCATTAACCCACTGTTGGTAGTCGTCTTGTGCAAAGAGTGAAGAAGAGAAGGCGAGTGAAAAAATTAAAAAGAAAAATCGAATAGAACGGAATAGCATCGCCTATTTACCTCAAATGAAATTAATTCCTATTAATAATTATACTTTGATATCAGTAAAATGACAATGAATAATTCCTATTTTTGTGATGAAGATCAAAAAATTCACAAGAGTCAGAAATGTTTAGAGGACGGTTGTATGCTTAAAAGAATAAAGCGCCTTTGTTAGGCGCTTTATGGCGATATCAAAGTGCGGTCAAAAATAAGCGAGTTTATTGAGTGGGTGCGGCTTCTTCAACAGGCGCTTTATTATCTAACACATCCCATACACTTTCTTGTTTTGGTGATTCTGGTTGTTCAGGTTGTGGCGATTGTGTAGTCTGCGCCGCTGTAGCAGTTGCCGTACTCGTCGTTGGCGCAGACGCACAGAAGTTTTGATCTTTATTTATCCACACAGGGATTGTCCGACTGCTACCACAACTCCAACTGCCGTAAGCATTAATGCCAACCCATTTAATCGTAGAAGGTTGTCCGAGTTTTAGTTTTTCAATAACGACACGGTTTAAATAATCTTTATAGATTTGTAATGCACCTGAGGCTCCCGTCAATTTGGTTTCACCGTTATCATCACGACCTAGCCAAATGGTGCTGACATTTTTACCATCAATACCGACAAACCACGTATCACGGGCATCATTGGTGGTGCCTGTTTTACCTGCAAGACGAAGATCCGCGTAATCATTTTGTAAGCTACGCGCGGTACCACGTTCTACGGTTTGTTGCATCGCATACAAGGTTTGATAAGCCGCTTCTCTCGGTACCACTTGATCCGGCACCGTATTGTGTTCGTAAATAATATTCCCTTGGCGATCAGCAATGCTTTGAATGGTACTTAACTCAATTTTGCCACCTTGATTTGCAATGGTTTGATAGAGTTTGGTCACATCATAAGGTGAAATACTATAAGAACCAAGCAAGGTTGCAGGTACTTTTGGAATCGCTACATTATCCCAGCCCATGGCTTTTTGCGTATTGATCACTTTGCTTAAACCGACTTTCATCCCAATATTTACCGTTGGAATATTCATCGAGCGAGCAAGGGCATCCATCAACATCACCGAACCGCTGTATTTGCGATCGTAGTTACGAGGTTGCCAAGGTTGGCTACCTTTAACATAAATCGTGATTGGCTGGTTTTGAATTGGCGTATTTAAACGAAATTGTTCCGGATTCATCAGTGCGGTCAAATAAATGGATGGTTTTACCAAAGAACCAATTTGACGTTTTGACATTAACGCACGGTTAAATCCGGCATATTTTGTTTGTAATCCACCTACGACAGCA
Organism: Haemophilus sp. SZY H56; assembly: GCF_054332415.1. Taxonomy (NCBI): domain Bacteria; kingdom Pseudomonadati; phylum Pseudomonadota; class Gammaproteobacteria; order Pasteurellales; family Pasteurellaceae; genus Haemophilus; species Haemophilus sp. SZY H56. The sequence continues at coordinate 13,381 of NZ_JBTGNX010000010.1, read as the reverse complement.
CGTACTTCACCCAGGTGATAATCCGCCACAATCATGGCACCTTCAAGGTGTGGATTTTTGGTTTGTAGTTGTAAATGATTGACCGTATTCACCACAGCATTTTCAGCTTGTTCCTGTTGTTTTAAATCCATAGTGGAGAAAATACGCGCACCAAGTAGCGCAGAGGTTTTATTTTCCCCTAATTGACGGCGAAGATCGGCTTGCAATGTTTGAATGAAAGCAGGGTATTTACGAGAAATTTGACCTTTAGCTTGCACGCCTAATGGACGTTTACTCAACATCTCATACAACTCATCCCCAATCATTTGGTGATCAAGCATCAGTTTTAACACCACATTTCGGCGATCGAGTGCATATTGTGGATTTCGCCATGGATTATAAAGGGATGGACCTTTCACCATGCCGACTAAAAGGGCAATTTGGTCAAGGCTAATTTCACGGATGGAGCGACCAAAATAGAATTGGCTCGCCAACGCAAAACCGTGAATTTGAATATCACCATTTTGACCAAGGTAAATCTCGTTCAGATAGGTTTCTAAGATACGGTTTTTATCATATCGCCAATCTAACACCAATGACATTAAGGCTTCATTGGCTTTACGTGTCAGGGAACGTTCTCTGGATAAAAATAGGTTTTTAACTAATTGCTGAGTGAGTGTACTGCCGCCTTGAACCGTTTGACCAGCTTTAATATTGGCAATCATCGCTCGCACAATACCCACTGGATTAATCCCGTTATGCTCATAAAAGCGGCGATCCTCTGTGAGTAATAAGGCATCGATGAGTAAGCGAGGGTATTGTTGTAATGGGATCGCCAAACGATCTTCATTATCTGATTCCAACATGGCAATTAATTTAGGCGCAAGACGGAATTCATCAACGGCTTTTACGTTGACCAAGTCTTCAATACGAGAAAGTTTGTTATCGGTAAAACGTAAACGTAATACACGTTGTGGCTCTGGTTTGTCAGGATAAGGGAACGCACGACGAAGTAACACGATGGTATCCTCTTCGAGCTTAAAATCTCCCGGTGCTGCAATCATTGTGGTTTGACGGTATTCGTTATCGAGTAAGATTTGAATCACTTCGTCAAAAGAAAGGTTATCAGAAAGTTTTACGCTTTCTAAACGACTATACACTTCTGCCGGTAAACGCCAAATTTGGCCATCCATTTTTGAGCGAATTTGCCAGTCTAAATAGCCACCATAAAATACAGCAAGCGTCCCTAAAGTAAAGGCTGCTTTAGCTAAAAAGATTTTACAAGAACGTCGCTTATCTGGCGCTTGTGTTTCTTGTTGTTCAGGAGAGGTGTTTTCCGTTTCCGACATAATAGTTAGCTTCAGAGAATGAGGTTAAGCAATAAATTCAAAATAGGCATTAAGAAAGTGGATGAAGTCTGTTGTACCGCAGAAGGCGATGCTTTCTTCATCATAATAATGGAAGTCGTCTTCTAAAATTTCATCTGTTTCAATCGCAAGGTTATTGGCGCGAATCATCACTTCATCGGTATTGATAAAAAGGGTGTATTCTGAACCAATTAACGTGACTTCATCATTATTTTTAATCTGCTCACAGGCAGAAAGTGCGGTCAAAAACGCTTGAGGATTTGACCGCACTTCTGAATTAAACCAATTGGCTAGCGCAATGTGTTCCATTGAACATTTGGCGTGCACATTGCCTAGATAATAGGTAAATTGAAAATCCATATTAAATGCTGAATGACGAACCGCAACCACAGGTGCTGGTTGCATTAGGATTGTTCACCACAAAACGAGAACCTTCTAAGCCTTCAGTGTAATCCACAGTACCGCCAATTAAGTATTGTAAACTCATTGGGTCAATCACTAATTGCACACCGGATTTTTCAATAGTTAAGTCACCTTCATTAACTTTATCATCAAAGGTAAAACCATATTGGAAACCACTACAGCCACCACCGGTGATGTACACGCGTAATTTTAATTCGTTGTTTTCTTCTTCGCTAATTAAACTTTTTACTTTATTGGCTGCCGCATCAGTAAAAGTTAGCGGCACGGCCATATCTAAATCTGACATATCTCTATCCCCACTTTCCTAAAAATAATCCTTGTATTATCTAATAACCTGTTAATTCATTCAAGATTTTTCACGGAATTAGTGCTATTATATGCGAATAAATCAGAATTAAATAAGGAGAAATAATGGGCATTCCATTAAGAACGGAAGAAGAAATTGTTAAGTTGCGTGAAGCGTGTAAATTAGCGTCCGATGTTTTGGTCATGATCGAACCTTATGTCAAAGAAGGGGTGACCACAGGTGAATTAGATCGCATTTGTCATGATTACATGGTGAATGTACAAAAAGTGATTCCTGCTTGCTTAAATTATCATGGTTTCCCGAAAGCAACCTGTATTTCTATAAATGAAGTAGTTTGCCATGGTATTCCAAGCGACGATAAAAAATTAAAACAGGGCGATATTGTCAATATTGATGTGACCGTAATAAAAGATGGTTATTTCGGTGATAACTCTAAAATGTATGTCGTGGGAGAAACCAATATTCGTAGCCAAAAATTGGTTGAAGCGGCACAAGAAGCGCTTTATGTGGGATTACGTACGGTTAAGCCTGGTATTCGTTTAAATGAAATTGGTAAAGCGGTACAAAAATATACGGAAAGCCAAGGTTTTAGCGTGGTGCGTGAGTATTGCGGCCACGGTGTGGGAACTGAATTCCACTGCGAACCACAAGTGTTGCACTATTATGCTGACGATGGTGGTGTGATTTTAAAACCAGGTATGGTATTTACCATTGAACCAATGATCAATGCGGGTAAAAAAGAAGTGCGTTTAATGGGCGATGGTTGGACGGTAAAAACCAAAGACCGTAGCCATTCAGCGCAATATGAACACCAAATTGTGGTGACCGAAAATGGTTGTGAAGTGATGACAATTCGCGATGAAGAAATTGCGGAAGGCCGAATTCAACGTATAATGAATAATCTTTAAATTCAGCTAAAAGCCTACGATAGTGGGCTTTTTTTATAATTGTTTTGTTTGTGGAATACCTATGCTTTTTCCTTATCATTTCGATTCTCCACTCACGCCAAGTGCGGTCAAAATCCAGCGTGAAAATTTGAAGGAATTTGAACGTCAGCATTTTGCTGATTATTCCATTTTTAATCTGATCGCTAACCGAACACAGTTTTATGATGATTTGTTAAAACAGCTTTGGCAGCAATTTGAATTAGATAAAGCTCATCTCACCTTAATTGCAGTAGGAGGTTATGGCAGACAAGAAATCTTTCCTTTATCTGACCTAGATGTTCTTATTCTCTCAAAAGAAGAAAGAGAGTCTGAAACAGAAGAAAAAATTGCTCAGTTTGTGCAGTTCTTGTGGGATTGTGGATTCGACGTAGGGCATAGTGTTCGTTCTTTGGAAGAATGTGAAAAGGAAGGTAAACAAGACATTACCATTGCAACCAATTTGCTTGAGTCCCGTTATTTATCGGGAGATGTATCGCTTTTCAATGCGTTAGGTGAAATATTGAAAAAGCCAGATTTTTGGGCGGTAAAACCATTCTTTGATGCTAAAGTTCAAGAGCAAATTGAACGTTATCAGCGTTATCACAACACCAGTTACAATTTAGAACCTGATTTAAAATACAGTCCTGGTGGCTTGCGGGATCTTCACCTTTTATATTGGATCGCCTTACGTCATACCGGAGAAATGACCCTTGATGGCATTTTGGAAAGCGGCTTTATTTACCCATCAGAATACCAACAATTATTAGAAAGCCAAGAATTTTTATTCAAAGTGCGGTTCGCTTTACACTTGATTTTAAAACGTTATGACAACCGACTGCTGTTTGATCGTCAAATTAAAGTGAGCGAGAAGCTTGGTTTTGAAGGCGAGGGAAATCGTGGTGTCGAAAAAATGATGAAACGTTTTTTCCAAGCTTTACGCACGATTTCTCGTTTGACCGATATTCTAATTAAGCATTATAAAGCGCATTTTTTATCTTCAAACGGAGAGGAATCAGTTCACCATTTGGATGACGGTTTTGAAATAGTGAATCAAAGTTTGCGTTTACGTAAGGAAGACGTGTTTTTACGTTCACTGGATCGTATTTTGGATCTTTTTTTCTATCTTACGCAGCATGAACAAGCCGAAATTCATTCTTCAACATTACGCCAATTACAGATTGCGTTGGAAAGTTTGACACAGAAATTATGTGATATTCCTGAAGCAAGAGAGAAGTTTATTCGGTTATTTAATCAACCAAAAGCGATTCAGCGAGCATTCCTCCCAATGCACCAATATGGTGTGTTAACGGCTTATTTGCCACAATGGCAGGGGATTGAAGGCTTGATGCAATTTGATCTCTTCCATATTTACACGGTGGATGAGCATACCTTGCGAGTGATGTTGAAATTGGAAAGTTTTTTAGCCGAAGATGAGGCAGAATCACATCCTATTTGCCATCAAATATTTACTCAAATTCCTGACCGCACTTTGCTCTATGTTGCCGCACTTTTCCATGATATAGCGAAAGGGCGAGGGGGGGATCATGCGGAGTTAGGGGCTGAAGATATCGCTGACTTTGCTCGTTTGCATGGTTTTGATCGTCGAGAAATTGAAACAATGATCTGGTTGGTAAAAGAGCATTTGCTCATGTCAATTACCGCACAGCGTCGAGATATTCATGATCCGGAAGTCGTGATGAACTTTGCGGAAAATGTGCAAAATCGTGTTCGTTTAGATTATCTTACTTGCCTGACTGTTGCGGATATTTGTGCGACAAATTCGACTTTATGGAATAGTTGGAAACGTTCTTTGTTTGCTTCGTTGTATGATTATACGGCTCAACAATTCCGCCAAGGGATGGATTTGTTATTAGATAATGAAGAAAAAATCCTTGAAAATCGTCAATTGGCGTTGGCAATTTTATCCGAAGAACAACCAGAATTATCGGAAGAGAAAATTTCAGCGTTGTGGCAACATTGCCCATCTGATTATTTCTTACGAAATAGTCCAAAACAAATTGCGTGGCATACCGAGTTATTAGCTGAATTTGATGGTGAAGTACTCGTTAAAATCAGTAATTGTTTTTCTAGCGGTGGGACTGAAATTTTCGTTTATTGTCCCGATCAAGCTAATTTGTTTAATAAAGTGGCCTCAACCATTGGTGCGAAAAAATTCAGTATTCATGATGCGCAAATTTTGACATCCGATGATGGCTACGTATTCGACAGCTTTATCATCACAGAATTAAATGGTGAGTTGGTTCGTTCAGAACGTCGCCGAGAATTAGAGACGGTATTAACCTCTGTTTTATTAGGCGAAAAATTGCCGTCAATGTCTTTTGCAAATAATCGACAGTTGCAACACTTCACCGTAAAAACAGATGTACGTTTTTTGAAAGAAACTAAAAAAGAGCATACCGAATTAGAAGTAGTGGCTTTAGATAAACCCGGTTTATTGGCTCAAATTACTCAAATTTTTACCGAATTAAAACTTAATATTTGTAATGCAAAAATCACGACAGTAGGAGAAAAGGCAGAAGACTTTTTTATTTTAACAAATGAGAAAGGCACAGCATTAACCGAAGAGGAAAGAGGATTATTAGAAAACGTTCTCTATGAATGCTTATAATATGAAATAAAAAAGTGCGGTTAAATTTAACCGCACTTTTGCTATTTATTGAATATCTTTTTTAAGAAACAATACGAATAATTCAATAAGAGAAGGGTAGAATTGGCTTTTCAATTTTACTTTCTGACTTTGTTGTTGAAATAAATCCATCCAACTAAGTAAAACAATTTGTGCAAATTCTTTTTGTTTCTCGTTATTTTGATCTTCAATGAGCTTTATAAAAATACTCAATAGCACTCCAATATGATCACTTGGTTCATTCTGCGCTTTATTCACTTTGAGCTTGTAGTGTTGCATATAACCATCTACAAGTGAGAGTGCTTTTGAAAGTTCTTCATCTTGTAAATAAGCTGACATATAAGGAATTGCACTTAAGCTTCCTTCTAACAAGAAGCAATGAGTAAAATCTGCAGCAAGTTCAAGTTGATCGTATTGCAATGATTTTAGTGCATTACGCAATGCATCAACTTGCTGTGAAAAGCCCATTTCTCCTAAAAGCTCAAATAAGCTGTCGAAATGCCCATTTTGATAATAAGAAAGTTGCTCTTGGGTAAGCTCTTTGCTTAACAAAGAGCCCATCCATTGATAAATAAATGCTCGTTCTTGATTATCTAAATTAAGCATCTTCTATTGCTCCGCTAAAGCCATTTGGTTTTGGTGCAACGCCTTGGTATTTTTCGACATTGACTAAACAAGTATTAGCAGATACAGCTTGAGCAAGCATCGAGCTACCGATATCTAATGTCATGGTATTTGGGTCACCATAGGTATCAATTGCACCGATTTCAGCACCTTCTGGAGAGTACCATGCCCCTTCTTGTAAACGTACAACGCCACTTGGGAAGTTATCAGAGATATGCGCACCAACAATAGCTTGTCCACGGTCATTAAATACGCGTAGAAGATCACCATGTTGAATCCCTAATTTTTCTGCATCTTGTGGATTCATGAATAGTGGCTCACGTCCTTGAATGCTGTAGGTTTCTCTAAGCTCTTTAGACTCACAAAGTTGTGAGTGAAGACGTTTATCTGGGTGAACGGATTGTAGCCAGAATGCAAATTTATCTGAATTAGGGCCACCATGAGAACGCTCGGCTTTTTCAAACCACATTGGATGCCCTTTACAGTCGGAATAACCGAAACTCGCAATTTTATTACTGTAAATTTCAATAAAACCTGATGGGGTACCTAATGCATGCAGTTCTGGATCATCACGGAAATCAGCATGTCTTACCCAAGGTTTACCCTCTGGGAACATGACATAGCCTTTTTCCCAGAATTCTGCAAATGGAGGCATATCAAATTTGCCTTTGTTTTCTTTTCGGCAATCTTCATATAATTTTTCAACCCATTCCATTTCATCCATATTGCGACAATATTCTTTTTCTTTGCCAAAACGGCGGCAGAGTTCTTTAAAAATCTCGAAATCTGGTTTGGATTGATACAGTGGGTCAACTAATTTTTGCATTGCGATAATGCCACGGTTGCTATAAGAACCGTAGGCATCAATATCGTTACGCTCAAATGGCGTACAGGCTGGTAATACAATGTCGGAGAATCGACAAGTTGCAGTCCAACTGTAATTGATCGACACAATCGTTTCTAACGCTAAAAAGGCTTTTTTCATTTTATTGCGTTCAGACTGTCTATGCCACTGATTACAACCAGTAAAGATAGCCATTTTATAAGGTGCATAAACCACTTTGCTACCATTGTAGTTAATGGTTTCACCTGGATATAACAGCGAATCAGTGACACGGGCGCAAGGTAAAACTGCACTGTAGCCTTTATAGTCTGTATTATTATATTTTGGTGTTTGATCCTCATCTAAGTTTAATGGGAATGCACCAGGCATAGCCGCACCAGATTCTGGAATACCAATAGAGCTATAATGGTGAGCATAACTAATTCCACCACCAGGTAAGCCAATTTGACCTAACATCGCGGCTAAAACAGCACCTAACCAATAAGGTTGTTCACCATGTTGTTGACGTTGAATAGCCCAACCAAAAATAAGTTGAGTACGTTTGCCTGCAAGCATGTGGGCAAACTCACGAATGCGATCAGCACCCACGCCACAAATATTTGCTGCCCACTCTGGTGTTTTTTCAATGTGATCTTCAGTTTGACCAAGTAAGTACGGCACAAATTTTTCAAAACCAACGGTGTAAACATCAATAAATTTTTTATCGTATAGCCCTTTGGTGTAAAGCTCATGCGCAATAGCCAGCATAAACGGCACATCAGTTTGTGGGTTAATGTACTGTTGTTCACAATTTAAATAACGTTGTGTTTTCGTTTTAACAGGGTCAACGCTAATCACGTTAATTTGCTTATTCGCGATTTTTTCTTTTAACATTTCCAAGTAAGCATAGGCCTCATGGGTTTCACAGTTCCAACCTACTTGTAAGTTTTTAACCGGATCGCTTGCCCAGAAAATGATGTTTTGACTTTCTTTTAAGATAATTTCCCAAGAAGTACCTTGAGAATAAACCTCAGTTGAACCTAATACATAAGGCAAAATCACTTGACCGGCACCAGTTGAATAATCGCCCGCTGTGCTAACACTGTTTCCGTGCATCGCAATCGCACGAATCATATGGTTACCGCAGCTATGGAATTGTCCAGTTGAACGCCAACCTACGTTACCTGTATGTAATGCCCAAGGACCATAATTTTGCTGAATGCGTTCTAGTTCTTCGTAGAAGAGATCTAAGGCTTCATCCCAAGTGACACGAACAAAGCGGTTATCGCCACGAGAAGTGCGGTCGCTTTTTTCTTTATTTTTGAGCCAATCTAAACGTACCATAGGGTAGCGAATACGTGATTCGCTATAAATAAGCCCTTTGATACCATTGATCATTTCTGTTGGGTATTTATCTAACTCAAAAGGTTTTACATCAACGACTCGACCGTTTTCTACTTTGGCACGAATTGCCCCCCAGTGAGAGCCAGTAATTTTCCATTGAGTAATATCTTCATCTGTTGGTGTTTTTGCGACTAACCAACTAGGCATTGCGCACGCAGCACCCATAAGAGATATATTTTTTAAAAATTGACGACGTGTTTGTAACATAATGATATCTCCTATTTTCCTTCTTCTTTCTTAGGTGCGGTATCTGAAGCATGTAATTGTAAATAACGTAGGACTTCTTTACTGGTTGCTTCATCAATATTTGTGAAACCAACCATTCCTTTAAATAGACCAATCCAGGTGTTGGAATCAAAATGATCAACATGTGGCTGTCTATGACAAGTACTACATTGTGTTTTATAAACGTTTTCTGCCGCTTCCCATACGGTATTTACATCGCTAATTAATTGATTTTTTGCAATCCATACCGGTAATTTCACTTTTTGCCAAGTTAAGCCCGTTAATGGATCTTCTTTGGTTTCTAAGACGGTATATTGCGGTTCAGACTGCATAAATTCTTTTGTTAATACCGCATCAGTAATATTTTTACCAAATTGGTTATACCAAATGCGTCCAAATCCTTTGTCTTTACGCCACATCACCAATTCAACAAGATCACCTTTATCGGTGGATTTTACTGCATTAACTGGAGCGGCTGTTTCGAGATGACCGATATTTTGAGTCAACGATTCATCTGCAAATAATGGCACAATGGCTTTCGCATAGTATTGTTGAGATGGTTTAATATCACTCACTACGAATGCTTCAAATTTAGATGTGTTGCCAGCATCTGCTTTTTTAGCTGGTAAGTGGTGAGCGATACCTTTATGACAATCGACACAGCTTTGATTACGTTCTGCAGCTGGTTTCATGGCTTTTTGTGCCGCTTTAGACATTTTTTCAAAGTTCATGCGATCGTAACTATGGCAATTTTTACACTCTTTAGAGCCATTTGCAGCAAATCTCGCCCATTCGCGTTCTGCCATTTCTGCGCGATGTTCTTCAAAAGAGCCTTCTTCATTATATTTACCGCTCAATTCTGCCAATACTTCGCGGCTTGCTTGCATTTTACGTGCATATTTTGCGGTTTTGTCATGTGGCAAGTGACAATCAGGGCAGGTTGCACGTACGCCACTGTTATTGCTCCAATGTACAGTTTGTTTAAGTTCTTCAAGAGGTGTTTCCATTGAATGGCAACTCACACAAAACTCTTCTGTGCTTGTCGCATCCATGACATTATTAAATTGTTGCCAAGCAATTGCACCTGCTATAAAACCAAGCGTAACGAGTACACCAAGTCCAATTCGGTTAGATGGTTTCAGAAAAAATGACTTTATTTGTTTTTTCATTTTTGGCTCCTTATATTGACTAAGCGGTTGGTAAACCAATTACATATAATTGTAAGAACCAGACAATAAAGCCATATAACCCCACACTCATTGCCATACCTAAAGGTAAAATAATAAATAATAAAAGTAGTAATTTTGAGATATCGCTTCTCATTGATGATTGATTCATCGCTCCCCCCCCCCCCTATATGTTCATATTTACATACTTATTTTTAATTAGCGGGCAATATTATCATACGCTAGTGAAAAAAAAAGTGATTTATATCAAACTTTATTGATTAAATAGAATTTGCATCCTTCTTTTGGGTAAAAGACGTTTTTTTATACTTTAAGTGTTTTTAGAGCAGAGAAGGGATAGTTGAGAAAATAAAAAATGCTGATTTTCTATAAAAATCAGCACTTCATTAGTTTGGCTAAAATACGGTGAAAATTAACCGCACTTTTATATTTTAAGCCACTGCTGCAAATGCAATATCAGCGGCAGCAAGCGTTTTTTCAATGTCTTCATTTGTATGTGCTAAAGACATAAAGCCCGCTTCAAAAGCAGAAGGCGCAAAATAAACGCCTTGATCGAGCATTTTATGGAAGAACACTTTGAATTTTTCGGTATCACATTTCATGACTTCTGCATAAGAGGTAACTTGTTTTTGGTCAGTGAAGAAAATGCCAAACATGCCGCCTACATGATTAATCACAAATGGCACATTATGTTTTTGAGCTAATGCTTTTAAGCCATCACAAAGTTTTGTGGTTAATTCTGCAAGGTGTTGCTCGTTACCTGCTTTTTTCAATTCAGTTAAACAGGCTAAACCTGCCGCCATTGCAATCGGGTTACCAGAAAGGGTACCCGCTTGGTAAACCGGACCGGTCGGTGCAAGGTGTTGCATAATCACTTTTTTACCACCCACTGCACCAACAGGCATACCGCCGCCAATGACTTTCCCTAATGTAGTGAGATCTGGTGTGACTCCATAATAAGCTTGTGCACCTGCAAGTGAAACACGGAAACCCGTCATGACTTCATCAATAATGAAAAGTGCACCATATTGGTCACAAATTTCACGAATGCCTTGTAAGAAACCTTCTTTTGGTGGAATACAGTTCATGTTGCCTGCGACAGGTTCAATAATCACACAAGCGATGTCGTTAGGAAATTCTTCAAATAATTTTTTAACAGAATCAAGATTGTTATATTCTGCTGTTAATGTATGTTTTGCAAAATCTTCAGGCACACCTGGTGAGCTTGGTTGACCAAGTGTTAACGCCCCCGATCCTGCTTTTACTAGAAGTGAATCAGAATGGCCGTGGTAACAACCTTCAAATTTTAAGATTTTGCTTCTATTTGTATAACCACGCGCAAGACGGATTGCTGTCATGGTTGCTTCAGTACCTGAACTTACCATACGAACCATTTCAATAGATGGCACAATTTCACAGACTAATTCCGCTAAATCAATTTCAGAGGGGGTTGGTGCACCAAAGCTTAAACCATTCTCCGCTGCTTTTAATACAGCATCTAAAATAGCAGGGTGGTTGTGACCTAAAATCATAGGCCCCCAAGAACCCACATAATCGATATATTGTTTGCCTTCAGTATCGTAAATATAAGCGCCTTTGGCTTTTTGAATGAATACAGGTGTACCACCTACGCCTTTAAAGGCACGAACAGGAGAGTTTACGCCACCAGGAATAACTTCTTGTGCACGAGAGAAAAGTGCGGTTGATTTTGTCATGATTTGAATCCTTATATTAATAGTAAGCATATTGTACTAAAAAACTGAATTTGAGAAAAATCTTTGTGTGCTGATTTTTCTTTATGTTATCCTTTGCAAAAAAATTTTTAGGATAAAAACTATGCTAAGTCTTATTGTAACTTTCTTAGGGGCATTTTTAACCTTGATTGTGATGCGACCAATTGCGAATAAAATTGGCTTGGCTGATAAACCAAATTATCGTAAGCGTCACCAAGGTGCGATCCCACTGATTGGCGGTGTTTCTCTTTTTATGGGAAACCTTTGCTATTATTTAATGGAGTGGGATCAACTTCGTTTACCTTATCTTTATATATTCAGTATCTTTATTCTACTCGCAATCGGTATCTTAGATGACCGCTTTGATATTAGCCCTTTCTTACGTGCAGGGATTCAAGCGGTTCTTGCGATTTTAATGATCGATTTAGGTAATGTTTATTTAGATCATTTAGGCCAAATTCTCGGGCCGTTCCAATTAACGCTTGGTTCTATCGGATTGATTATTACCGTATTTGCCACGATCGCAATTATTAACGCCTTTAATATGATTGATGGTATTGATGGATTGCTAGGTGGGTTGTCTATTGTTTCATTTGCTGCTATTGGTATCTTGATGTTCCGTGATGGACAAATGGATATGGCATATTGGAGTTTTGGTTTAATTGTCGCGATTCTGCCTTACTTATTATTAAACTTAGGGATTCCGTTCGGACCAAAATATAAAGTGTTCATGGGCGATGCAGGAAGTACTTTAATCGGCTTTACGATTATTTGGATTCTACTTTTAAGTACGCAAGGAAAAGGACATCCGATGAATCCAGTGACCGCACTTTGGATTATTGCTGTTCCTTTAATTGATATGGTGGCCATCATTTATCGCCGTTTACGCAAAGGAAAAAGTCCATTCCGCCCGGATCGCTTACACGTACACCACTTAATGGTTCGTGCTGGATTAACCTCTCGCCAAGCCTTTTTATTAATTACTTTCTTTGCGGCCATTTGTGCCACAATCGGGATTTTAGGCGAAGTCTTCTATATTAATGAATGGGCAATGTTTATTGCGTTTATTGTATTATTCTTCCTTTATGCTTATTCAATTACAAAAGCATGGAAAATCACCCGTTGGGTACGAAGAATGAAACGTCGCGCACGTCGTAACAAGCAATAAATGAAATAAAGAGGATAGCAATTTGCTATCCTTTTTTACGTTTTAGCATTAAAAATAAACGAATGCATAATAAATTCTATACAAATTGAACAAAAATTTATCTTTTGATATTTTTTTTCAAAAAAGTGCTAGACAAGATATTTGTAAATCATTAATATACGCCCCGCAACGACGCAGTAACGCGTTCGTAGCTCAGTTGGATAGAGCGTTGGCCTCCGGAGCCAAAGGTCGCAAGTTCGAATCTTGTCGAGCGCGCCAGAAGTCAATGCGATGAACAACAAATCAATGGTGGCTATAGCTCAGTTGGTAGAGCCCTGGATTGTGATTCCAGTTGTCGTGGGTTCGAATCCCATTAGCCACCCCATTTCTCTTGGTTGAGAAATCTGACGGCGAGTAGCGCAGCTTGGTAGCGCAACTGGTTTGGGACCAGTGGGTCGTAGGTTCAAATCCTATCTCGCCGACCAATTTATTTTTTTTGCTCTTTAACAATGTATCAGACAATCTGTGTGGGCACTTGTTGATTGACTTGTTTTAAAAATATTTTTTAATTTTGAAGTCTTAATAGGTG